>JAYUSZ010000091.1:0-74589 GCA_043755435.1 Bryobacterales bacterium | reverse complement strand
GCTTCTGCATCCAATGCGTGTCGGCAACCATATACATTGGTTCGTTCGATTCGCGCCGCTCTTTCATCAAGAGTGGGTAGAGGTCAATCAATTCAACCCCGGCATTCAGAAATTCAAGATAGCGCCTTCGCATATGAGGAATTACGTTCAAATCTTCCGGTACCAGCTTTTGATCGGCAATCAACTTGTCTGGGTAGATTTCTGCCTTCACGGGAACGGGGACTAGAATCAAATCGATCCCACGGGCGGCAAGCCACGATTTCATCATCACCGCAATGTTAATCATTGGCGTTTTCTTTGCCCAAACCAGCGGACCTTTATCTCCCACGAATCCAAGATGGATTGCAGTGTTGGCGTGCACATATTGATTGGGGTCAGTGAGCCAACGCAGGATGCCGTATGTGGATGAGGGATTGTTTTCGGAATGCCGTGGGTTGTCCAATGCGGCGTCAACCCGCGGCCGTATCGCTGTCCGGAATGGAGTTAACTTTTCATACCACAACATCCAATTGCCATTGGCTGCTTTATCGCACTCCGCCTGAATAGCTTTCTTTGTAGCTTCGATAGATGCGGTCCGGGCGGCTTCGGGCGAGGGTTGCGCTGGCAAGTCAAGGGGACAGAACAGCAAGGTAACAAGAAGCGTCCGTGAAACAAGATTCATCAAGGACCCATTATAACTTTCACTTGGAATCCTTACAGATAGGTGCAATTTCATCGGACTGGCGCTCCTCTTTTCAAGTTCCGGGTTGCCTTCTCACAGCGCCTCATAAGTTTTGCAACTGCCCCTGTGTTTTTGGCAAGCTGTTGAAAAGAGAACAAATTGCATTGAAGCAGTGCCATCCTCGGCTTTTTCCAATTTCACAAACTTCAAATTGGCTTTGTTTTGCGACGCCGGAATTCAGGATAATACAAGTTCGCTTCAAACACTATGCCCCAAATTCTATTCAACAACCGCAAAGCATGTCAGATTGAAAACGATCAGCTACGAGTAACGGTATTGGTCGAAGGGGGCCACATTGCCGAACTGCTTCATAAACCAAGCGGCGTGAATCCGTTATGGACTCCACCATGGTCCACAATTGAACCGTCCACCTGGGATCCGGCCAAGCACACTGAATATGGAAACGACGGCGAGAGCCTTTTATTGGCTGGAATTGCTGGGCAGAATTTATGCCTGGATATTTTTGGCGGCCCATCGGCAAGTGAAGCGGCGGCGGGTGTTCCCGTTCACGGCGAAGGATCAACCGTGGCTTACAACCTTATCTCTGAGGGCCAGCGGATGACCCAGCGAGCAACTTTGCCTCTGGCACAAATTGAATTTCAGCGGGTGCTTCAGCTTGATGGGGCAGCGATCAGGATTACGGAAACGGTAAAAAGCCTGGCGGCGTTTGATCGGCCCATTGGCTGGACCCAGCATGTGACTTTGGGGCCTCCATTCCTTGAGCACGGACTGACACGCTTCCACCTTTCAGCCACAAAATCGAAGGTGATTGAAACTGATTTCACAGCAGGGAAAGGTTATCAGAAAACCGGTGCGGAATTCGATTGGCCGCTAGTTCCACATAAGAACGGAGGTACGGTTGACCTACGCGTCTACCCTGATTACAAAATTTCTGGAGGCTATACTGCTCACTTGATGAATCCAGCGGAAGAGTTGGCTTACTTTGGAGCCTGGAACCCAAACTCCAAAACCTGGTTACGCTACGAATGGAAGCGTGCAGATTTTCCGTGGTGTGGGATTTGGGAGGAAAACCGTTCCCGAACCCACGCACCCTGGAATGGCCGGACCATCACGCGAGGCATGGAGTTCGGCGTATCACCAATGCCGGAATCGCGCAGGCAAATGATTGAGCGAGGGTCTCTATTTGGGGTGCCAGGCTATCGTTGGTTGTCTGCGCTGGAGACGATATCGGCCAGCTATGTTGTGGCGATGGGATCGAAGGAGGAGTTCGGGTTATGACAGAAATTAGTCCTCGGGCGGCTAGGAGCGGTTTTCCCCAGATTCCATATGGACTGTTGGAATGATGCACTATCGAAGAGCTCTTTGGATGGCTTCTTCTGCAACCGGAACTACTAGCTCATAGCCTTTGTCGTTGGGATGCAGACCATCACGGGAAAACCCATCCTTGAGCATGCCTTTGTCATCCACTACTGCTTTGAAATAATCAGCGACGATTGCTCCTGACTTAGCGGCATAGGCGCGAATCCAATCATTCAACTTCAATATGTCGGCAGGTGGACGCTTCGGCGTCATCTTCCTAGGGCCATAATCGCTTACCGGCATAATGGTGCATAGAATCACTTTGATGCTGTGGGCTTGGGCCAACTCGGAGATGGCTTGGATGTTCTCAGTGATCTGTTGGAAAGTTGCGGATCCGGTGTTGCCGGCAATGTCGTTGGTTCCGGCAAGTAAGATCATGGCTTTGGGTTTTAGGTTGATGACATCGGGAAACATGCGGACCAGCATTTGGGGCGTGGTTTGTCCGCTAATGCCGCGATTTACATAGGGCTTGCCAGGAAAGTAGGTCGCCAGCTTCCAACCGTCGGTGATGGAATCTCCCAGGAACACAACCCTCCCCGCAGGGACTGGCTCGGCCTTGAGTTTGGCGTTGTCGTCGTGATAGCGGCCTAGTTGGTTCCAATCCTGCAATTGATCGGCTAGACTCTGAGCGAGCCGGTTAAGCAGCAGCCTGCTTTGGGTGGATGGAACTGTTCCGCTATTTGGGAGTGGGCGAACAGTGGCAAGAAGAACAGGAATGATTTCATGATGGAGTGTGTTTGATTCTCGCATAATGTTCAGACCCCGGCAAACTTCACAAGAGGCCTGAACACAATGCGAGTTCCCACCAGGGAACTATTTAGGCGGTGCAGGCGGCGGAGGTGGGCCACCAGCTGGAGGAGGCGGACCGACAGTTTCTGGAGAAACTGCTCCTCGGTGACAAGTAAAGCAAGTAACGTGGACTTTCCCATCGGGGAATTTGGCATTGATTTCTTCGGTCATGGTGATCATGTGACGAGCGATTTCCTTCTTAGGATTTTCATCGCTGGCAAAGTTGCCTTGAACATGGCAGTGGGTGCATTGGACGCCCAATGCACCGCGGAATTCGCCCATGGTGGCACGAAGATCTACAGGGGGAACTTTCAAGACTTTCAGGTTCTGAGGAGGTCGAGGAGGACCGCCCTTTTTCTTGCCTTCATTCGGGGCTTGGGCGAATAGAGGCAGTAGCGCAAGAAAAAACACGAGGCTTCGCATAGAGCTAGAGTATATTAGAAACCGCTAGCACTTGATTCAACAAATTTGTAAAGAAAGCGTTATCGCTTACTTCACATCGATAATTTTTGCAATGACCAGCTTGCCATCTTTTACATCGCCGGTGATTTTCACCTTGGAATCCAGATGGGTTTTAGCCATGTCACTGTTTGAAAGGCGATAAACCTTGCCTTCCTTTTCGGTGACGAAAACAGGAGCTGCGCCGTCTTTGATGCAGCGTTTGGCGCATTCGCGCGCCGATTCCGAACCATTGCCATTGCCGGCACCGCAGGAGGCATCACTGATCCAGCCGGTCATTTCCGCACTGAAAGCCATGGTGGTAACAAACAAGAAGGAGGTGAAGATCTTCATACTCTGATCGTAGCAGGAGTGAAGGAAGAAAATCAGATCCACTTCAGCCGCCGAAGTAAAATCAGTAGGCTAAACGTTACGGCGGCCATCATGGCTATCACAATATAAGGGCCGTTTGGATTGTCGCTAAACGGCATTTGCTTCAGATTCATTCCGAAAAAACCAGAGATTACTATGGACGGAAGCGCGATTGTGCTCATGACTGCAAGTACTTTCATTACCTGATTGGTGCGGTTGGCGACGCTGGAAAGATAAATATCCAGAGTGCCTGTTAGCAGGTCTCGTTCGGTTTCAAGCAGATCCAAGTTGCGCGCCACATGGTCGTACACGTCGCGAAAGAACGGTGCCAGGGGTTTGCCAATAAAGGGGCTTTGGCTGCGCAAAAGATGCCCAGTTGCTTCCCGGGTCTGGCTCATGATGCGGCGCAATTCAAGGAGTGCTCTCTTGGTAACCAGGATCTTTTGCAGCATCTTGGGATCAGGATGACCCAGAACATCCGCTTCAAGTTGGTCGATTATCTCGACGTAGTGGTCAATTACTGGTGGGTAGGAATCCACCAGGACGTCGACAATTTTATAGAAAATCTGGTCGGCGCTTTGACCATCGCCATTGGAGCGGATCTTTGCAAGCAACTCCCGAGTACGGGGGCAGGGATCTTCTTCAACGGTGATGACGAAATCGGGGCCAAGGAAAACATCGAGGTCGACTATGTGTACACCGTCGTGGTGAACCTCTACTGGTTTCAGGACGAGGAAAAGATAGCCGGGGTTTTCCTCTAATTTTGCGACTTGGGACCGATTCCGGCAATCTTCAATGTGTAGTGGATGGAGGTTGTAGCGCTGGGCGAGCTGGTCTAATTCGGGGTCAGCGGGGTTGGTGATGGAATGCCAGATCATCTAGTTCTTGTGACCATTCAGTCTAACAAGTCAAAGTGAATTGGGTTTGTTTTTCTGTGGATTGAGTTGGCGAGAACCAACTGTTAACTGAGACTGCAACATGCTGCCTTGGAGGCGATATCAGCCGGGAAATGAAAGAGCCGGTCCTTGCGGACCGGCTTTGTGCGGGAGTTACTGCGGTTGTTGATTAACGAGACAATCGGAGAATTTCCGATGCCACGCGTTGGAAGGCCGGGTTGAGATCGGCAATTGTTGGAGCGTCCACGAAAATCCCCGAGCGCTGCGGTGAGCCGTTCCTTGTAATGTTAGGCGATCCCAAATCGTTCGCGACATCTTTCAGGAACCCAATGTCAGCCGGGTATGCTGCCGTTCCCAGTCCGATGGTGTAAATGAAAACACCGCCAATTGAAGTGGATGTGCCACCCTGTGCTGTAGTGACTGCCGGAGACACCGGATCGCCCAAGCGAATATGGCGAGCCGCCTCGTACGAAGTGTTGGTCGCCACGTTAATCATATTGGTCCAGTTGATAGCAGGGCTCGCGGGAACGGTGCCGTAACCCGTCACCCCACTGGGCACGTTAACGGAATTGCCATAAATATCAGTGGTGGCTACCGTGGAAACGTCGTTAGTTACAGTTCCGATGCCGTTTGTAACAACGCTACAAGTGTCGCTTCCTGAAGGAAATTGATCAAGGCCTGTGGCTGCCGGATTGTAGAAACCCAAGGGGGCAGAGTTTGGATTGGTATAACCGCCAATAACCACATTCTTCCACGTCCCCCTCCACGAAGCCTGGCACGGGCTGGTTGCTTTAATGAAACTGCTGATCGGAGTAACCGTAGGTTGACCATCCGTGAACAGTAGAAGTACGTTTAAGGCATTGGATTGATTCAACCGGATTAACTCTCTATAGCCTGTCCACAGCGCCTGAGTTGTATTTGTGCTGCCTTGGCAGGTGATGTTCGCAATGTTTGTGTTAACAGTAGTAAAGCTGGTTGATGCGACATTGTTCAATTGAACATCCGTTGAAAAAGTGACAAGCCCAACATTGTCCCGGCCCGGAGCAAACATACCAGTAAAGGCCTGTGCCGCCGCCTTCATCGGAGTGCATGAACTGCTGGCCGACATAGAACCCGAACGGTCAAGAATCATCATCACGTTGGTATCCCGGCGCGTCGCCTGTGCAGTGGCGCGAATCACCATGCTGGTGGGTCCCACGTACCGCATGAACATCATCGGAATATTGGCCGATGCAGTTGTGTTGACGATTCGCACGTTGGGGGTGCTGGTGTCCACAGTTGTGGTGTAATCAAGTCCTGAAGTTTGGAAAACTCCAGTGGGGAAGTTTTTCAGCAGGTATGCCGAAGCTGTACTAACGGCTGTCGCCGTCTGATTGGTATCGTTCGATCCGCGGCTTAGTCCACGGGCAGCTGCTAAAACAGCCGCGTCAGCAGCAGAGGACAATCTGGTTTGAGCCATGTACATCATGCTAAGATCCACAGCCAAACCAATTACCGGAACAATGGAGGCCAAGCAAAAGCCGAAAACAAACACAGAAATGCCTTTTTGGTGCCTTCTCCTGCGATTGAGTGCAGCAGAATGAACGAGCGAGTGCGGATTATTTTGTCGACCAGTTAGAAGAAGCATATAGAATAAATTCCATTGATTGGAGTACCAAACGGACTGAGATATTGAAGTGCGGGCAATTGAAAGTAAGACTCTGTCGCATATACGGAATTCCCCGCTGCCACCGCCGGAAGGACTTCCGTATTGGCAGCGACCAACGAACCTATTGTTAGGTAGTTCGCAGGCGATATATTTCCCTTAGCATCAACGTATGTTGCGGTTGGGGTGCCGAAAGTGCTGGTGCGGACGGTCCCATTGCCAATTTTCAACCGCTGCACAATAACGAATTGATTCGCATTAGGGCAACTGCCTAATGCCTGGGCAGTACAGTCGGCGGTGAACACCTGCTTGATCTGTGTGAAAAGAACCACACCAGTTCCCGAAGGGGTCAGTGACAAACCCTGTGCCAAATCTAGTGCCAATTCGTCATTCGTCGTTGCGGACGAAAAGTCGACACCCAGGCTATACATATGACCTAAATCTCTGGTTACCTGTACAGCTTGAATCCCAGATGTGGAGGACAGCCCAATCACAACCATTCCGAAGAACATCGGAATCATAATCCCCATCACAATGGCGAATTCTACCAGCGCTGTGCCGCGGCTTTTCGTCCGGCGAAGTTGACTAACGTGTTGGTGGTACGCCATTGGGTGAGGCCTCCATAACATCGGACGAAGCTGCAGACATATTCAAAGCGGTGGTACCTCTTGTAAGTGGACCCATCCAGGAATAGCGCAGTCCTGTAATAGTGATTCTGCAAATATTGCCACCGCGGTTGGAGCCGGTTCCGGTAACTTCTGCAAGGGTGCTGGGATTGTAGTATTTAATGGTTATGTAATCGTATGGGTTGGTGCTGGGTGCCGGGCTGCCGCCTGTGGGCATTATGAATGGGATCATCCCCATACTGTTGGCAACCACTGTGTACTTAATTGACTCATCGTGATTCATCCCAGAGCGATATAGGCTCGTAATTGCGTAGCGGACACCCTGACGGGTGGCAAACTGAATCGTGTTCTGCATCGTTACAGCCATTGCAATATCCAAAGTGGCAAAAATGAAGGACAATAGAGGGACCAACGTTAATGCAGATTCTATGATCACGGAGCCGCCCTGGCGCTCTCTACGACGTTGTATTGTTCGACCAAGTATTGATTCGGATTTCATCTGTAGGTTTCTTCCCAAACACTCCTCACCAATGGTTCTAGCAGCGATAAGAGTGTACAGATTCGAGAGTACTGGATATTCTGTATCTAATAAATAGATTAAGGATTTAATTACAAGTCTTAAGTGAGTACACTTACTCCACGCCCAAACGTGGTACCGGCGTACCAAAGCTGTTTCCAAACAAAGGAGATATCATTTCGGCGAAGCGGCTTGCACGACTCAAAATGGTGTGCGGAAGAAGACCTGATATTTTGATGAGGTGATTTTTCCCGGCAGCTAGGGCCTGCGTACGATCAAAACCAAGGGCTGTTATAGTAGTGATTTGTCGATAACCTCCCAATTGCCCTGGAAGTTGTGTTTCGCATTAGTCTGGCTAATCTGTGGCATTCTCCTCGGCATTCAACCATTTTTATGGCACGTCGATTTTTTTCGAAATACTGGACCCCTCTTTCTTCTAATTCAGGCTCTTCCACTTCTCTTAATTACGGCCGCCCTAGCCCATTCCAAGCTTCGCTCCAAAGGCTTTTGGCGATACGAACTCCACCTTATTGCTGTCATCCTTCTGGTCGTTTGCATGCTAGCCCAACCACGCGCCACACTATTCACTCTTTGGATGGCTTTGGCCGCTTTCTCTTCTGGGCTTCTGATATCCCAACGGCTGTCCCTCCGGATTTCTGAAGCTCCCATAGCCGTCCTACTTGGGCTGGGATCCTACATTCTGGTGCTGACCGCAGTCGGCCGGTTAGGCTGGTTTTATCCTTTGGTATTCATTGCTGTATTATGCGTACCGCTGCCATTCCTCTTGCGGACTTCCGCTTTTTCTTCAATGCTCCATCCATTTCGCGCCTGGAATGGTGCCAATGGACTCGCAACCCCAACCGTAGGCTTAACCGTCTTCTTCGCTTTTATCTTCGCTTGCTGCAGCCTCCTCATGATGCTAACCCCTGTGATGGCTTTCGACGTTCTTTTCTACCATTTGCCATTAGCCGAGTTCTATAACGCTACCCACCGCCTCCAACCAGTCTCATCCATCCCCCAAAGTTTTTACCCGCAAGGCTTTGAAGTTCTTTTGTCCCTTGCCTCATCTCTCGGTGGAAGAGCAGCTGCTCAAATGGTGGCGCCGCTGTTCTTTTTGTTGTTCTTGTGGACCGCCTTCCGCATTGCCCGCGAGTGCGGCGAAAGCCCCTCTGCAGCCCTAATCGGTGTAGTTGCCGCTGGCACTCTTCCGTTCCTACATTGGACAGGGAGCGTTCCCAAGAATGACATGGCAACCGCCGCTTTCCAATTGGCCAGTCTCTATGCATTTCTCCAATGGACGAAAGCAAGAGGCTTTGCCTGGATAGTGGCTGGAGTGTTTTTCCTCGGCCAAAGCTTCGGCGTCAAGCACGTTGCACTCTTCGGTGCCATACCTCTTGCAATGCTCTTCGCATTCGCCGTCTATCGTCAGTCCCGTCCTTGGCGAGCAGCCATTCTTCTTTGTGCGGTGCTAGCCATTTCCGGTTTCTCCTGGCACCTCGATACGTTCCTGCGCACTGGCAATCCCATCTTTCCTGAAGGCATTCTAACGACAGTGCAAGGTGGTTTGCACGAACATGGCAAATCTGCCTCCAGCGTCATCAAAAGGTATGTCACCATGCCCTGGTATCTGTTTTTCCACGGATCGGATGCCTTCGAATCACCTACCTCAAATCCCGCCGGAATGTTCCTGGTGTTCTTTGCCCCAATTCCCATTCTCTTACGGCGCGAATGGACCCCAGCACGACGCGCTTGTGCATTCCTGGTAATCCTTTATCTGGCCTACTGGTCCACCATGCTTAGCAGTTTGCGCTACGCCATCGTACCGTTCACTTTAATTACATTGGTAGTTGCCGGAGCAGCTTCGCGAATGGAGTTTCAATCGCCACATTGGATGCAATATTTCTTTCGATTCGGAGTTTTCTCATCGTTTCTATTCGCCCTTATGTCCATCTTGACTTTTGAGGTGAATAGCCTTCAACTCGCGTATCTTTTCAAAAAGGTAGATGAAACCAAGTACTTAAGCCAGGCATTGCCCACAACTCCTGTTCTGTTTTCTCTGGGGCAGCGGAACGCTCACCCAGCAGTGTTTGGTGTCGAGAACTGCTCCCGTCTTTACGCCCCCGATCCAACTCATTTCGGCTGCCTTTTGTGTATTCAAGGCCGCTGCTCCCTCCCTGAACTTAATACCAAACTCGCCGAATCCCATTATGATTTCCTCATTCTGCCATCCGGTCCACAATACGACGATTGGCGCAACGACCTGCTTAAAACCCATCGGATTTCCGAGTCTTATCACGATTCCAAGTTTGTCGGCTACCGGTTGCTGGGTGGTCTATCTGCGCCTATTAAATGATCCGCGTGCTGCTGTAGATGTTCAAGAAAACGGCCGATAGACTGATGTGAACAACCGGAACACCATCCTCGCCATCATGGGTCTGGCTGCAGCAATCTCCATTTTTAACGGTTTCACAAACCAGACCCTGGCTGAATCAGCAACAGAAAAGAATCCCCTGGCCAACGCTGCTTTTCAAGGCGACCTGGCTCAGTTGGAAACTCTATTAAGCAGTGGTTCTGCCGTCAACGCGCGGGACGAACTAAACAGCACCGCATTGCACTGGGCAACCGACCCGGAAGGAATTCTCAAATTTCGGCAAGGGGATCATGCCGCGTGTGTTCGAAAGCTAATTGCCGCCGGAGCGGACGTAAACGCATTGAATGGCTCCGATGAAACTCCACTCTACCGTGCCGTGTTTCGTTCCAAAATAACAGGTATCCTTCTGGAGCATGGTGCAGATCCAAACAAAGGGCAATTGACTCGCACACCCTTAATATCCGCGGCATACATGGGAGGAACTGGTTGCGCGGAAGGAGTGCGGTCAATGGAATTGCTTGTAGAAGCCGGGGCAGACGTGAACGCCCAGGAATCAGGAACAAGCAACGCTTTGGCCACTGCGGGGATCTATGGGTGTCCGCAAATGATTGAGTTTCTGATTAGCCACGGAGCTGAAGTGAATACACATTTTTCCACCGGGGAAACTCCGCTTGGATTTATGAAGCGCTACGAAACAATTGCCGAAGGTTCCATGTTCACGCGGGCCGGTGCCGATGTGCGTTTGCGTAATGCTATGCTGATCCGCCGTGCTGGTGGAGTGGAATAAATCTGGCTTGGCATTGCACGTCAGCTTCCTCCACTTGTATTGTCGACGAGCCCCAACTTATGACTTACGTTGCATTGTACAGTGGCATGGTTGTCTCGATGGCATTCAAGGGCAACCGAATCTTCTAAGCAATTTTTCCCAGAGAATTACACACCAAGAACTGCCAGGCCCAACAATGTGAGGGCTGAGAAATTGGCTGGTTTCGTCATTGAGGTTCAGGTCAATTGTACATCCAGGGAGAGGCTCAAGCGTCGAAAATCAGAACGGAAGTAGACGACTTGAGTGGCATATCTTTGCCCTTGTCCCCGCCATCGGATGCTACTTCTCTTTCCGTTTGCGTTTTCGTTTCGGTTAGCGGCTTGCCGTCTGCAGAAAATTCGATGCGCGAGACTTCTCGATACTCCCTGCCTCGGAGCGTCAAGCTGCATTTCACGATTATGGCTTCCAACTGCCGTTTTTGGGATAATAGGAGGATGGGCGCACAACTCGCTGGCAAATTGACAGTCGAAGAATACTTCGCCATGGATGACGCATCGGAGTGTCCCTTGGAATACCACAACGGGGAACTTTTTCCCATGGTTGCGGCAACTCCACAGCACTCAGTCGTTCTCGCGAATGTCACACACTGTCTTGTCGCACGCTTAAAAGGCGGCCCTTGCTTCGTAGCCGGAGCCCCTCGCGTGCAGACCACTGCCAGCAACTACGTCTACCCTGACCTTGCTGTTATTTGTGGCAAATTCCAATACAGCGCAGAATCAGCGAATGCTATAACGAACCCAAAGGTGATCGTCGAAATTTTATCGCCCACAACGTCGGATTTCGATCACGGCGGAAAATTCGCTCTCTATTCCCGCCTACCCTCCTTTACAGAGTACGTTTTGGTCGCGCAAGACCAGCCAATGATTGAAGTGTTCTACAAAGAGTCAGAGGTTCAGTGGATCCTGCGGAAGTATGAAGGACTGAATTCGATAATCAAGATTAGATCCTTGGAAATTGAGATTCCTGCGGCTGAAATCTATGCGGGAATTGAGTTTCCTGACGATAATGCGCAAGACGAAAGGTAACAGCAGCGTCTTCATTGATTGTGGTTTCGCTCCGGCTGAAGCCGAGAATCTTCGCGTGCGGGCCGAAATCATGATCGCGCTGCAAAACTACATTGAAGAGTGTGGATTAACGAAGCGCAAAGCGGCTTCCCTCATGGGTGTCCCTGCAGCCCAAATTACTGATTTGTTGAGGGGCCACATCGAGAACTTTTCCGTCGGGACGCTCTTTGATATGTTAGCGGCCGCCGGACTTCGCGTTGAGCTTAGGATCAAGTCAAGGAAGTTCGATTGTACATTTTATTAACGAAGATGTGGGTTTCGTTGCTGTAAGATTCCCTTATGAAATGTGAGCGCTTCCAGTATCCGACCCGATCGGTATTGATTGAAGTAGACCCACTGATACGAATCACGCAGTGACGTGTTCGCATGCCAAATCTCCAAATTCTCAAAAGGCCCGCTTGATTCAGGCGGTAGCTGTAATTTCGATGACAGGCAAGGAAGTTGCTTCTGTAACTCCAGATCAATTTTGCCACTCCCGTTAGAAACCTGATCGCGTTCAAGCAGGAGTATGTGTTTGTCGGCTTCCGTCCTCAGTAGCTTTGGAATCTTGTTCTTCAAAGCCTTTTCTATGACCTTATCCAGCGTTTGGGGTACACTGTCTCGTAACAACAGGCAGGAACCCTCTATGCCGGGAGTTTTTCTGCAGTGAAGGGAGATTGTCAACGATAGCGGCTCTTTCTTCGATTTTCCACCTAGCCTTGCAATGTGCTTTGAATTGCCATATGGTGCGGCTTCGTGATTTGCTTTCAGCCAGACAAGAAGTTCCTCTCCAATCGCATTCCAGTCGTATCCTTTCTGCAACGCCCCGACTTCTATAACTACCTCGAGGTCGCGCTGCGGTAAAACGAGATCCGGATTCTTGTCAATCCTCGCAAAGGCGCACATAAGGCTTTGATTATCGTCTTTCTCACCAACGAACTTCTCTATTAGAGTATGCTCAAGCGCTACGGTTTCGCCGTGGCCTTTCGTCGCGACAACCTCGACGGCATTTCTCTCCTTATCCTCAAGCCACTCTAGTGACGCGCCTTTCCATGTGCCATTCTCGTACTCCGAAAGTAGCATCTCAATAATCGGGCGTTCGGGATGTTGCCTCGGGGGCTTCGGTGACTTCACTTCTGCCCCCATTTTCTCACATAGGTCCTTTTCAAAAATTAGAACCTGTCTAACTAACCCTCGCCGATTCGACCTAGAAACTATTGGTAGCAATTGACCCAGCGCCAGAGCAACCCGCTACAATAAATCATGATCCGCAAGGCGAGCGTCGTTATCGAAAAAGATGAGGATGGATTCTATGCTTGGTGCCCTGAATTGAAAGGGTGTCAGTCCCAAGGTCAAACCATAGAAGAAGCCACAGCAAACATCCGTGAAGCGATTGAACTCTACTTGGAGACGCTGACGGAAGAGGAACGCTCACGCGCGTTTAGCCAGGAAATATTCACAACTTCCCTAGAAGTTCATGCCTAAACTGCCAAGGTGGAACGCTGGAGAAGCAGAGTCCCTGCTACTGGCGGCCGGGTTCAACCGCCTTCGTTCAAAAGGCAGTCATCGAATTTACGGATTGAGATCCATCAGGGTGGTTGTCCCTTTTCATGGTGGATCAACACTGCATCCGAAAATAGTAAAACAGGTGGAAGCCGCCATCGAGGAAGCCCGCGAATCCCCATAAATTTGTCCCGCTTCTCCGCAATCCTCTTCGAAAAGTAGCTAAAGGATCAAGGAAGCGTTGCGTCGTTTGCTGAGTCTACAACTAGAAGTTCCTTCGTGACCAAATTCACACCGTCTGTGATCCTTGTACAACAATCCGTTGCATTCAACTTGTAATAGTCATCTATACCTTGCGCTAAGTGACCCATCAACTTACAAGCCAGGACCACAGCTCGAGCAGCGTGATTAGCTTCAGTTTCATCGTTTAGTAGTTCCACCTTGCCACTCGTAAGATCACTGATAATATTTAAGCCCCAATCAGTAGAATGCATTAAGAACGTGGGCTCCAGGTAAGCTATTGAATATATTGACCTTAACTCGTCGCTGATCGCGCGAGCTTGCGCCTCAATTGACATTCTTGTCCACGAGCCTTGGGTCCGAGTCTTGTTGCAGCACTTGCACACAACTTCAGCAAATTTCTCTTTCACCTGACTAAAGTTGTTGGTAATCTCAACTCGTCGCTCCGCAGAAAGCTCTTTACCCATGCCATGGGTATCAGCCTCGATTAGAAATTTGTTCATGTGAACATGAGTGTAGTCCTTGAAGCGTGCAATTTCGGCCGGGTTCTTCATCAGATATTGTGTAGTCACTGTTCTCTCGTAAAGGGCGCGGAGCAATTTGTTCGAACCGAAAGACGAAACTATTTCGTGTTTTCCTGATGGTAAATCATTTACCGCCAGTCATGTTGACTGCAAGTCTATCAAAAAGCCTATTACAACAACTCCTACCGATTTGTTATCAAGCCATTGAATATTCATCTCCGTAATTCCAGTTTTCAAATTTGTCCCCTTCCCCACAATCCCCTACAATAAAAGCATCCCTATAATGTTCCGCTACGAAACAGCGGGGGAATCGCACGGCGAATGCTTGGTGGCTACGGTCACTGGCCTGCCCGCTGGTGTGCCGATCTCTCTCCAGAAAATAAACCATGAATTGTGGCGCAGCCAGCACCTAGGATTATTGGCTCAATTGACAGCAATTGTAACGCCTTGCTGGCTGGTGCTACCGACTGTTAAGAAAATTGATATGGCGTTCCCGGGCACAACATTAAGGGGTATACGGGCATTTACCTGCATGACCCCGATCATTCCGGGCGCAGCGCCTGCATAGAGCACTTCAGCGTTGATCCCACCGATGGTAACAGAAGACGACGCAAGGGGCTTAGGCAAAGGGGCACAAGCGGGCTTACCATCTACCCCTGCTGGATCAGTTTGACCATACCCACTGGCATAGAAAGTAACTATTGACCCTCGTGGGGCAGGATTTCCCCCACTGTTAGTCGTACCATTTTGATTCAACACGATTGCGGCTCCTTTCCCACTTCCACTCTGCGTGAAGATCCCCACCGATGTCCTCGCAACAGGAACAACTCCAAAGCCAAAGTAGCCGTTGTCGCCGTCAATCGAAAACGGTACGGTAGGGTTGCCTGCTACTGAGTAAGGGACTATGGCGTTAATCTGATCTGCCGATACGAAGGTGAGCGGGGCTTTACCGGAGAAAAAACCTAAAAGACCGCCCCCGAAATACACGGAAATCCCTCAAAGCGTCAATGGTAAGAGTCCCTTTTCATCAAGCTCACCCTGAATTGGCACCGACGGCCCAATTCCCTTCAAATAGATGGACACTATTTCACCAGGAACGATAGGCCCGAAAGAAGCTGTAGCCGAGTTAACAATCGGGCTGGGTGCCGATGACCTAGCGAGTGTACGGATTCGGTTGTTGCACCAATCCGCCACATGTATTCTGTCCCGGCTATCCACCACAACCGTGCCAACACAGCCGAATCGAGATAACATCGCGAGGCTACCGTCTCCATCGTACCCACCACTTTGGCCTATTAGTTGGAGAGCAATCGGGACGCTACCACCAGAAGTCTGTGTCACGCCAGCTCCGAAGCGACGATATACTGCTCCGCTGCTATCAATGCTTCTGAGTGTCGCAAGATCAAACCAATCAACAGTGTTGATCACTCCGGTTTTCGCGTCGATTTTACGCATCGTGTTTCTGGAGCCGGAAGAGATGGGCACCTCTTCAAATCGATCAGATGAAAAGAAAAACGGATCGGCTTCGATAAAGATGTTGCCGGTTTTGTCTATCGCAATATCCTGTGCTTGAATGCCTGCTTGGGTAGCAGGTCCACCATCACCATCCAAACCACCAGTTCCACTTCCTGCCACGGTTGTAATTAACCCGGTAGACATCGAAACCTTTCTGACACGAAGCCCATCCGCAATGTAAAGGTCACCAATAGCATCAGTCGCCAGCCCCCGAGGACCCGCGAGTGTAGCCCGTGAAGCCGGGCCTCCATCCCCGTCGCTCCCCGTCACTCCAGTGCCGACAATAGATGCGATTACTCCTGTTTCCGCTGCGATCTGTCTAACTCTTTTATGTACCCTATCAGATACAAAAATATTGCCCTTAGGGTCGGTGGCTATATATTGCGGTGCTGACAATTGTCCGGACGTCGCTAATCCACCGTCCCCAGCCGCCATTCCGCCCGCGAAACGTGTGGGCGTGCTCGATCCAGACGTAAGACGGAAAATGGGATCTTGTAGGGCATTCCAAAAGTAGAAGTCGCCCGAATTCCCAACCACAATACGAACCGGGCCGCCGGTTGTTGGACGAGGAAACTGCACGATGGTGGAGCTACCCCCGTTGACGGACAGGCTGGTCTTTCGTATCGCAATCGTACTTCCAGTTGGGTTGCCATAACACACGTACAAATTGTCAGAACTATCAATTGCGATGCCTGTCGGGCTTCCCAATGTGGCATCCCACGCCTTGGCGATAATCCCTGTATTCGCGTCAATACGTCTCAGTCCGTAGCCATCAAGAATAAATACATTGCCGCCGGAATCAACCGCGAGCTGCCCTGGCAAGATCCTTGCCTTTAGTGCGGGGCCGTTGTCGCCTGGATCGGTTTGACTCAAATCATCCGAACCTGCAACTTTCGTGATCTTCCCAGTGGTTAGATCCACTCTACTAATTCGGAATGCCTCACTCACGAACAGGTTATTACGTTTATCTAAAAATAACTTAGCGGGATTGATCAGAGACAACGAAGTCGCTAAGTATTTGGAAATCCCGACACGGGGAAGCTCGAAGTTGCCATCTCCAGCCAAGGTAGCTACCATGCCAGATTTCGCGTCCACCCTTCGTATTCGATTATTGAAAGTATCGGAAAAGTAAATATTCTGTGAATCATCAATAGCAACGCCCTGTATTGAGTTCATTCTCGCATCTAAAGCTTTACCACCATCTCCAGAATATCCAGGCACCCCAATACCGGCAATCGTGTCGACTATGCCGCGCGAGTTGATTTTGTAAACGGCTGCATAACCTCCTACGAATATGTCTCCGCTGCTCCCCAGGGCCATATCAAATGTGCCACCAAACGTGACACTGTACTGTGGACCTGTATTAATGCCGAATTGAGCGAAGGACATTGAAAGCGCCGGAATGCCGTTCAACACACCACCTCCGGCAATTGTGTTCACAATAAATTGCGGAGTTGGAGGTGAAGGAAGCAAGGTTATTGGAATTTCGTTCGATTTTTCGATCCCATTAGACACTGAGATAGTTGCGGTCCAATTGGGATTAGAAACACCCGTTCCTGGGAGACGCCATTTGACTTCAGTTTCGCTTACAAAACTTATTGGATTTCCGTAATTACCTTTGTATGTGCCCTCAAAGTAAAAATTTAAGAATGGAAAGGTTTGGCGATTAAATCCTCTTCCCTTTAGAGTCAATGTTGTCGGCTGCCCAACGACCATGAAGGGAGGGTCGACTGAATCAATGTTTACAGTTGCGCTCTGAGCGTCTGCGAACATGCACATTAGCAAAATTGCGGCACCGAAAAAGCTAATGGGGCTGATCTTGTTTAGATGCAAATGCACTTTAGTTACCTCGACTGGGCTATGTAGGTTACAAATGACCGTACTGAAGTATATACTACTATCTCTCAAAGCGTTCTGCCGAACATCTGCACATTTGTAAGCACTTTTTCAACGGTTTTGCCCCGATATTTTTAACATCTTGAATTGTCATGCTCAACTGTAGTGCCAAACCAATTTATTGAATAGTAAATCCTCTCCTGCCCACTCAAATTTGTCCCGCTTCCCCCAATCCCCTACAATAGAAACATCCCTATAATGTTCCGCTACGAAACAGCGGGGGAATCGCACGGCGAATGCCTGGTGGCTACGGTTACTGGTCTGCCCGCTGGTGTGCCGATCTCTCTCCAGAAAATAAACCGTGAATTGTGGCGTCGCCAGCAAGGCTTTGGCCGCGGTGGCCGCATGAAAATTGAAACCGATCAGGCGGAACTTGTCGCTGGCGTGCGCCATTCGCAAACCATCGGCTCACCCATCGCCATCATTGTCCAGAATAAAGACTGGAAGAATTGGACGGAAATTCTGCCGGTGGAAAATTACATTGGTTCCGAAACCAATACGAAGCCGGTAACGCGCCCACGCCCTGGCCATGCCGATCTTGCTGGAGGAATTAAGTACAATTATCGCGATGCTCGCTACATTCTGGAACGCGCCTCAGCACGGGAAACCACTATGCGCGTGGCCGTTGGGGCAATCGCCAAAGCTTTTCTGGCGGAGTTCGGAATTGAAGTACTCAGCCATGTGATCGCCGTTGGTCCGGAGCGCCTTGGCCGTAGTGCAACCTGGGATGAACTGGTGGCTCTGAGTCTGAAGGACGAAGTAATGCTGGGCTGTGTTGATCCCGCCGCTGAAGCGCGCATGAAGGAAGTTGTGGACGAAGCTTACCGCACTGGTGATACTGTGGGCGGCATCTTTGAAGTGGTTGCCCATGGCCTTCCCATTGGCCTTGGTTCGCATATTACTTGGGACACTCGCCTTGACGGACGATTGGCTCAGGCCATTGTTTCGATGCAGGCGGTGAAGGGTGTGGAAGTTGGATTTGCACAGGAAGGTTCGGAAGCTTTCGGTTCCAAAGTGCAGGATACGATCCACTACAATAAGGAAAATAGAGAGTTTTTTCGCGGCGCAAATCGCGCTGGTGGCTTGGAAGGCGGAATTACCAACGGGCAGGACATTCTGGTTCGCGGTCTATTGAAACCGATCTCCACTTTGCGTCGTCCTCTGGAGAGTGTCGATCTGGAAACTCGCGATCCTGAAAAGGCAGCCTACGAACGCAGTGATATTTGCGTTGCTCCGGCGGCCGGTGTGATTGGGGAAGCGATGGTGGCAATGGTGCTGGCACAAGCCATGCTTGAAAAGTTCGGCGGCGATTCACTTCTGGAAACGCGCCGCAATTACGATGGATATCGGCAACAAGTGAAGGACTACTGATGAAACTCGAGATCACCAAATATGGGCATCCAGTGCTTGAAACGGTGGCCGAGCCCATTACTGATTTCGGTTCCGAGCTCCGCAAACTCGTGGACGATATGTTCGAAACCATGTACTCGGCCAAGGGTGTTGGGCTGGCCGCACCACAAGTGAATGTATCGAAGCGGCTCACCGTGATTGACGTTTCCTCCGGTGCCAAACCTGAAGATAAGATAGTTCTGATCAACCCGGAAATCGTCAAGCTGGATGGAACGCAAGTTGGGGAAGAGGGTTGCCTTTCCATCCCTGGTTTCCGCGAAGATGTCCGTCGCGCGTTGACGGCTACGGTTCGCGCTCAAGATGTTCGAGGTGAGCATTTTGAAGTAACCGGTGAGGAGCTTCTGGCTCGCGCGATACAACATGAAATCGATCATTTGAATGGTGTGCTTTTCATTCAACACATAAGCTTACTGAAGCGGGATCTGATTAAGCGCAAAATCAAAAAACTGCAGAAGGCGGGCGAGTGGACCTAGTTTTTCTAGGAACGCCGCAATTTGCTGTACCAACTCTTGAAGCCCTGATTGCCGCCGGGCACAACGTCAAAGCCGTATATACCCAGCCTGATCGGCCCAGCGGACGAGGCCAGGAACTTACTCGATCCGCAGTCAAGAAAGCCGCTATAGCGCATGGTATTGCTGTGTTGCAGCCGGAACGGATTCGCCGTCCCGAAGAAATTGCCAAGCTGGCGGAATTCAATGTACCTGCCATGGTAGTAGTTGGTTACGGGCAAATTTTGCCACAAGCGGTCATCGATCTGGCACGACTCGGGATCATCAATGTTCATGGTTCGTTGTTGCCAAAATATCGGGGTGCGGCGCCGATTCAATGGGCTATCGCAAACAGTGAAGTCACTACAGGCGTCACAACCATGCGCATCAATGCTGGCATGGATACAGGGGATATGCTGTTGAAAGCGGAGATCGCAATCCTGCCAGACGATACTTCTCCGACCTTGGCCGAAAGGCTTTCCATGCTCGGTGCGGAGCTGCTGATTGAAACACTCAAAGGGCTTGAAGCAGGTACTATACATGCTATTCCTCAGGATCATTCGAAGGCAACCTATGCGCCGATTCTGAAAAGGGAGGATGGTCGAATCGACTTCAATCGCACTGCTGCGGAAATTGCGGATCGACTTCGTGGTTTTGATCCCTGGCCCGGTGCTTACACAACATTTAGAGGCACACCTTGGAAAATTCTGGCCGCTCATGCAGCGCAAGAGACAATGAAAGGTATTCCTGGAGAAATTCATGCCATTCGAAAAGGGATATTCGTAAGCTGCAAAAACGACACATTATTGGACGTGACAGAGCTTCAGCAGGAAGGCCGCAAACGGATAACCTCTGATGCGTTTGTGAACGGGCAGCGCCCAATTTCAGGTGAAGTCTTCGGCGGCTAGCGAGGAGTATAATGAAACCATGGCGACCAGTACACTTGTAGCTTTGGAAGAATATCTTTCCACGTCATATCACCCTGATCGGGAATACGTTCACGGGGAGTTAGTGGAGCGTACCGTGGGTACTTATACACATAGCCGGCTACAGGCGCTGCTTACAATGCTTTTCGGAGCATTGGAAGATAGATTTTTAATCAGAGTCATCACAGAGCAGCGCGTCCGCGTTCAAAATACTGTTGGCGAGAAAAGGTATCGGATCCCCGATGTTTGCGTTGTTCGCACGCCTTTTGAACACGAAGAAATCTTTACGCGGCCACCGTACTTGGTCATTGAAATTCTATCTGCTGGTGACCGTGTGGCGGACACACTGTTGAAAACTTCAGACTACTCCCGCTTCGGTATCCAACACATTTGGATCGTTGACCCTGAAGCGCGAAAGCTATTTTCTGCTGATTCGCGTGGCATTCGCGAAATCGAAGATTTAGTGGGTCAACTGCCTGAAATCAACCTCAGCGTAGACTTCAATACTTTGTTCGCCAAGTTGAGCCAACCCTAGCAAGCACCCAATATTCAATCAATCCCAGTAGAATTCCCTAAGAGATTCAAGCAAGCAGTAAACAATTACTGTTATCCTTCGATGGAATCACTAATATTTTGGAGGCTTGTTTGTTTCCTCTTCCACTTGGCTACCGTTACGCGGCGGCCCACGCTGGCATTCGCAAGGATCGGCGTGATGACCTTGCGCTTATCGTGTCTGACGTCACAGCGTCTGCGGCAGGAGTATTCACCACTAATCTTGTCCAAGCAGCTCCTGTTGTGTTGTCGAAGGCCAACTTGAGAGCTTCCCGCGGCAAGGCTAGCGTGATTGTTGTCAATGCAGGCAACGCGAATTGCGCCACTCGAACGGGCTCAAAAGTTGCTTTGGACACATGCAAAGCAGTCGCGAAGGCTCTTAAGGTTCCTGCGGAACATGTGCTGCCCGCATCCACAGGAGTGATTGGTGTGGAATTGGACGGCTCAAAGATTACAACCGCCATGCCTTCGCTAGTAAGGTCGTTGAATGGTGATTTTGAATCAGTAGCGCGAGCCATTCTTACTACTGACTTGGTTCCGAAGCGGGCTGCGGCCCGCGTTGCTACTAAGGGCGGTGTGGTCACTTTGTCGGGCATGACCAAGGGGTCAGGCATGATTCATCCTCTGATGGCTACCACTCTTGGATTCGTGATGACTGACGCGAAGCTTTCGCCTGCTGACCTGAAGCCTATGTTGAAACGGGCCACTGCCCGCAGCTTCAACCGCCTATGCGTTGATGGCGATATGTCCACTAACGACACTATTTTTCTGCTGGCCAACGGTGCTTCTCGTTCATCACTATCAGCGAAGGAAAAGCATTTATTTGAAGAAGCACTTACGCATCTGCTGGAAGACTTAGCGATTCAAATTGCTCGCGATGGTGAAGGTGCAACTAAACTAATCACGATTGATGTTATCGGCACTCGTACAGAAGTGGATGCTGAAAAAATTGCCCGTGCTATTGCGAATTCCCCGCTGGTGAAAACGGCTATATATGGAAATGACGCTAATTGGGGCCGAATTTTGGCGGCAGCGGGTTATGCAGGCGTGAAGTTCGATCCAGCCGAAGCAAACATTGACCTGCAAAACATTACCGTTTGCCGAGGCGGTTTGGCTGCAAAGTACGACGAGGAAGTGTTGAAGCATATGCTGAATACTCCTGACATCCGCATTGAATTCAGGCTGAATGGCAAAGGCAACGGTTGTGCCCGTTTCTTCACCTGCGACTTCACGGAAGGCTACATCAAAATTAACGCCAGTTACCGGAGTTAGTGAATGCTGGTTACCCGGCGTGAATTCGGAGCTATACTATGGTTCGCGCAGAACGAAGACGTATCGCACGAAACACTGCTTGAAGTGCTTGGCCAATTTACCTCAGCCCTGAGTGAAGGAAATGCTGAAGCAGCAATTGGGGTAACCGATTCCATGGGCACACTTGGACAGCAGTTGAGAGACCTGCTGGCCAGCCACGAGGTTGGCTCCGCCATTGATCCGATTGAATGGACGGACAAACAAACTGTTGTGCTGGATTGGCTGCTTGAAATTCGCTCAGCAGACCCAGTGGGCGCAGTGAAGCGAAAGCGAGAGAAGGTTACCTGCCGTTTTATTAAGAAGGGCAAACGCTGGAAAATAGCAGCATTGGACCCAGTGAGTTTTTTCCTGTGAGCATTCAGGCTTACATGGGCCGCAACACGCCCACACCATTGGTTCCCGTGCGCACGTCAGGCTCGCCGCAAATTTGGGCCAAACTCGAATTTCTGAATCCATCCGGTTCCACTAAAGATCGCATTGCACGTTTCATACTGGAAAAGGCCATTCGTCAGGGAAAGCTCAAGACTGGTGAACATGTAGTTGAAGCATCGAGCGGTTCCACTTCCATCGCCATGGCACTGGTGTGCGCCCAACTCGGATTACGCTTTACAGCAGTGATGCCCGAAGGCGTCAGCAGCGAACGGGGCTTGATTATTCGAGCCTATGGCGGCCAGTTGCGATTTACTCCTCGAGAGTTGGGAATCCGCGGTGCTATTGCTGAAACCGAGCGAATGGCCCAAACAGAGCAGGCGTTTCTGCCATGCCAGTTTTCTAATCCGGACAATGCTCTGGCGCATAGAATGGGGACTGCTCGCGAAATTCTTGATCAGATTCCTGGCGGTACGGTGGCGGCAATTGTTAGTGGCGTGGGAACTGGCGGCACTCTTGTGGGGTTGTATCAGGGCTTCTGCGATGCGGGTTGCGCCCCAATTCCGATTGTTGCGAAGCCGGTAACTTTTGAAAACATATCAGACGTAGAATGTTCCAGTTTCAGCGCGCGCATTCCCGGCGTGGCGGACAACCTTTCCACCATCTTTCGCGAGGAGGACTTGCCGGGACTTGTGACAATTGACGTTCCCGACAATGAAGCGATTGAGGTGACCCGCCAGTTGATGAACCAGGGGTTTCCTGTGGGGCCTAGTTCCGGTTTGAATTTACGTGCAGCAGCCATTGCGGCAAGCCGTTTGCAAATTCAAGGCCATATTGTAACTGTTTTTGCGGATCGAATGGAGCGCTACTTCACAACAGAAATGTTCGCGCCGTACCGTTAGACTTCTGAGTTGTCCGGTCAAGCCTCTAGACCATCTAGTGTTTTAAAATCTCCACAGGTTTTCAAGTTGATTTTCACAACCTTCTTTTTCTTTGGTACCTCTTCAACCGAAGATCCTCCACCACGCTTGTTCCGGTATCAAAACATTCCCAGCGCCGGGAAACTCTGCGAAGATCTTATAGTCTGCGTTGGCTTGAGCAATCTCATTAATCCGCTTGTCATAACAAACAATACTGCTGCGCGCTGCCCGGATCATTCCGGTCAAGTACTGAATGCTCATTCCTGTTGCTTCCAACAAAGCCTGATCCTGTCGGAGCCAAATAGAAAGTTCCTACACCCAGCCAAGTAGAAAGTTCCGGTTTTGAGGGTTGTATCGCAACCCACGTGTTAAGTTCGCACAGGTTCGCCGGGGTCGCGCCTGGCGGATTTGCCCAAAGCCGAGGCGAGCGGGTAACGCTGGCGGTCGGCGCAAGCCCTCCTGATCGGGATACCGTGCGGAGGGTTTTCTTGTACGAGACGCCTTCCCTGCTATGCGCAGAGCAGCTAGCGCTCAAGCGGGACCCAGGAGCGGAGGCTTTGGGCAGCGGAGTGTCTACTGACTTTCAGGTTGCTCCTTTCAGAACACCCTAGGGGATGCGGGCAATTTTAGGTGTTTTCCACAACCCGCTTTTGTGACGAATTCTCATCCATCTCATTACTGCTTTTTCCCTCTGGGACAACTATAAGGGAGTGACACAACTGCAGGAGTGTTTCGCTAATGTCATCGGCACCTAATAGTACTCACCATGCAGGTAACAGTCGCCTTCCACGTAACTGCCTCGGGGTACAGGAGTTGACCTCTCAACAAGTACGCCAACTGACGTTTTTTGGGTCAAAGATTTATACTGAAAAAGAAACCGAAGAGAACAGAATGAAACCTTGGTTAGCCCCACTGCTTTGTGTTGCCAATCTCCTTGGGCAACCGCCGAAGGTGCGCCTGCCCGACGAAGCCGCAGGTTTGGACGGGATCGTCCGGACGCTTATTTCCGCCTTCGATCACGCCGACATTGTCGCGCTAGGCGAAGCCCACAAACAGAGACTGGACTCCGATCTGCGAATCGCCTTGGTTCGTCATCCCGACTTCGCGAAGAAAGTGCGGTCCATCGTGGTGGAGTTCGGTAGCACGACACAGCAGTCCACTCTTGACCGTTACATTCGAGGCGAGAACGTTTCCAGGGCAGAGTTGGCGCAGGTTTGGAAGACCACAACCCAAGCCGCCAACGATATCTGGGACTCCCCGGTCTACGCAGAGTTCTTCGCGGCTGTCCGTGAGGTCAATTCGAAGCTGCCGACCGATGCGCGGCTTCGCGTCTTCGGCGGCGATCCCGGACTGGGAGACAACCGTGGCCGCGAGGGCACGGCCGTCTCAGTTCTCAAGGAGCAGGTGCTTCAGAAGCGTGGTAAAGCTCTGGTTATTTATGGTGCCGCGCACTTCTATCGGACGTTTACCGGGGACTACCTTTCTAGCATGGGCCGTGACATCGGACTCGTGCGTATGCTGGAGATCGATTATCCTGGTCGAACGTTCGTCGTAGTTCCAGTTGGTGGCCTCAATCGTCCGCCTGCCGTCAAGGCGGATATTAATCCCAATTTTAAAAAGTTCGACCGCGCTCTAAAGACGCAAGTGCGTCCGGTGCTCGTGCCCCTCCAGCGATTGCCCTTCCGGGATTTCACAGCTGAGGAGTTCCTTGGCCGCACGTTGACTACTTGCCGCGGCCCTGGAGGTTGCGTGAGCGTGTTCAAGGGCAGCACTCTTACCCTCGGCAAAATGGCCGATGCGTGCGTTTATGTTGGCGGGGAGACCGCCGGCGCAATGCAAGCAAAGCCAAGTCAATAGAAGACGCTGTCCGGCGCAGCGCATAAGACCTGCCCTGGTTGTTCGCACAATCGTCCCTGCACCGCCAGTGAAAACGGTGCCTGGAGTAGAACGCAAGCTGCCACGCGAAAAACTGCAACCTTCCTACGAATAACTTCCATTTGACGCGAACACACCTTCGCGGAGGCGGTGGAAAGCGCCGAAAACCAACAACAGGTTCCCATCTTTTTCCAGCAATCCCAAGAAACACAAAAACAAAGAAGCCCGGCCTGCGGCCGTTCTGCAGGCTCATCCTTCGATGAGGATATGCTTATTTCGTACGGGAAGGGGGAAAAGAAGCGGCTGTTCGGTTGCATCAGGCAAGCCCAGGCGTATAATGTAGAGGTACTTGCCTATGCGCCTGTAGCTCAGCTGGATAGAGCAACTGGCTTCGAACCAGTAGGCCGGGGGTTCGAATCCCTCCGGGCGCACCACTTAACTCCTCAATATTAGTTGATTGCAGCCGAACTCCCCTTGGCGGGGATGATTTTGCTTTTCATCGCTGTGCCCGATTTGTCCCTACCCTGTACCACGTTCGCCCTAAAGCGCTTGTTCCCGAACCTGATCTGGCTGCGGGCGAACTTGCCGTTTGGTGGTGGCAAATCGGCATGACCCGCAACATGCGCGGAGAGTATAGGATCCATGTTGAAGATAGTTGATTCAATATGGGCTCTCTGCTTTGAAGCTGGAAACACCCAATCTGAACCTCCCGCCGGCGCGTTTCCAATATTCGAGCAACCGTCGCCAGCGCGTTTCAGGTCTGCACCGGACCCAAGGGGCAAAAGCCGGGTTGGGCTGCCTCACTCGCCCGTAAGGACTGCTAGTCCCGTGAAACCTCTTCCATAACGACCTCGTGAACCCAATTGCCCGGCTTTGTCCACAGAGGTGATTACTTGCTAATTAGATGCGTTCTCAAGCCACCTGTTCTGCACGACCGGCAGATGCCGAAGTGGCGAATCCTGGTTGATTCAAAACGTTTTCTCCTACCAATCCAAAAGTCACGGGCTGCCCCCCATCAAGAGCCTAAGGACTTTTGTTATCTCTTTACCGTTGTAAGTGCATGTTACAAAAACGTGATCTTACTGTATAACAAACGTATAGTAACTAAGTTGATTGTAGGTAAGTTGGAAGAACTTATGAGGGTAGGGTTACCCTTATAATAGTTTTCGGGAAACGTTAGTACTAGCTCTTGTGTGTTTTGGTCTTGCTCTTGAAGATTAAGACGTTCCTTTTCTATACTTTATACTGGACTTGAAGTTGGCCGGCTCCACGACGAGTGTAAGTCTTTCCTATCCTAGGGAGTACTATTTATTGATTGACTCGGCTTAGAAATACTATGATACTTGTAACAGTTGAATTGGTAAGTTTTCGCTGTACAGAAGAACAAACCAATTCAAACCAAGACCAATATTCGAGGTACTAAAATTCGTGATATCAAACTCTAACTTCAGGTCCGTTTTAAGCACAGGTTTCTTTTGCCTCGCTGCAGTAAGCGCATCCGCAACCATAATCCAAAGCTTTGACAATTCGACTGGCAGCATCAGCACTGGCACGACTTCGTTAAATTACGGAGGAGTTCCAGGTTCGTCTACGTGTGCATCCAGTTCCGCCTTGGTTGCAGAAGCTACATATGCAATTGGGGACAACGCTAGTAACTGCCACGCGTCTTGGTCAGCAACGGGACCACAAAATCCAGGATTGAATAGCAACTTCATGATCATTAATGGCGACCCAAGGCCTGGAACCGATCTTGTTTACCAACAAGTTGTAACCGGTCTCAACGTGGGAGACAGTACAGTATTTAGTGCTTGGCTAACTGGTTTATTTTCAATAAATCCAGCCGGTGTTGTGCTGAGAGTTTACGACGGCAACGGCACTGGGGGCACGCTTCTAACCTCTACGGTTCAGTTCAATACGAATCTCTCGTCTCCTCCAACTCCAGCAGCTTGGGAGCAATTCGCAACCGCCGGCTTTATTACCATAAGCGACACAATCACAGTGCAAGTAGTCAACCAAAACGATCAGATTTTCGGGAACGACTTTGGCCTCGACACTTTGGAAGTGAATCAGACTGCTGTTCCAGAACCAACTACTTTCTTCATCGCAGGTTCTGCACTGTTGGGCTTGGCTTTCCGTCGCCGCAAATAATGTCTTGAAATTCTAAGTTTGAAATAAAGAAGACACCTCCGGGTGTCTTCTTTATTTTCGAAATGACTGGTCCGGATTCAGCTAGAGGTATCAAACCCCTCTCAGAGGTTGGCCCACACCTAGGGCTCTCTCTTGGTCTTTTTCCGGAGTGAGGTGTTTGCCACCGTTTCTTCCTAAATAGACCATGAAGCCAGCTAATGCGCCAACCGTGTGGATTCCTTTGGTCTGCAAGACTCCGAAAAGACTGTTCTTTTCTAAGAAAGAGGGCGAAGGTTTTACGAACTGAACAGGTAGGTATGAGAGGAGAAGATGAGGGCAGATAAGAAAAAGAAAAGGGTCTGCCTAAGCAGCCCCTTTTCTTCGAGAACCAAAATGCTCTTAATTGCGTCGACGGAGAGCAGCGATACCAACCAAACCAGCAGCGAACAGAGCATAGGTGCCTGGCTCAGGAATGTCACTAATCGTTAAGCTGTCGATTGCGAAGTCATTGCCGAATACAGCTGTTTGCGTAGAGCGAATGATCAGCGCCTGGGTGGTTCCGGTTGCTACAAAACTCCCATTGAAGGCAGTCCAGGGTGAACCAACGACGGCAGGCAGTGAAACACCGGTGCCAATAGCAGTAGTACCAATGAACCACTGCAAATTTGCAGTGGCTAGAGGATGTACGCTAACACCCCAACCTCTAACAGAGTAAGTGTTTCCAATGACTAGTCCAGTTGCCGTACCTGCCCATTCGTCGCCAGTCCCGGTTGCTCCATTTAACAACATCATGCTGTTTCCACCTAGCGGCGAAACACCAGGTGACCAAGCGGCATGATAGGAATTTGAGGTTTGGCCAGCCGTGGTCACGGTGTATGTGCCTTCAGGAACCATGGACCCTTGGACCGCCGGAGAGTTGCTAACAAAGGTATAAGCTGATGTGAATCCAGTGTTACCTGATTCAAAATCACCATTGGTGATGATTGCAGCTGATGCTGATACTGATACAAGAGCTACACCAAAAATAAGAGAGAGACTTTTCTTCATTTCGTTTCTATATCCTCCAAGAAAGTACGCAGAAGCTTTTTCTAGTCTTAAGGTTGTTTACGTAAAGAACCGCAAATCTGTGAGCTAAGTTTTATAAGCAATTTAGTTTGCGGCAGCCTCAGCCTTTTACCCTAGAACTAACAACTACCGTACGAATGTAACACAATTCGTAGTTGTTTGGCAACTGCAAAATGGGACAACTGGAGGATAGGGTACTGTCGACAGTCAAGTGGGACGGACTCAATATCGGCTTAAGCCCCCAAGGGATTCTGACCAAGTCCAAAGTTATCGATACTATTATTTTGAAGGGAATCCGTTTTTCTTGACCCGTAGACTAAGCTCAAAATGCAGGACATATAGTATTGGCCTCCTAAATTCATAAATTGAAATCTAACTCTTAATAATCCAAATCGGACATGCGCACAGGCAAACGCAATGGCTGTGGATTTTGGGAATTCGAGCAGGAAAATAGCCTGGAGAAAATATCCAAAAAGTTTTGTAAAATTTCGCAACCCTAACGAACTCCCCTTGGTTTAAATCCTTGTTGTGCAAAAGAACTTGTTAATAACAAAATCTTTTTCTTCATCATTCAAAGACTTGGAAACCACCGAGGAAAAACCGTATTGCTGTCAGATTCCATATCTATGGAACTTTTTTGGACGAAGCTTGTGTACTCTTAATAAAGAATGGCGGGAGGCAGGATAGATGCAATTGAAAATCCGGTTTCGAGATTCCGCAATCAACAACCTGGGAATGGATCAGGAGAATCCCATAGACCATGAACAGACGAACCTTTCTTAATGGCAGTTTGGCAGTCGGCACTTTGCACTCAGCGCAAACGACGCCCCAAACGCAAAACAAGAAGCGGAATATTATTTTCATCCTCACCGATGACCATCGTTACAACATGATGAGTTGTACCGGCCATCCGTGGTTGAAGACGCCTGGCATTGATAGGTTGGCGAAAGGTGGGGTGTTGTTCGAGAATGCCTTTGTTACTTCGTCCTTATGCTCACCAAGCCGCGCTTCCATGTTGACTGGTCTTTATGGGCATACGCACAAGGTCAATGACAATTTTACGGAGCTGAATCCGGCGCTGCCCACGTTTCCCTTGATGTTGCAAAAAGCTGGTTACAAGACGGGGTTTCTGGGGAAATGGCATATGGGCGGGGCGTCGGACGCGCCGCGCCCGGGGTTCGATCATTGGTTTAGCTTTTATGGTCAGGGTCAATACTTCGATCCGGAGCTGAACATCAACGGCAAGAAAGAAAAGAAGACCGGTTACATAACCGATATTCTCACCGATGAAGCTGAGCGGTTCATCACTGCGCAAACCAGTCCTTTCATGCTGTACCTTTCTCACAAAGCGGTACATGCGCCTTTTGAGCCGGCACCTCGGCATAAGGATCAATACCCCAACGAAACCATGCCACGTCCGAACTCAATGAAGTATCGTGACGATTGGTATGAGACTAAACCAGAATGGGTGAAGCGGAGACGTGCCACGCGGCATGGCGTGGATGGTGCCATTGGCCATTTGGCTCCGCTGGAAGATTTGTATAAAGGTTACTGCCGGAGCTTGTCGTCCATTGATGAGGGCGTGACGAGAATTCTGAACCTGCTGGAACGGCGTGGAATGTTGCGCGACACGTTGGTGGTTTATATGGGAGACAACGGGTTTTTGTGGGGTGAGCATGGGTTGATTGATAAGCGGGCGATGTACGAGGAATCAATCCGCGTTCCGATGATTATGCACTGTCCGGAAATGTTTGGCCCTGGACGGCGGAAGCAGTTCGCGCTGAATCTGGACATAATGCCAACATTCCTGGAGGCAGCCGGAGTGACACCTCCGACAGGAATTCATGGGCAATCATTAGTGCCAGTGCTGCGGAGTGAAACAGCGGCTGGGCGAATGGAGTTCTTATATGAATATGAATGGGAGCGGGACTTCCCATACACGCCGACCATTTATGGATTGCGCACCGAGCAATATAGTTTGATGCAATCCTATGGAATCTGGGATATTGATGAGCTATACGACGTGAAGAAGGATCCAGACCAGATGAATAATTTACTTGCTGGGACGAACATGAAATCGCACGACCGGATGAGGACTGTAATGCGAATTGAGAAGCCAGAGCTGCGCAAGTTGGTGGACGGGTTGCAGCGGCAAATGGAAAAGCTATTACAGAAAACGGGCGGAGATCCCAGATATGCAGGAGTTGAGCCAGAGGGTGCGAAAGCAGCGATGTAGGAGCCATCAGCGGTAAGCGGCAAAAAACCATTGACTTGAAGAACCCGCAGTGGCATGGTGATAGCTAAGTGCTCCGGTCAAAATTGGAGCTTTGAGAGAAAGAGGAGAATCAGATGGCAACTACAAAAGCGGCAGCAAAGAAAGCAACTGGCCCGAAAACAATCAAGCCGAGGGAATTAGATGGGCTGATCAAGGGCGTAGTCAAGCAATTGGAAAAGGCCCGGAAGAGCGCAGAAAAGGCCTTCAAGAAGAAACCCCTGGCGCTTACCGAAACACGCGCAATTTTGCAGGCCGCAGCGGACAGTTTGGAAACGGTTATTACCAAGGCTCATGGTGATGACGGCGGAGGCGAGCAACCGGTGGGGTAAGTTTACTTCATCGCTTCTGAACCAATGCTTGCAGCTCTGGGTCGGCCCAGAGCTGCACTAGGTTTGGATCGTTCTTAATATCATTCCAAGCCACAGCATCGGACAGATTCTTCAGTACAGCAATTGCATCTTTTCGTTTTCCTAGTAGTTCATAAATCAAAGCAAAGTTGACAATATAGATGTCGCGCTTGTCTTTCGGGATAACCTCTAGATGGGCCAACGCCCGCGTACCTTCGCCCAAACGGGCATGGTATTCAGCAAGATTCATGCGAATGCCGTAGTCCTTGGGCGTCACTTGAAGCTGCTTTCCGCCAAGTTCAATAGCTCGGCGCAAGGCTTGTGTGGCTTTGTCTTTCCTGGAAGGGTCCCACCTGCTGACCATCCCCAGATTGCCCCAGAAAATATAGGCACTGGAATCAAGATCAATGGCCGCTTCAATATTCAAGGCTGCTTCCTGAAAGCGATGTTCGTAGTAGTACACAACTCCCAAAGTGTTTAGGCTGGAAGCAGTGCGGGAAACCTTCAGGCTTTTATCCAGCACTTCCCTTGCTTCCTGATAGCGGGCTTGCGCGCGATACAACACTGCCAAATTTCGAAGAACAATGGTGTTGTCGGGTATCAGTTTTAACGAATCGCGGTAAGCAGCTTCAGCCTCTGCGTACTGTCTTGTGGCGCGCAGAAAAATGCCGAGTTGCAGATGCGCAAACCAATCGGAGGGCCGGCGTTTCACCGCCTCGCGATACAACTCTTCCGCTTCCTTGAATCGGCCACGGTTGAACAGTACGCTGGCTAAATTGCGATAAGCCTCGGCGTTGCCTGGGTTGATTTGAAGTGCCCGTTGCAACTCGGCGATGGCTTCGTCTTCCTTGCCAACCAGACGATAGACCTCACCTAGCGCGATGTGTGTGGAGGCTACGTTGGGGCCAAGTTCGACGGCTTTCTTGCCAACTTCGGCAGCTCGCTCTCCCCAATATTTCTCGCCGGAAAATCTTCCCTTTTGGATGTAGGCTCGTGCCAGGCTGGCGTGAGCATTTGCATAGCCGGGGTCGGTTTTTACTGCGCTTTGAAGGCTTGTCAGCGCCAAGTCGATATTGCCCTTAACATCGTAACGAGCCAGATACCCTGAGCCTTTTAGGAATTCAGCATAGGCAAGGGAATTGGAGGTTTCCCCTTCGGCAACATTGCGGCGCGCTTCGCGGCTGAGTTGCATGGAAAGAAGACTCAGCAAGCTATCCATTGCACCATCGCGAAGCAGCCCTGGGTTCTTGGCATCGAACTCAAAATTCTTGGAACTCAATTGCCGCATTTTTTCCGGATCAATCAGGTTGATTGTGAACTGGACAGCGGTGAACTGTGCGGCCGTAGCGAGCACCTGCGCGCTTCCTGTGACCACCAAGTTCGCACCGTAACTTTTTCGGGCTTCTTCGGCACTTGTGATTTTTCGGGAGCGAATTTCACTGGCAGGGATCACTAGCACCTTGCCTTGAAATTCGTCCAGTTGGCTCAGCTTAGAAGTGAGCGTCTCCACCAGACCGTCGGCCAGGGCGCGAACTCCGGGATCGTCACCAATGACATTGAAGGGCAGCACGGCGATGTGCTTTTCCGCGGGCAGTCCCGATTTGTTGGTGGAGAGGAAGCCCTGCTGCCACAACACTCCACCAGTAGCACAGGCTGCGATCAGGGCGGCTGCTGCAATCAGGCGGCCGCGCTGAGGAGGCTTTTCGCTCTGATTGCTTTCGCTCGACACCTGCTTCTGTTGGATTGAAGGTTGTTGTGGTTGTTCAGCATTAAACACAACGGTTTCCATTTCACTGGGCATGAAAGGTGTGCTGCCATCCAACCGTCTTAGAGCGGAAGCCATTGCAGTGGCACTTTGCCAACGGTCCGCAGGTTCCTTTTGAAGTGCCTTGGCTACAATTTCCTGCAAGCCATGATTTACTTCGGGTCTTAATGCGGCAATGGGCGGAAGCGGATCGTGGATAATGGCATGCACTGCGGCCCAATTGGTATCCCTTTGAAATGGTACCCGGCCAGTGATCATTTCAAACAGCACAACACCCAGCGCCCAAATGTCTGTGCGATGATCAAGCGGCTTACCTTGGGCCTGTTCCGGCGACATGTAAAACGGCGTGCCGGTGATGTTGCCCGGGACTGTCAGTCGCTCTGCACCCTCGCGCAAGGCCAACCCGAAATCGAGGATATAGGCATGTCCGTGATTGGTGACAACAATGTTGCTGCACTTAATATCGCGGTGCACTATGCCATGGTTGTGTGCCTCGCTGAGCCCGGCGGCGATCTGCAAAGCAATATCCACAGCTTTGCGGACGTCCAATGGAAAGCCGCCAATCATGCTTGCCAGTGTTTGGCCTTCCAGAAAAGCCATGGCGAAAAATAGCTGCCCATCCACTTCGCCAATGTCGTGAATTGGGCAGATATTGGGGTGTTGCAGCAGAGAAGCAGTGCGGGCCTCTTCCATAAAACGCTTCCGCTGGTTTTCATCGAGCGCCTGCGGAGGTAGGAACTTGAGGGCAACTTTGCGGCCCAGACGCAGGTCCACTGCTTGATAAACCACGCCCATGCCGCCCTGGCCGATCTTACCTTCTACGCGGTAATGGCCAACCGTTTTGCCGGTCATACTTTGATTCGCTTGATCTTCGTTTTGTGGCTGGCAACCAACTCCAGCCGATTCCCGCCGGCCTTAATGGTCCTACTGTTATTCCAGTTGTAACCCTTGATTGAGAGTTCGCGGGGAACTCTGCCATTCAATGCTACCAGCGGAACAGTAAAAGACTCCGTGATCATTTCCAAGCCGTCTTCCACCGTTTTGACTCCGGCCACATTTTCGCTATCCAACTGGAGCACCAATTGCGGCTGACCTTCCAGGTAGCAAACTAACCGTTCCAGATTGGAAGTAGCCTTCACCGTGACTTTCAGCGCGGTTAGAAGGCTGACTTCCGCCTTGAGGATTTTGAGCCGGTAGACAGGCTGCTTCGCCAGTGTTTGACAGGCTAAATGCATTATGTCGGGGCAACTTCGCATCATCAAATCGGGCAGCGACAACTTGTGGCGAATGTCGCATTTTACGCCAATGTCCTCCACGGGTTCGCCGAGCTTACCTTTCACTCTGGAGGATCGCAGACTCGCCAAACTGATGCCCGCGCCAGCCGGTAGTGGAGCAAGAGGTAATTCCGTCAAGGCGGCTATCTGTTCCAACTGCCGGCCATGAGTCCAAACACTTGCACCACCGCCTCCTGTATTGTCGTCGGTTCCAATGATGGGGCCAATGCCGTGATCCTGAAACCCTGCAGCAAAAATATCGGATGCGCTGTAGGTTCCGGCGTCAACCAGCAGCGTTACTGGGCCCTGGTAAATCTGTCCAATGTTGTTGGCCTCTTCGGGAGTGGTCAACGGGCGACCGTCGGTTAAAGCGCTGCCGCTAGCCACGCCGCGAAGAATGCCATCCACCCAGCGCTTGAATAGGTTGTTCCCTTTGCTGATGCTGCCTTTTTCATCATCGGCAAGCAGGGCTCTTGCTTCCTCGGTGGTCTGCTGATTCGTCAATTTTGCCATTACCCGTTGCACTGCCTCGGTATTCGGAAATTGAAACAAGGCTGGTTCAATGTTCTTAGCGGTAAGCAGTTGCAGCATGCGTTCCGCGTCAGTAATGCTGCCGCCGCCATTGGAACGGATGTCCAGGATTAAACCATGGGTAGCGAACTGGTTGTCTTCCAGAAATTGAAGAATGTTCAAAAATTCAAAAAAGATGGAGCCAAGTTCTCCATTGAATGTATAGATTCGTACATAGCCGAATTTCTTGGTAGAAGGAATTGCCGGCTTTCTACCCTTTGCAGGCCTGCTGTCGGTTAGGACTTCGGACCAGGTTTCGAACTCAGATTTTTCCAGCGTGTGGTGAACTTCAAAAACGTGCGGCAAGCTGGATACGTAGGAATTTGTTTGTTCGGAAGCCGCCACCTGTGTTTTCAGCCGCCGCTGAACCCAGAGTGTATCCTTTACACGTGCCAAGTCGGTCAGTTGTCTGCATTCCGCATTTGCTTCCATGCTTCGATCACTCAGCAGAATAGCGGATGTCAATCCGTGACCTACGTACCAGGGCACCAACATGATGCGAACCTCGTCGCTGCCGCGAGGTTTGTAATGAATAAACGCGCATTCCTCAATAGGCGCAAGCACATTATTTAAGGTCCGGACAGTAAGTCGCATATTACCGCGAAACACGCGGGTAGCAAGGTTGCCTCCCGGAATATTGCGTGCCAGTTGGTCCACTGCTTTTTCAATTGGGACGCCGCTCCAACTGACAATTTCAACGAAGGGCCCAAAGGAAGGGTCGGGATTAAAACCTTCCATAATCTCAGTAACAACATAGCGCCGGCCTTCTGGGGTTTCGAAGGATTCGGTAAAAAAGGGAAGAAATGCAACAGCGCTTTTGAAGGGCTCTGGCAATCTATAAAGGGTGTGGACGTCACGGAGTTCGGTGAAAGTCCGGATCATTTCCGCGTGAAACTGTTGCTCGGAAAGGTTGGGGATGTCGTTGCGGAGAAGACGCAATCGCTGTGCAGGATCGGCGGCATAGCGGGCGCGTTTGAATGGCAGATGGGCATAGAATTGTTCCATGATCAGAATGGCCTGATCGCAAATCAGTTGCTTATCCCGCTTGGTAAGTTTGTGTTGTTCCGATTTCTGAAGAAAATCCTTAAGAAGTTGAATCTTCAGATCAGGAAGTTCTAACTGCTTTTTCTTTTTAAGCAGTTTCTTGATGGCACTTTCAGCCGCAGACCGTGCATCAATCATCATTGACATGTGATTCCTAAGAAAAAAATGGCCCAGTTCCGATAAGGACCATCATAACGCGAGGGTTGCGGGGGATGCTAAAAATGAAAGCTGATGGCGCAACCAACAGGAAGGCATAAGACGCAAATTGCCGTACTACGGGTCGCTATTTTGTTGCCAGTTTGGCCGTCTCCGCCGCCTTCTTTTGCTCAATTGCCGCTGGGGTCGGCCGATTTCGCTGCTGCGGGGCAGGCGGTTTTGCGCTTGCCATTTCGATATAGTGCTTCATCAGATCCAGCTTCTTTTCTTCGACGATTTTCAGTTGCTTATGTTAGCCACCGGGCTGCGGTTCAAAGCGTAACTTTCCATCGTCAGCTACTTGGATGGTGCCTTCGCTGGAGGCATCAAAGAATCCTAATTCAGGCGTCCTCTTGATGTCCTTCATCGTGCTTAAAGACAAGCCTCTCGTAGAACCACTTTTTCGGGCCTGTTTTCAGAATTATTTGGCATACCGTGAGCGCCCCGCGCGAGAAGACCGCTGTTTCCGAGTGGCGCGTTATGTTATTCGTCCGCGCCCAACCCTATCACTTCATGGTTGGATCCTATGATCGAGTCAAGATCACGATACTCGCGTCCTAAACTAAATCCTCTAAGTAGTTCGAGACAACCTGAATCGTCAGAATCTCGATTGCGTAATTTCTAAGGGCCGGCAAAGTTAGACGGCCTTCTGACAAACGAGGAGTACTGCTATGGTCAATCGAGTACGCGGAAAGAGGAAAAGAGTCAGGAGCTACGAGCGCATCGTAGAAAGAATCCTGCACCCGGCAGCGACCGCCTGGCCAATTTGGCCTTTGAGACCCGTGTGGCCCCAGGCCAGAATCCCCCTCTTATGCGTAGGGTCCCCCTCCACCCAGTTGGCATTCGTGAGGTCGGTAGCAGCATCCTTCTGGCCGGTGGCGGCGTAGAGCAGGACGGCGCCGGCAAAAGCCGCCGGCCATGAGATCGACGACTCGAAATAAGCCGCGAGACTGCCGGAAGCTGTCATTGCCATACTCCAGGCTCCCGCTCCAGTGGCTATCTCTTTGTCCACCCAGGAAGGGAGCAGACAAGAGACCAGATTCACGAACTGATTACTCAGCAGAACCTCATTGCGGGAATGGTGAATCCCCACGGTGACACGTTCGTTGCCAATCCTCTGGGATGACGGGCTGAGCTTGTGCACAGCGGTGAGGCGCTCATCGATCAGTACGGCGCCACCGCCCGCCCCCGGCACTCCCAAATAGAGATGTTGCAAGGCGGGCACGTAGACCCCGGAACAGACCGGCGCGAAGCTAAGTCCGGCTGCCGATCTGGTGACGTCGGCAGCCACGATCGAGATAGTATAAAAAGGGACACGGCGTTCGAAGTTGCGTTCGCCGCCGAGCGCCTCAAGCAGGAAGACACGGCCGCTTTTGTCCGGCGAAGCTGACTCCCTTTCTGTAATCCAGAAAAAATCGGTTTGGCCCAAAGCTTCTTCGATTGCACAGCGGATAGTTTTCTCTATGTCCCCGACGGTTTTTTGCAAGGGCTGGCCACAGCCGAACCAGGTCGCGTCCCAGGCATCGTCGGCAACTTTCGCAGCCTTTCTGAGCGCAGCGCCGATCGCGTTCACGATGTTGCCAGCCGATTCCTGGCAGCGCCGATCTTCAAACAGCTTGCGAACCCAGGAGATGTAGTCCTCAAGGCGGACCTTCTCGGGCTTCAGCAGGTGGAAATCGCAGAGATCCAAGGGCGAGAACCAGCCTGGATTAATCAACCGGCTCACGTCCGTATCCGTACCGTCGGCAAACTTTCCCTTATGGCTACTCCAAACTTTCAGCTCAAAGGGGCCCTTTCCTCGTTGTTTCCTAAGCTGCTTAGCGAACTGATCCGAGTGGAGTACTCCGATATCCTTCCACTTGCAGACATTGTCGTCATCAACCAACCCCTCGGCGATTAACCTCTTCAACGGCTCAGCCCATTTCGAAGGGGCATCAAGCCGACCGTTTTCAATATCGGCAATAGAAAGGCGGGGAGCGGCGTAGTTCATACAGATATGCTACCGCTCCGTGCGGCTTCTTGAATTGGGGAAATGAAAATTATCATTGGCTGGGAGTGCGGCAGGTTGTCCGGTTATTGTTGAGGCAGGAGGCTTTTCCAGATGACAGATGAATTCAGAGAGCAGCAGTTGGTCGAGGCCTGCGCACCCATTCGCCTCGACGATCCCGGATTGGGCGCTAGGGTGTTGGCCGCCTCCCGCAAGATCGAGGCGGTGGCATGGGAGGCAGGCATCAAGAATGTGGAGACCTGGAACAACCACAAGGCCCACGAGTCTCGGGTTTGGTGCCAAACAGCCCGAATCGCCTGGGCCTCGGGCCGCGATTTGAACCCGGCGATTCGGCTACCGTTCGCCGACCTCATCATTCTGTGCGTCTGTTGTTTTTTCCATGACCTCCATGCGGTCCGCCGGGTAGTAGAGGAGGAGATATTAAAGGCTTCGGCCGAAGACAAGAAGCTGAAGAAGGCCCAGAAGATCCTGATCCGTCTGGAGCACATGGCATTCGGCGCGCAGAAGATGAAGGAGTTGCTGGGAAAGCGTCCCGATCTGATCTCGGGCGCAGATCTGCGGCGAGCGGTTGGGTTGGTCGGCATGCACGACGCGTGTAAGGTCGGGTTACCGTGGCCGGTGGGGGACTACCTCGCGCTGTATTTCTTCGAGGGTGACATATTATGGCCGCTCGATCCTGCATTCGGGCCGTTGGCCGACCTACAGCGGAAGGGCATCATGGCACCCGACTGGGAAATGCTTCGGCAGCAAGCTGACTCGAACCTTAAGACGCAGCTTCTCTCGTACCCGAAAACGAGCTTCGGCGGGGTGATGGAGGAGTTCCGCGGAGGCACGCTGATTCGTACCGCCGAGGGGGCCAGGATACTTACCGAATATCTCAGATATTGGAAGATCGAGGTACCGGCCGATCTTTAGTTAAGTCGGGCGGGTGCCAGTGGCGTCCCGTGCGGCGCCTCGTATTTAGGCTGCTCTGAGCGTATTGTCGGCGATCCGTACATAGGTCGAATACAGACGACGCCGCGAGCGCTCTCTCCGAGTGGCGCGTCACTCGGCAAGAGCCAGCATCTACGGAGAGCCAGAGCACGCATTCCCGCAATCGGACTTCGGGTAAATGGATCCGATTCGTCAGCGATTCTGCTTCAGCCAAGCAGCCATCATCTGGCGGAGGTCTTTGAATGTGACCTCTGCAGGTTCCAGCTTCAACTCCGCACACAGTGCGGGGAGGTCCGCATGAAATCGCTCGTACCGGTCGAAGATGTCTTTGCCACCTGGCAGCTTGGTGCGCTTGGAGGCGGTGGCCAACCATGTCCGCAACTCTTGCATGGCTGTCTTCACATCATTACCGTGGGAGTGGATGTCCTGTCCAGCGATGTCGGAGATGAAAATTTGATAGCGGTAGGGATCTGCATCGAAAATCAGCGAGACTTTGTGACGTTGACGGCTGTTTCCGTATCGCTTGCAACCCAGAAACAGTCCAAGCTCCAATGGCATGTTGAAGCGCGGAAGCTTATGCTTGCTGTCGAGCTTGACCGCCGATATATCATGCACTCCGTACCTGCATTGTTCGATGATGCGCTGAATCTTCGCGAGCCTGAACTCCCCACCATCATCTTCTTCCCGGGCGGAGCGTGCAACGAAGCCCAGATCGGTGATCGCGAACATGATTGCATCGAAAATGGGTTTATATCCCTTATCAAATGGACAATTCACGAAAACCTGATCGCTGGGACTAGCCATGCCGTGGCAATGGGTCCGCACTGAGCCGGTCACGAGTGATTTTGGCTACTGCCTTCTCGATCTTTGCGGACTTCTTGCCGGGAGGATCTTGAATCGGCGGCATGCCATAAGTGTCATGCTCTCGAATCTGACCATTACGTCCATGCACCACGAGTTGGCCAGAGCTTTCCCCTCTTGCCATGACTCTCGCGTTCTCAATCGCTTCTCGTTGGGTTGAGAAAACACGAGTTGGGCTGCCGCCTTCGCGCTTCACTGCCCACTGCCCGTTTCTGGGGATCACGTGCACCGTCTTTGGCATGGCTCAACTCCCATCGTAGATCACAAGGAACTCAAACGGCATTGTAGGAAAGATCGGATTTAGTGCCGTCTAGGTGGTCGGCCACCCGTATAGAGGTCCGGCACGGACTGTTCGGTGGAGACCATTTTCCGAGTCGCGCGTTATGGGACCGAAACAATCGCAAGTCCCACCCAGGGTGCCGCTTCGCGGTAAACTCGGGGCCATCACAAATGTCGGTACCAGGGAAGAGCCCTACTGGGCGATGAATATGTCACCAGCCAATGGCGGCTCTCAACGTCCTCTTACCCAGGATTTTTCCCGTGCCGTCAGCCTCGGCGCGATCTTCATCTGGCTACAGGGCCCCCTATCCGCTTCTTGTGCCGGGCGTTTTTGTAAAATCGAGTGAAACTAGGAGAAGAAATGGAAACGCGGCTCACGGAGTTCTCATACGGCTATTGCGTCACCGAAGAGTTCGCAAACGGTATGGGTGCAGGCCTCAAGGCTGCACCGTATTTCCCGTCGCTGTACGTCGAGGGCAAGGCGGGTGGGGGCTTTGACGTGCTAATTGGCAGCGCTTTGTTCCTTCAGTTCAAGCTGTGCCATGAACTCAGGCGGAGAACAGCACTGGAGTGTAAGAAGGGTCTTCTGCAACCAACGTTCTATCGCTTCTGGCTTCACCGAAAGGATCAGTCAGACCAGCACAAGATGCTGATGGAGTTGGAACAGGCAGGCAATCAGGTATAGTACATCGCGCCAGGATTTGCGGACGTGGACACCCTGAACAAGTGTTACCTGGCGAAACAGGTGCTTGCGAGTTCCGCGATGTTCTCTCCCCTCGATATCGGCCCGCTCCCCAATAACGAGCGCCATCGAATCTCATTTCGACCGAGTGACACGACCGCATACTTCATGTCGAACCCTCGTGAACTCCTGGTGCGGAGGCATCCCGAAGTCGTTTCTAGAGCCATTGATCACCCGACGAGTTCAGACGGATATGGAGTCAGAGAGTGGCTCCGGGAAGTGTCTGAAAAGATGGACACGATCATTCAAGAACATCATGGACGAAGCTGGCGTGCCACCGTTGAAGCCTCAGCGCCACTGATAAAAGATGACGATCCTCTTGAGCGGACGGCCTACTTGGCGCGGACTTATTTTGGAGTAGAATTGTTTCTCGCTGCCAAACCCAGACAAGAAGGGTAGGTGCTACGCTCATGCGGCCCCCTAATTACCGCAATAGCAAGCGTGTCGTGCCATTTGCTACGGCACACCCCGAAGAAGCCCTCGTCCCACAATCATAAGATCGCCGAAACCTTTGCGAAAGCGGCCTCGTGCCGCTCTTCGAAATCCGCGCTCCAACGGCGTTGCAGGTCGGCCGGGAAACGTCCTTGCCCAAGCCTAGCGACACGTGCATGGCCGCCTCCGCCGCTTTCTTTTGCTCAATTGCCGCTGGGGTCGGCCGATTTCGCTGCTGCGGGGCAGGCGGTTTTGCGCTGGCCATTTCGATATAGTGCTTCATCAGATCCAGCTTCTTTTCTTCGACGATTTTCAGTTGCTTGTGTTTGCCACCGGCCTGCGGTTCAAAGCGTAACTTTCCATCGTCAGCCACTTGGATGGTGCCTTCGCTGGAGGCATCAAAGAATCCTAATTCAGGCGTCCTCATGCGGTTTTCTTGTAAACCCTTTTCGCATTTCTTTAGTCCTTCCAGTGCGAATCTAGCTCGCGCCACAAAACTCTCTGTAGGTTGTCCAGTTGCTGGCGAGTTCGTCTGATCCAATCCATCGTGGGCAGGTGAAGTCAGCTCCAGCCAAAAATGTCATGACAATGTCTGGCATGTATGGTATGGTGTTCCTAGAAGGAGACCGCCATGTCCAACGTCGAAACCAGAAATGAAAAGCTCGATCTGCGCCTGACCCCCTCGGCTAAGCGAGCGCTCCAAATCGCCGCCAGTCTCGCGCACCGCTCCGTCAGCGAGTTTGTTCTTGAAAGCGCGTTAGCGCGCGCGGAAGAAACCTTGCCGGACCGCCAACGATTCGGGTTGAACGCCCAGCAGTGGACCGCCTTTCAAAAAGCCCTGGATGCGCCCCCGCCACCATCCCCGCGCCTTGCAAAGCTTCTTCGGGAGCCCAGCGTATTCGAGCGCGGCGGGCTTGATTGACGCACCCGCTCCGCATAGAAAAACTGCAACGCGGCCACGCGGTTGAAGTTTTCGATTGCAACAGGGAAGCGCTTAATCGGTTCCTCATTCGCTACGCGCTCCAGAATCAGCAAGCCGGGGCATCGCAAACCTACATTGCCTTGAGTGAAGCGGAAGTGGTTGGCTACTACACTCTCGTCGTGGGCCAGGTCGAATACGACGAAGCACCGGTACGTTTGACAAAGGGAGTGGCCCGGCACCCAGTGCCGATCATGCTACTTGCGCGCTTGGCGGTGGCTGCGAGTTGGCAGGGCAGGGGCCTAGGTGCTGGACTTTTGAAAGATGCGATGGTCCGTACCGTGCAAGCCGCTGATATTGCCGGTATCCGGGCATTTGCCGTCCACGCAAAAGACGAAGAGGCGAAAGCTTCCTATGAGCGGTTTGATTTTCTGTCGTCATCAAGCGACCCCTATCATCTGTTTCGCCTGATGAAAGACGTTCGCGCTAAACTCGCTAGTAATGAGACAGCGGAGTAGGGCTGCCCTTACTGGTTGCCTCCCGTTTGGGCCAAGCCGTTCCGCGCGGCGTAATCCCTACTTCTATGTAGCAGCCCGTATACGCCCCAGTCCGATGTTGAGGAGCAAAGTTCAGCAGCATACGCGAACTTGAGAACTACCCACGACAAAAAAAACCACGTCAGCGAAGACATTGGCGACTACGCCAGGTTCGTTTCGCGCAAAGTGACATACTACAGGCAGGAGGACCTGATGGGATCTGCCTGGGCATTACCAGACAGGATCACCACGTGTAAGCTCGGGCAATTCGCCTATCAAGACGAATACCGTTTCGCATACACCAAGACCGAGGCTTTCAAGTTTGAAAATTGCACCTACCAGATCACCAACCGAACAGCGCGACCGGCACGGAAGCCGGAAGAACATTTTGACGAGACGCTAGACCTGGGTAATCTTCGGGACATATGTAGGATTCGGATCTTTTGAGCCTGGCTCGTTCCGAAAAGGGTCATTAGTGCAACAACTCCTTATAGGTAGAGACGTCACAAATCGACTAGTTAAAGGTATATACTACGTTAGTCCTCTCCCGAAAGTTTTGAGCCGAAAAGGAAATTACGTATGAACAGAAGACTCATTCTATTTATTGCTACGCCAATCGTCATGTCATGGGAGTTGGCCAATGCGGCCCCAGTTTACAACCAACCTCTTCTTTGGCAAACCAACGGGGACAATCCAGGGGCGGCTTGGACGTCTCATGTAAGTTCGAGTACTACCGGTTTTCGGACGTTCGATAGTTTTTCGGTTGGCACAAGCACCTCTATAAATCAAGCTACTTGGTTCGGTATGTACCTTAGTGGTACCAACCCGTATTCAAATGGCTCGCCAAATACAACCAGCTGGGATATCGACATCTTTTCAAATATTGCCGGACTTCCTGGAGTGGCAATCTCAACTACTTCACTAGGATCAGCGCAGGTTACGCGTCAGACGATTGGAACTGCGTTGTTCACCGGTAATTCAATTACACTCTACTCATTTACGGCCAATATCACGAACTTCAATGCTATTGGAGGAGTTACGTATTGGTTCTCTCCTTTTAGTCACACTTCGAATTTCGATCCATTGTTTGCGTGGGTTGCAGGGACGGGAACAGTTGACGACAGCAGTTTCCAGCAACAGTTTGTGAATGGAAGTATCAGTGGAACTTTTACCCGTCAACAAGATCGGGCATATTCGCTGTCAAGCACCGTTCCTGAGCCTGTAACCAATATGTTGCTGGGATTTGCATTAGTGGCATTGGCCATCATGCACCAGCGCTATCGACCGCTACGTACTGGAACGCCCGCTGCGAAAGGTGAGCAGTTCCAAAAACGGTAGTTTTCGGTACGAAAACTGCACCTAATGAAAACGGGGTTTCGGCGTCCCATTTTGTTGTCCCACAATGCAGGTATGAAATACGGCTACGCTCGCGTTTCAATGGACGACCGCTGTTACGGGGAACAACAGCTTACTTATGCTAGTCTAAAGCCTGCCGCTGGCGTCATTGATACACTTCTTAGCGCTGCCGCCTCATTCCACTCCTATCACAGTGTCGTAAAGCCCATAATGCGTAAGCCCCTCATGGCTCTCGATGCCCGTGTACCGCAGCGACGCATCCTCGTAGCGGCGGAACGCGAACACCGCCTGGTTCATCTGCTCGGTATTGAACACCTTGAGATCCACCAGCAGATGGAAATCCTTCACAGTCAGGCCCGTGACTGCCACAAACAAATCCGGCTCTAGCCTGGTGATCACGTCCCGCAGCTTGTTCTCGCGAAAATCGGTAAGGTACATGAACGCAGGGATGCGGGTCGCGAACTTGATCAGCTTTTCTTGCACAAGCTTCCGCTTGGATTTGTATTCCTTCTCCTCCTCGGTCAGCTGCTTCTTCTGTTTCTCAGTCAGTTCCTTATCCTTGGCCTTGTTCTTGAGCTCCCGCACTTTCTCGCTCTTGTTGATGATGGTCTCAATGATGTGGTCGCCCAGCGCTCGCCAGCCCTCGATACGTTCTACAGCAGCCATTGCCTCCGGGTTATCCAGCACTCGGCGAAGAGTGTCGTTGTCTACGTTCACCAGCATTGCGCTCTCCCATTTGCGCGCCAGCAGCGTGGCGGAAGTGCCTGCCATAGCGATGTCCAGAATGCCGCCCGCATCAATCTGAGTCATGTTCGCACCGTCGTAGGCCAGGACCGGCAGAAACGACACGAGATCCTTGATGGCGTTTTCCGGGTTCGATTCAGTGGGTGAGAGTCCGATGCCGTATTCAGCGAGTTGACGCAGCGCGCGCGTGGGGGCAAAATCAAACACGAAGCACACTGGTTTGAGGATTTCTTCCTCTTGCGGGTCGTCACCATTCGGGTTCTTGATAGACCAAGGAGACTGCACACGAAAGGCAGCCTGAAAGTAGGTTTCAGGGCTCTTCAGATTGCGCAGCATCAGCATTGAAGACCACTGCGGCACAGTCACGCCCGTGGTCAGTTTGCCGCACGAGAGTGTGATGGTTTTGGTCGTAAACCCACCCCCAATGGCCTTGCGTACTGGCGGGAGTGCATCAAGGCCAATACCAGCGGATGCTCCGGCCGCCATGACAACCTGATATTCGCGCCAGAAGATGTTGTGCTTCTCGGCCAGCAGGTTCGCCATCGCCTGACATGCCGCGACGTTAGGCAGAAACCAGAACGAGTGCTGCAGGTACGGCAGAAGCCGCACATCCGAGTAAGGAAACGGTGGCAGCGAGCCCGTCTTCAGGCCCTGGACAAGCCCCGGCGCGTACTGGCCCCGGATAATATCCAGCCACTTTTGTACGTCGCTTTTGTGCTTGAACTGCCCGCCCTTTCCCGTGCCCGTGGCCGCAAAAAACTCGTTAAGGTCGAACTCGTCGAATTGTCCGGCGCTCGCAATCGTCAATAGTTCGTCCGGCATCTGGTAGGTAAGCAGACGCATCTGCGCCAGCGCTCCATAAGGGTTCCACTTGCCGGGGTTGTCGGCCGCAAAAGTTTCCTTGGCGCGTTGTTCGTCGGTATAGGTCCAATTGAAGATTTGTTCTTCAATAAACTCGCCCGTCGCCAGCGCTTTGAAAGGGGTTCCGGAGAGGTAGAGGTAGGCTTTTGTCGTGATGGGAAGGAACTCCGTCTCCTTTTCGGAAAGCACGCCGAGGCCTTCGTTTATACCTTCCAACGCGGTGGCGTATTCGTTCTTGGTCTCTTTCTTCGCCACAGCTTCGTCCTCGCCCTCAAACAGTTCCTTGGCTGTTTCCCGCCATGCGCCGAAGTGGTATTCGTCAAACACTACAAGGTCCCAGTTCAGCGTGTGCAACCATTCGTTCTTCGGCTTAATGTTTCCCGCCGCGTCGCGGCCGAGGAGGTCCTGAAAGGAACCGAAATAGATAACCGGCTTGTCGTCGTCGATTTCAGTCGGATCGCTGTTGGAATTGCGGGAAAGATAGTGCCAGCCGTCAAAATCGACGTGTGATTCCAAATCGGTTTGCCATGCGTCCTCCACCGCAGGTTTGAAAGTCAGCACCAGCACCCGCTTGGTGCCGAGCTTCCTGGCGAGCTGATACGTCGTGAAGGTTTTTCCAAAGCGCATCTTTGCGTTCCAGAGAAATCGCGGGGCGGCGTGCTGATCCTCAGACCAGATCGAGTGAAAATAGTCGAATGTCTTGTCCACCGCCTCTGCCTGTTCACTGCGCATCAGAAACGTTTGGTGATGCGTGCCAGTAAACCGTTGCCCCGTGCGCAACTCGGTAAGCACCGTCTTCAAATCCTGGAGGGAACAGCGCATCCATTCCAGTTCGGCATTCGCGAACTGCTTCTTGACGAGTGCCGAGCGCACTTCGTGGTCGCTAAATATGGCCCCGTCGTCGCGTTCTGCGGATTCGTCCAGTTCGATGGTGTAGTTCTTGATGCTGGCGGTCTTGAGTTGCTCAGCGACGCGCTGTTTCACGTTACGGGTTGTCTGCCCAACCTTGAGAAGGCCCTTGTGCGCCTCGTCGTCAATCGAGTAAGCGTAGATGCGCGGACGGGCTTCTGGCTTCGGCGTTAGGATCTGCTCAATGGTGGGTTTACTCATCGTCACCGCTGTCGAGGTTCATTGGGCGGACAACCTTCTCGACGAATTCGATCTCGCTAGGGGTTAGGCCATACCTCGCGTATAGGTCGTTGTCAGTCCACGGCTTCGTCCACTCTTGTGTTGGTACGAAGGTGTAGACCTTGCGCGTAACGTCTTGAGATGGCTTGTGAAGGAGAATCAGAAAACGCGTCAACCTGCATGTTAGATAGGACAATACACTCTCAGCATCACTCTGGGTGCCGAAAGGACCAAGGCAGAGGTACGTTTCTGACGAGATAGTTCCCGGTGATCCTATGAAGGGAGTACTGATGATCCTGTGCGGATAAGTGTCTCTGTTGCCGGTCCCAGGCGCAGCACGACCTGTGTACACCTTCCAATAGTCTATGAGGTGAATGCCAGTTTGGACCGAAGCTCTCGGGACATAACCTGTCCCGCCATTCTGATAGATTTGGAGATCGTCGCCTGATTTATCAGCTTTTCCCTTGAACGTTGTCTCAAGCCCGAACGGCTTTCTTGAACTAACCAGTCGGTCGAAGCGCTTGTTTTTCGGCAGCGACAGTGAGTTAGATTGTCCCGTTTCCAAAGAAGCAACCTTCTTAAGGATTGACAATCCTTCATTGAATCTGATGAAGACATCCACGCCCTCCTCAAGAAGCGGGCGACTCGCGATAGAGACAGGCCAATCTTTGAAATGGTTGGCGACCCGGCACGGCCCCAGGTTGTCCCTCTCCCAGAGGAAAGAGCAAATGCCACCCTTGAGGCCCACTCCTGGGAAGACATCCGAAGCACTTAGGTAGTCGTCGATGGAGCGCAGGCGATCATCTGAGAGCATTAATTTTCTGAAGTCGTCTAGCCCTTTGCCACCCGCGTACCATCGCGCAGGAATGACCATGGTTAGCAGGCGAGGGTCAAGCTTTAGTGCCTGCTCGACGAACTTGTCGTAGATCGGCGCTGCGCTCGTGCCGTACCCACCGTCGTCAAGCTGGTACGGCGGATTGCCTATAATAACGTCAAACTGCATGTTGCCTCCAAACAACTCGGCAATCCGAGCTTTGATGCTGTCCGTGTGAATGAAAGCGTAAGCGTGAGTTTCAAGCCCCTCGCCGCGTTCAAACGTTTTCTGGCTTGCTCCACAAAACTTACACTTGCCTGCCGACCATGTGTGCTCAGTCCGCTCAAACCAAATATTGCCCGCGTCGCTAGCGAAGCTTTTGGCAACCGAGTGCCGCCCATTGGCGTGCTTGGAACAATACAAGCTGCGCCGCGCAAGCAGGCTTGTGAGATGTGTTATGCCGATGCCAAATACTTGCTTGGTCAGAATATGATCGACGCGTTTCTGAAGATCTGGAATCTCAGCGGCAAGCCCATTTGTAAGACGGCTGGTTATCTCCCGCAGAAACACACCTGACTTCGTGAAGGGATCAAGGAACCTAAGCGAACTGTCCACCCAGAGGTCCGCTCCACTATTGTTTACCGCCCAAGCCTCGGCGAGCGCATCCAGCATCCGTTTGGCAAATTCAGGCGGCGTGAACACCTCGTCGTTGGAAAGATTCGCTATGCACGTAAGAACGTCCGGGTTGCGCCCGCGAAGCGTAAAGCCCGCCTGAAGGTTCACATGGCCTCCTTCAAGCCATCATCCAATAGCGAGCAAGCAAGCTCTCGCATAGTTATCGGCTGGTATGTCTTAAGTGGTGCGAAAACTTCATGCTTGCCGAGATGGGCAAAGAGGGTGCCTTCCTGGCTGTAAGCAGACATTTCCGTAAGGGCATCAAAGCGGAAGTCTCGCCGTTGGAACTTGCCCTTGCCTAAGTAGCCCCACTCCGCAAAGGTAAGAGGCTGTCCGTCATGCATACGCATTGTCAGAGCGTCACAATGCACGATATTCTGTGACAGGACATAGGAAGCGGCCAGATAGACCTCATCGTTTTCTTGCAGGTTCAGGTAGTCAGCAAGCACCTCAAGCATATTCGAGCGACACTCAGCGATATTATCTGCCAAGAGTTCAATTCCGTACGTGCACATCACCGCCAACAGGGCGTAATGCCGCTTTTCAAAGTCAGACTTACCGAACTTGGCCTCTACAGCGGCGAGCTTGCGCTGAAGGACAGGAATAAGGAAGTTCCCGCTTCCGCACGCAGGCTCAAGGAAACGAGAGTCGATGCGCTCGCTTTCACCCTTAACCAGGTTAAGCATTTTTTCGACCAGCCACAGAGGCGTGAATACCTCTCCATGGTCTGCAACGCGCCTCTTGGATCTGATGAGATTCATTGATGATGGTTAAGCTATCCCGACCAACAGTTTGTGGTGGTCTGGCAAAGATTCTCCTTGCACGCCGGATAGTCCTACAGTTTACAAGATAGCGTATATCTAAAGCTGATATCGCTGGCCGAGGTCTCTGCCCCAAAGAGTCAGTCGAGCAGAGCATGTTCGTCCCTGCGCGGGCTGGCCCAGACTAATCGCACAATAACTGAGACCGCTACCAGTGAAGCAGTTCTAGAATGTAACCCAGCCCCAATAAACAATCCATTCCATCAACGAAGCAACAATGCCAAGGCAAGCCCCCGGCAAACCATGCTGATAAAGGCTACGATGGAAGAAGGTAAGCAACATGGCAAATCTAGATTGGTCACAATGCCCCGCCGTGGAGAGCGTCCCTGGCAAAGTCAGCGGCGCTTGGGTGTTTCGCGATACGCGGTTGCCCGTCGCCACCGTTATTGAAAACCTCGAAGATCTGAGCGTCGAAGAAGTGATGGAACAATTCGATGTGACCCGCGAACAGATTTCTGCCGTCCTCGAATTCGTGGCCCAGAGCCTGAAGACCCCGGTACCGCATCAAACCTCTGACCTGGTCGATGCTCATCCTCTTTGATCACGGAGCGCCTCAAGGCGTTTCCCGCGTACTTCGCGCCCATACCGTGACGACCACAGCAAGAGGTTGGGAACAACTTTCCAACGAAGGTTCGCTAAAGCCAAAAGGCTACAAGATTGCGGCTGACGCCGCTCGACTATTCAAAATCCACCGGGCCGCAGTGTCACGGCTACCGGCCAGGGCTTGCGTCAAATAGCGTGCAAAGGCTTACGCCAGATAATTTGTATTTGCAGACTTCCGGGCTGCACTGGGATCGTCAAGATGTTGGCTGCTGAACTTGCGCTGCACCGGAAACTGGCACTGTAACATAAGGCGGTTTAGTCAGCGTTGCTCGCAGCGTATTCACAACTCCTGTCGCGACCTCATCAATCAGGTCACAATAGCCAGTAACGTCGGTCGTTGTCAGGTTAATCGTTGAAGCTCCAGTATGCGCGCACTCGTTTCTAACCTGAATGAAGCTTCCTAGGCGAAGCACTACCGTGTTCTCGCTCCAGGTCATGGCGGCCGCTAACGTCGGGATGGGTTTATCAACATCAAAACGACCTAAGAATTCGCCTATTTCCTTCGAGCCAGGATTGGCTTGGGTGTCAGCAAATGCCTCCCAAAGAATTTCGTAGGGTGCCTGATTCGACGCCACAGAGGCGAGTCTTCTTGCCACGTCTGAGGCCTTCGTGAGCAAGAGCGGATTCTCTTTTCGTTCCTTACGTGCAACTTCAGTGAGCCGCCTGCTACCATCCCAATAGTGAGCCACTCTAATCTTTGAAGGCAAATCGTTAAACGGAATGGCCTTGTTACAGATTTCCGCGACCATCTCCTCAGCTACCTCGCGCAGAAACGATTCAAGATATCCACTAAGAATTACTGTGGATGCGTACAGAGTCGTTTCATGGCGCGCTTGCACCGCAGTAGTTGCCAAAGCAGCCTGAACATTCGAATCGATGTCCGCCGCAATGTCTCTCACGCGCGTGAGTGATGTTTTCAGGTTGTTTAGTGCCCTTTGCATATAGTGAAGGCTACTGAAGCGCCTTGGTGACGACTTCCCGTGCGAGTGTTATCCGGGTCCTAATGGCTCCTTTGCCGTTCGTACCGGTGCCAAACGCTTTTTGGAAGCCTTGATTTTGAGAGAGTAACGACTGGATTGCTGTACGCACTAAAGCCGCTTTCGGGCCGACAACCTCAGGAGAATGGTCTGAGAGAGCTACCATGACGGCGTCTGCGAGTGGTGCAGATTTCTTGGCGTTTGCCTCTTTGCGAAACACGGAGTCGCCAAATACCATCCAGCAGTTTGTCACCGCATGTTCAAAACTCAGCTTGTCTGAGGCAGCCAGTGAAGGATCAGCGACGTATTCCTTATTTCGTGCATCCATGAAGTCGCCCAAATAGTCCTTAAACTTCATGTCCATGCGCTCGTAGTGCCAGAGGGCGAAGAAGCGCAGCACCAGTTCGATATCGTTCATCTTTCGATAGAGGGCGTTCTGTTCTAGTGCCTGTTGATCGGATGGAATATCCCATAGCCGTCGAAACCCTGGACTTTCCGCCAGGTCTCTGATCACTTTGTTGAAAGGCCCCTGAAACACCGCGTTCCGAATCTCCATAGGCTCAGCAATAACCCCACCGGTATTGAGTCGGTCGAACACGTCATACTTCACCTGGGGGGATGATTCCTTCAAGATCACAACAGCAGGAACAAAGCGTCTGGTGATTGCTCGGTCCAGTTTTCTCTTTTGCAGTTCAAGGTAGTTCTGCCCGTTTAAGTCTTCCCACACCTGCAGAGCTTTCAATTTGAAGGCGTTTTTGAGAAAATCATCAATTGCAGTCAAGCGCTGGCGACCGTCTAGCACCACGTAACTTCCGTACTGGTCTTCGCCTAAGAAAACTGGAGGAATCGGAACGTTCATGATGATTGACTCAATGAAGCGCGATTGCTTTTCCACATCCCACCGGTCACGTCGTTGAAATTCCGGGTTGAGATTGATCTGGTCCTTAATCATCTCTGGCAGAGTCGAAATGGGAAGATCGATCTTTTGCGAGATGATCTGCCTCATCTGTTGGCTGTACTTCTTCTCTAGCGGTGTTTGGTCCGGCTGGTCTCCGGCTGGCTCGTCACCAAACTCAATGAGGCTGTCTGGTTCAAATGACTCTTTCATAATATGATTCTCGCTTCCTTTTCGCGCTTCTGCCTCACACCTTCTGCAACAATAAAACACTTTCCGTAGCACTAGGGCGTTTGCGGTACAGCCGAGTCCCAGGATGAATGCCCGCCATCGTGTTTTGGTGTTGAAAGTCTACACGCTTAAACAGCTCAAGATCGCAGCTAGCTGCCATCTGATGCAAGGTGCTGGGAAGGTCGTTATGGATTTCCTTATAGTAGGAATCCTGAACAACCACGGCGCACATAGCTCCGCGGTTGAGTACCCTGCTTATTTCGCGGACTGAGTTAAAGAGACCATTGAAATACTGTAAATGGTTCTTCAAGTAGTATCCCTGCGAAGCTTTGGATCGGTGACTGGCAACTTGCTTGAGAAAGGCGTTGCATCCCGTTCCCCAACTCGTCTGCGCAGTGGGAAGTGTTGCTTGAACCATCGAAGTCCCTAGCATCCGGGTTCTCAGTGCGCCGAAACCGTGAGGACCATCGTATCCTAGTACCGCCAGTTCGAGGCTAGTGGCCACTGCATAGTCGATGCGCGTGCAATACGGCGGAGAAGTAAGCACGAAATCGATGCTGCCATCCTCAAGGGGAATGTCATCCGAAGATGCAATCGCTAAATGAACGTTTCCCTTTCGAATGGGAAGGGCATCCCCGTCCAAAGTAGAAAGCATCCCTTTGGCTTCAGTGGTGAATGAATTGAGAATTGCTTCCAAAGATGGTCTCGATCGTTCTCGCTCAGTGGATGGCCGTTTTACCCAAGTAGGGTTGCTGGCGAAGAACTTTTTCAGCAGCGAGCGAGTGCTTCTAAACAGGGCGACGTAGAAAAAAGCAGCCAAATCCGAAATCGCTCGCTGCGGCGCATCGGCATGAAACGCGTGAGCGTCACTTTCGACAAGCAGATATTGAACTGCGGCCTCGACTCGCCGAAGATCGGCAGCACTCGATGGAGTTAGCCAGCTGCATAACGGGTCAACCCGAGAAAGGTCTACTGTCGGGCATGTTCGGGCAATTTTGATGATTTCAGCCGTTAACGGCGGCAGACTGGCTTTTGAAAGAGAGCTAAGCATCTGCGCTTTGGCGGCGATGACCATGACAGGGTTGAGGTCAAAGCCAAAGGCGTTATGACCTCTCCGTATAGCCGACAGCGTTGTCGTCCCACTTCCATTCCAAGGGTCCATCACCCGGCTACCGCGGCGGATTTGGAGGGATTCGATGAGGGTCTGTGCAAAGCGATGAGAGAACCCAGCATAATAGGGATACCAGTTGGTTCGCCCTAGCGCCATTTTGCTCTCTCGTTTAGGATTGAGCACGATTGCCTTATCGAGGGCAAGCTTGCTCATTGTCTGTTGACCGCCGGGTAGAAATCGGGATGACGTTTGAAGAAAGCTTCACGTTTAGGCGTATCAAAGAAATGAGGGTCCATTGACAAATGTTACCAGTGAGGCAGCCGGATAAGGCGCTATATGTTCAATTGGCCGGAAACAGCCTTATGCCAATTCGGGATGTGAACAGGTGCCTCTCGTCCAAACTACGGCTTGGAAACATGTTAACAGAAACAAGCCTTCTAGGTCCTTCGTTCTAGGAAGCTACAGCACCAGGCTGCAAGTGTAGTCATTCTGAAATCCTCGGGCCGTTAACACCTGGATGATTGCCCATCCTTAGAAGTAGGCAGTTCGTTCAACGTGATTTAGCTAGCCGAAACGGAACGCAACTTGGCGGAAGGCAACCATACTGTGGGAATGTCCGGTCGGTTACTTCCCAAAACTGTAAAACCGTCAGCCTTCAGATATTTACCAATTTTGAAAAGATGTTGCCGATGGGCATTTTCATATGCCGATTTTGCGGACTGGTATGTCCCCGGTCACGAGCCATTCTACTAAGATTCTAAAGCACTTAACCATAACCACCACCAACTCGTCTGCTATCCTGTACTCGCCATGAACAAACAAGACAAACGCAAAGAAACCTCCCGCCTCAACGCCCTCAAATCCACTGGCCCCAAAACCCCCGAAGGCAAACGCCGTTCTGCCTTCAACTCCGCCACCCATGGCGCTTACGCCCGTACTCCTCATCCTCCCCGGTGAAGAACTCGCCGATTTTGAGGAACTCATCAAAGTGCACCTCGAAACCTGGAAGCCCACCAACCTCATCGAAGATATCCTGGTCACAGAAATGGCCACCACCCTCTGGCGTCTCCGTCGCCAAGCTCCCGCCGAAGCCAGCCTCATCGATATCCAAATTCAACGCATGACCTGCAACGAACTGGAATTCACCAGCCTCAATGCTCACGGAGCCTACGGCATCGCCGTCGCCGGACTCCAAAGCCACAGTGACGCCCTATCCCAAATCGCCCGTCAAGGCCGCCGCCTGCTGTCTCTGTATCAACAACTCCGCCAGGAAATCCTCACCAACCGTGAACTGTTCCCACCCACCACCCCTGGACCAATCGACCTGCATCCTCAATCAGACCCCAAGCCTCAAATGCAACCCACTGAAAATACAACAATGGATGGCCAGGAACCCGGCACACAGCCAGTCGATAAAATACCCGTTGAGACGAAGCTAAATGTAGCGGCCGAAAACCATGTAATCGACCCCCACAGCCTCCTTTACGCCGTGCTCCCACCAATCTTTCAACCGCGCTCTACTGAAAAACCTCTCACTGCGGTGGCCACAACCTAACAATCGACTCCCTCCATCGGCAAGCAAAAGTTGGTCTCCAAAAGGGATACCCAAAATCTCGGTTCACAGCATACCGTAATTTTTTTGATCCCAATATCCACAATTGCTTAGCGTCAAACCATAACCTCAACTAAGCCGGTCAATGCTCCTGCGGATGTTAAGTTTCAGACATGAAAATAGTGTCTGGCACAAACCGCGTTACACAATCCACCTCGCCAACCTTCAGTCCACGCAACAAACTCGGCGCAACCGATGTCGTAGCCGCCAACATGGCCGCCTTCGCCGAAAAAATTCTTGGTTGGATGCTCGAAGATAAACAGCGCGAACTCCTCACGGGCCCCAGCAAACGCGTCATCCTCAATTGCACTCGCCAATGGGGAAAAAGTTGGATGGCTGCGGTGGCCTTACTGTTCCATGCCCTTCATCACCCCGATTCGCTCAGCATCGTCGCCGGCCCCACACTCCGCCAAAGTGCGGAACTCCTCAAGAAGGTCAAGGACCTCGCCTCGCGCATAAGTTTAATCACCAAAGGCGATACCATCAATAGGCAATCCATCGTGCTGCCCAACCGCTCCCGCATCGTCGCCATCCCCGGAAATTCGTCCGACGGCATTCGCGGGTTTTCCGGTGTCACCATGCTCGTCATTGATGAAGCTTCCATGGTGAAGGACGAAATCTACACCGCCGCGCGCCCCATGCTAACCCAGAAAAATGGATCCATCTGGCTTCTCTCCACTCCAAAAGATACGGAAGGATTTTTCCACCGCGAATTCACCGAAGGTGCCGAAGATTGGCGTCGCGTCGTTGTCCCCGCCACCGAATGCCCGCGCTTCACCCCCGAACAACTAGCTTCGGAAGAAGCCACTCTCGGTGCCCGCAAATTTGCCCAAGAATTTCTCTGCGAATTCGTCTCAACCAATGACGGATTGTTTTGCGTGGAGTGGTTCGACGACGTGTTTTGCCCCGATACCCAACCCCTGTCACTCAAATGGTGAGTAGACCGGCGAAAAGGGGGAGCGCACACCGGGCGCGATAAGAATCAGTTTAGTCCAGCTCGTAAGATCTTTGACAATTGAATCGTGTATTTTTCGTGCCAATATCCCGGCAACGCGAAAAACGGGGACTGGCCAGTTCGGAAGCCGCGACGGGGGTGCTTAGCCGGCGTTGAACCCAGAGTGTATCCTTTACTCTTGCCAAGTCGGTTAGTTGTTTGCATTCCGCATTTGTTTCCATGCTTCGACCACTAAGCAAAACAGCGGATGTCAATCCGTGACCCACGACAGGGCACCAGCATGATGCGAACCTCTTCGCTGCCGCGAGGCTTGTAGTGAATGAACGCACATTCCTCGAGTGGCGCAAGAACGTTATTTAAGGTCCGGACAGTAAGCCGCATATTGCCGCGAAACACGCGGGTAGCAAGGTTGCCGCCGGGAATATTGCGCGCCAATTGGTCTACAGCCTTTTCGATTGGAACGCCGCTCCAACTAACAATTTCTACAAATGGCACGAAGGAAGGATCAGGTTTGAAACCTTCCATAATTTCAGTAACCACGTAGCGCCGGCCCTCCGGGGTTTCAAAGGATTCCGTAAAAAATGGAAGGAAGGCAACGGCGCTTTTGAAGGGCTCTGGCAATCTATAAAGGGTGTGGACGTCACGGAGTTCGGTAAAGGTCCGAATCATTTCAGCGTGAAACTGTTGTTCGGAAAGGTTGGGAATGTCGCTGCGAAGAAGGCGTAATCGCTGTGCAGAATCGGCGGCATAGCGGGCGCGTTTGAAAGGCAGATGAGCATAGAACTGTTCCATGATCAGAATGGCCTGATCACAAATCAGTTGCTTATCCCGCTTAGTGAGTTTTTGCTGTTCCGCTTCGTTAGGGTAAAGACCATCATAACGCGAGGCTTGCTGGGAATGCGAAAAATGAAAGCTGATGGGTGTTCTATTTAACCAAAACCATTGGCGAGCGAGAGAAGGCAAACTTCTGCCCAACCTCATCCACCAAGTTCACCTGGCATGTGTAATTCCCTGGCTTCAATCCAGCCAGCGGAATTTCAAACCGCACAGGAACCATGTGGTTGCGAGTGGCTGAAACTGCCTGCACACGAACTTGCCCGGTTTGGAATGTCTTCACTTTTCCCTGGAAGAAACTCAAGGATGCCATCACGTCGGGCGTCTTCGAACCGGGTTCCAACCCTGCATCGTACACTTCGGTGTAAACGTATAGATTCTGATTGGTGCGATAAACACGCGTGATGCTTGGCACCAGCTTTTGGCCATCTTGAATCAACGGGTGGGCAGCCATCAGCTTCTTGTTCTTCTCAACTGAGGCGACAGATGCTGACATGGGTTCGCGCTGGTTAGACCAGATCACAGAGCTGGTATTCAGCCACTGTGTTTGCGTGCTGAGGTTGGGTATATTGAATTTCGATTCAAACGTACCCATCTTTCCAGAAACGTTTTCCCGAGCCAGAAACTTGATGGTGTAATCTCCCGGCGGCAGTGTGAAACCGGAATCGTACTGCAGGTTGCGCTTGGTGAGGCTGGTGGCTTCATCGCCCTTCAACTTTACGGAAATCATGTCGCGCACGGACCCTTGAATCTTGCCTTTCGAATCGCGAATCTGGCCAATGAAATCCAGCTCTGTCTTTTCGTCGGTACCCTTCTTGTTCACTTCCATGGCTGAGCCGGGGATTTTCACGGCAACCGGAACAAAATAGCTGAGCTTGCCCATTTTGAAGAAATTCACTTCCAGTGCAATTGGCAACTCCGTCATGGGATCGCCCAACAAAATGGCTTCTTCCAACTGACGTTCTTTTTCCGAGGAACTGAAATTCTTGAACTGCTTGCCTGCGAAATAACCGGAGCGATAGTTGATCTTGGCCGTCATCTTAGGATCGTTGAACTTCACTTTGATGCGGCGGAACCGGCCATCCAGCGCCTCGTTGGCGCTATAGTAGCCAACAATGTAATAGCTGGAAACGTCCTTTTGCGCCTGCTGAATACCCAGCGCCAGATCGTTATTATCCAGCATCACTTTGCCGCCGGTATCGCCGGCCAGCGTCACAAGGGTTTCCTGCGAGCCATTGGCTTTGTCACGATTTCCGCTTTGTGTGCTGCCGCTATACATTCCACTGCCGCGCGAACTTCCCTTGGTTGCGTCGCCTCCCGGAGCACTGGCTACCAAGCCGCGGGCATCAATTGGATAGAACGAAACATTGGCCTTTACTGCGGCATTGGTGGTGGCGCGAAGTTGTGATTGGTTTTCCATACCGGTCTTGCTAACACCACTTGTGAAATAAACCAGGGCCTTCTTTTCCGGCAAGGACCCCAACATTTTTGCGGCCGACTCTAAGGCACTTAGCTTCCGGTCTGTATTAAAAACGTTGAACTCAGATTCATCGGCGCTGAATGCGGAATTGTTGTCTTCTTCACTGTCGGCACCGGTTAATCCATCGGCCGCCAGTTCACTACCAGTGCCAATTTGAAACCCTTTGATGGTGGCCCGAAGCTTGTCACGGTCAGCTGTGAAATCTTCCACTACTTGCAACTTCGTCGCGAAGGTCATAATGGAAACCATGTCTGCAGGGGTAATCTGCGTATCCACAAACTTCAGTGCCGCAGCTTGTGCGCGAATCTGATCTTCCTGCGGCATGGCGGAAAAATCGAAGAACATCACCATTAGCCGCCGATCTTTGTAACGCATCTCCCCAGGCGCAGAGGGCGTAATTTGTGGTTTTGCCGTTGGCTTGGGCGCAGCAGTAGCCGGGGCAATAGCAGGCTTGACAGGTTCCGGTTCCGCAGCGGGCAATGGTTCCGTTTCCAACTGTTGATATTCAAAAATAGAAATTTTCTGAGCTTTGTCGTCTTCGGTCAACGTGAAGTCCGAGGCCTTCAGGCCCTCCACCGGCTTGCCGTTTTTATCGCGCACATCCAGATTGATTACAACCAAATTCGTCCCAACAGAAAACTTAGTCACCGATTCTGCAAACAACGGCGGTTTCGATGTCTGCTGTGCGGGAGGCTGGGCTTGTTGGCCCTGCATCAATACAGCAAACGCGGTTAATACAGCAATTGGTTTCATTAGAACCGGAACCTCACATTCAAAGTCATGGTGCGCATATTGGCGGAGTTTAAGGCCACGCCATAGTTGGAAGCATTTACTGTGGTTCCGAAACGGTTAATCGTAACTGTGTTCAGAATGTTGTTGGCTTCCATTCGGAGGTCTAAGCTGCGGCGCGTATCGCCAAAGCGAATGTTGCGTCCAACGCTGCCGTTCATCACAAAAAGTGTTGGGCCAGTAATGGTGTTGCGCGAAGCATTTCCATAGCGGGTGGCGGGCGGCAGAGTGAACGCTGCAAGATTGAAAAATCCTGTTCCAGAATCAACGGCCAAGCCAGTTGCATCCGCACGGCTGCTGCCGACTGCACCAGTGCCACCAGCATCGGAGCGATTCCCCAATACAATCGCAGTCATCGGCGAGCCCGATTGAATATTAGCTCCACCACTGATCTGCCAATCCTTTAGCCACTTGCTCGTCGCAGCCCTGCTGGTTTGGGAACTGAATGGTGTATACATCCAGTTGGTCCGCAAGCTATGTGGACGATTAAAGGTAGACACTGCACGTTCAGCCGCAAGATTATTATTATCCTGCACAACTGACCCACCACCACCGCCAACGGCAGATGCGTTGTCAATTGATTTTGAGAAAGTGTATTGAGCCTCGGCTGAGTAACCTCGGCGGAAGCGGCGAGTTACTCGAACATTGGCCGCATGATAGATAGAATTTCCGTCAGAACTATCGAAGGTGAATCCTGTTGCATTGCCAATCAACCGGCGCTGCTCAGAAGTTAGAGGCGATCCAGGAGCGGCACGATTCGGCAATCGCTGCACGTCCAAGCGAGTTCCCTTGGTTCCCACATAACCCACTTCCATGGTGCTGGACCATGGCAGGCTTTGTTGAATATTCAAGTTCCAGGTTTGGGCGTAACCAACAATATAATTGCGATCAATAGCAAAAGTATTCGTAATCTGCTGCGATACCACCTGCGTAAACCCGTTGGCGATGCTCAGCGGCCGGGCAGTGGTTGTGTTTACTGAGAAAGTCTTGGCGAAGGGCGGCTGCTGCGCCATGCGATTGGCTGCTGAATTGTACACCGACCCGTTGTAGTACATGCCATATCCAATTCGAACCAGCGTGGACTTGCCTTTAAGAGGCTTGTAGGCAATGGCCACTCTTGGTGCCAGATTGTTCTTGTCCGGATTGACCAATCCTGAAGGGAAGGCACCTGTATAAGGGCCAGGAATGTTCGGCGTTACAACTGCGACGCCCAGGAAGTTTGGAGCCACATCAAGGTTCGCCATGCGTCCGTACTTTTCCTGCAAGGGCGTCAAGTATTCGTAGCGCAGCCCGGCATTGATGGTCAAATTAGAGCGCCAGCGCCAATCATCGTTGACGTAAGCACTATAGGACGAACTGCGGAAATAGATATCACCGCTGCCGAAACGAATGGAACTGGACTGCGGAAGTCCTAAGAGATAGTCGGCGAAATCGAACCCTGTGCCGTTCACCGAAAGCCCGTTTGCGTCGAAGGCGCTGGTGCCGATGCCAGAGAATGCATAAGTACCACGAGCATTGGAATCGGTAATGCTGTTGCTTTGAATCCGCCTGAAATCGAACCCGAATGCCCGCGTATGTTTGCCCTTCGCCCACGTGAAACTATCACCCAGGCCCAAGGTCTGACTTACATTGCGGCTGTTTGATCCATCACTAAGTCCACCAAAGTTAGTGAAGGAAAGGTTGGGAGGCCCGAAGTTACGCGGATCGGTGGAAGTGCCCGCAATGCCCACGTCGCGTGCCCAATCTCTGCCAAACGCAAAGTAAGGGATTAGGTTGCTGGAATTGCGTGAAAACGTCATGCGTGCGTTATTGATCAGCCCTCGAGCAATGTTGTGGGTCCAGGTAAGATCGGAGCTCATACCGTTGCCGGTGGATGTATCGGTGAAGCCCAACAATTGTTGATTGGCTCCATTGCGATGTTGAAAATTGTAAGAACCTGCCAGACGATCCTTGGTTGTGATGCTGCGGCTAAGACGCAGGCCCAGGTTGTCGGAATTGGAAGGAACGGAGGAGATGATCTGATAATTCTGCAAATTGCCCGGCTGATTCGGCAAAGGGATCAAAGTGAGTAAAGCCTTTGACGCTGGACTAACTCGAGTAGCTGGGATTTTGTTCCCGGCAAACGGCAACCCGGAAAGGGAATCGTAAATGGTAACAGCCCCACGGGCGATAGATTGTGAAAAATCACCGCTACGTTCCAATGCGGTTGGCAACGTGGCAATGTTGTCGTAGGGGTTCTTGGAACGTGTACCAGAGTAGTTCACAAAGATGAAAGTTTTCTCGTCGGTGAACACATGAGGAATGCGAAGCGCTCCGCCACCGGTCAGATTGAAACGACTAACGGAATAATTAGCTTTGGCAATTTCCTGTCCGCTGATCGAATACGACTTGGCGTCTAATCCTGAATCACGGAACGAGAAGGACGCACCACCGTGGAAGCCATCACGTCCACGATTTCCACGATTGCCGAATCTGGATGTGCCGCCCGGAGGGCCTCCGCGTTGACCTTCGCGTGGGCCACGTGCACCCGGTCCACCGGGACCACCAGGGCCACGACCACCGCCGGGTCCTCCTCGACCACCGCCGGGGCCTCCGCCAAATCCGCCTCCACCACCACCGAATCCGCCTCCACCAGGTCCTCCTCCGCCAGGTCCACCGCCAGGTCCACCTCGACCGCCGCCGGGTCCGCCAAAGCCTGTGCCACCGCCTTCACCCCCCGCACCGCCTTCACCGCCAATGCCTCCGGGACCACCAGGTCCACCAAAACCTGGGCGAAATTCCGCCATGCGTCCAAATGAGTCATCAGTGCGATCAGGAGAGGTTAAACCACTACTTAAACTCCCGTTCACCAGAAAAGATTCGTTGGCATTTTGAGAAAGATCCTGCTGCTGTTGTTGCGGCATTTCAGCTGCGTTCAATGCAGCCTGCACTTCATTCTGCCCTGCTGTTTGCTCCAACTCCAATCTCTGAAAACCACCTTGACCAGAGGCTCCGGGTCGACCGCCTTGCCCGGCTCTTGCACCAGCACCGGCAGTTCCTGGTCCACCACGTTGGGGACGGTTCGCAGCCTGTTGGGTCGCTGAAGGCTTAGCTACCTCGGTTGGATTTGCGGCTTCCCTGGAGGGCTGAGGTGTTGGGCCAACAACTGGTTTGGCAGCCGCAATCACAACTCGGCCCTTGCCAACTTTCATATCCAAATCCAGAGCCGGAGGAGTATCGGCACCCATTGTGATGGTTTTCACAGCACCAGTGAACCCGATCATTTCCACCTCAATCACCCACTCTCCCGGCGTAAGATTTGGAAATAAATAGACTCCTGCTTCATCCGTGGACGTGGCAATCGTCTGCTCCCCCATCTTGGCGGTCACCGTCGCTCCGGGAATGGGTAAACCATTCACCTTGACGATTCCACGCTGCTCAGTAGCGTTCAGCAAACTGCAAGTTAGCAGGCAGGAGGTAAGTAAAATTCGGAGAAGCACTTTGTTCGATTGACCTATTTTTTGCGGATGGGTATTTATTAGTTTGGAAGTTAGTTGGCACGTTTGGCAGTGAACTCACGGGCTTGCTCAGCACCTTCACGGGTTTGTGAAAACTTGATTTCATCACCAGTCATCTTGCCTTTGTGCATCATCACCATGCTGTTTCCGTTGAACTCAACCTTCGTTGTAAACGAGATTTCATCACCTTTGATCTTGCCGTCGGTAATGGCAATTTCCTGGCCACCCATGCCAGTGGTTGTCCCTGTCAGTTTATCGCCGTCCGCCTTGAAGTTGTATACCACTTCGCGGGCCTGTCCGCCTTTGCGGCCTTGCATGGTGGCGGTCCATTTGCCCGTTACATCACCGGCCAGCGCCGAGGCTGCCATCAAAATGCTCAAAACAATAGTTTGTAATCGCATACGTTGCTCCTATTTTAGAGAACTTCAGACAAGGTTTAAGGTGCTCCCGTTCCAGGGAAGGTTACCCACTTGCCCAGTGTATTGGCAAAGTAGGCGGATCAACGCAAAGTTCTGTTAAATGATGATATGAAAAGTGTTAAGAACGTTAAGCGAACTGCAGTTAAGAGAAGGGGCGCTACAATTGCAAGAATGGCTCGCCGCCTTCGCTTTTGTCTCATCACCACCTTCTTCCCCCCCAAGCACTTTGGTGGTGATGCGATTTTCGTCGCCAACCTGGCGAATCTGCTGGTGAATGCTGGCCACCACGTGGAAGTTGTTTGTTGCGACGACAGCTTTCAGCTGCTTCGTGGAAAAGTGGAAGAATCAGCTTATCCGGTGGATTCAAGGGTTGTGGTTCATCGTCTGTCCTCGCCGTTTGGAGCCTTTTCGCCGATCGCCACTCACCTCACCGGCCAGCCTTTCGGGAAGCAGGCGAAGCTGAAGCAGATTCTTGAACAGGATTTCGACGTCACCCATTGGCACAACCTCTCCCTGATCGGCGGATCAGGAGCCCTGCCACTCGGCAAAGGCGTGCGATTGATGACTCTCCACGAATATTGGCTGGCCTGCCCAACCAGTATTCTGTTTCGTGACAACGAAGCAGTTTGTATCGATCGGCACTGTTATTCCTGCACGTTGAAACATGGCCGGCCTCCGCAGTTGTGGAGATCGAATGGCAAGGTTTCAAGCGGGCTGGACAACATTGATGCATTCCTTGCTCCCAGCATATTTGTGGCAAACAAGTATCGGGAATTGATGGGAATCAATCCGTGCGTTTTGCCTCATTTTCTAACCGCAACCGCGAAGGTATCGGTTACGGGGAATCGGGATTATTACTTGATTGCTGGAAGGCTGGAAAAGTATAAAGGCATTCAAAACGTTCTCCCATTTTTCAAGGAAAACCCTAAGCGGCGGCTGAAGATTGCTGGCGTGGGTAACTTCGAAGGAGAACTACGGCGTATCGCGGAAGGGTCGCCAAATATTGAATTCCTGGGCAGAATAGCGCATTTCAATCTTGCTTCCCTCTATGCCAATGCACGTGCCACTCTTGTGCCTTCAATATGCTGGGAGACCTTTGGATTAACGGCGCTGGAATCCATCCAACAATCGACTCCAGTTGTGGTTTCCGGCTATGGCGCATTGCCTGAAATCGTGGAGTCTACCGGCGGTGGTTGGGTGGTGGATGAACCTTCAGGGTTTGGAAGATTATTGGACCAGCTAGACGCCGATCCACAATTAGCCATCGAATACGGAAATGCCGGAGCAGCCGGAGGGCTGTCGTTGTATTCCGCAGAATCGCACTTAGTAAGTTACTTGGCGCTGATCAGCAGTTGATCCCAGGCCTTGCCATTATTGGCGACCGCTCCAATCGCCTTCCACGTTTTTCGGTTCAAACAACCCGCGATTCGGAGTAGCGTGTCGCAAAGGGAAAAGTTGACCAAAACACGGGCATCAATGACTGCGCTGGAATATTGATTAGGAATCGCATATGACAATCCATTTGCCCGAGCACCTTTCGATTCAAATTGAACAGCAAATTGCTGCGGGCCAATTTCGTACTGCGGGCAAACTCGTGGAGGAGGCTGTCACTCTTGTTCTTGATCATCGAGCGAAGGCGCAACGCCGCCACGACGCTCTAAACCGCATTGGTAAATGGTCGAAGACGCAGGGTTATATGAGCGCGTTTCAATTTCTACCGAAGAATAGAAGCACCGGAAAACTACCGCACCAGCGGATCCTCCACCCACGGCGGGGTCGCCTCAATCAGCCTACCCAATTCCGGCTCCAATTTCTCCATCTCCTCTTTCATTCGCCAGGCAATATTTCGATAACTAAAGTGCCCCTTCACTCCGCTGCGCAATCTGGAAATATACTCAGCCTCAGCAAAATCCATTTTGAAAAGGAACCGCGATTTCCCCGCAAACGGCAATAGATACTGCGCCGCTGGGTGAGGCAGTTGGCGCATCGCACTCCAGGCGGATTCCATTGCTGTGCGATAGTAATCCGTTAACCCGGCTTCCCCAATTACGCTCGGTGTATCGTAACCCAGGTTCCCTTCATACGACTGGCGGTACTGTTGACAGCGCCGGTGCCGATGAAAGTCGCGATAAGCTCCGGTATCCATCACCATGTCGTAACAATACAAGCCACCACGAAATCCGCGCAGCAGTTCTTCTCGAGTGCGCGAAGCCAACGCTGTGTCGATCACTTCTTTGCGCACAGCAGCACTTACACCGCGAGCCCATTCGTATAACTCGCGGAACGGACGGTTGGTTACTGGATAGAGCAACGTTGCAACAATGTCGGCCGGAGTGTCGGTTGGCTTTGACAAGTCCACATCGCCAAATTCAGTGCCAGTCGCTTCGGGCAAATTTTGGGACGCCCATTGCTTCAACGCCTTTTGCGATTCGATCAGGTGCGCGTCCGGGTCCACGTACTTTGCAAGCGTCGGGGCCAGTGGTTCGCGGCTGCCATCCTTGTCCCATAAGCAACCCGGCTCCGATGCACATGCCTGGGCTAACTCGGCACCCAGGTCGCGAACTTCAGCAAATTCAGAAGCCTTCATACGGCGGATTTGGCGTTCTAAAGTGCGGATACTGGTGATCTGCCCAACATTAGTTGGGATGCCCCAGAACAGGAAGTAGCGAGCAACGTCGAAGGCTCGGGCAGTGATGTTGCGAACGTAAGCATCGGCCTTCATTGCTTCTGGACGAGGTAGCTTTTCCTTCAAGTGTTCGAGGGATTGCTCATGCACATGGCGGTAAGCTTCCAGCAACGCTGCGCCGGCGGATTGATAGGCGGCTGCTTGCGCTTCATCCAAATCGGGCGGAGTGATGAAGCCAGCCGATCCAAAATCCTGATAGCGTGACGACTTCGCCTGGCCATCCCATAACTGCTCATCTTCCGCCTCTGTCGCGGCCAGTTCGGAAATCCCTTCCAGACAGATAACCAAGTGACCAAGATCGGCGATGGAAGCGTGGCCATATTGGAAATAGAAGCTATCCAGGAACTTTGAGGAATCGTGGGTACGGACCCAATCGATGGACTCACGAATGGAATCAGGTGAGCGGCTATAGCGGGCTAAAGCGTACGCACATTTTTCAGGTGGCATTGGGGCGACACTGATGACGCGCCCTTGGGTCTTCGGCATGGTAACTTAACATGTTAACTTAAAGACCGTCTCCCATCATGCAAATCAAGATCAAAAGAGTTTCAGAAGATGCGGTTCTACCGCAGTACGCACACGGTCCACTCGAGGATGCGGGCATGGATATTTGCTCGGTCACCGAGGTAGTTTTGGAGCCGAATGTCCCAGCCTTAGTTCCAACCGGGCTATCGGTAGAAATCCCCTCAGGCTATGAATGCCAGTTGCGACCGCGTAGTGGATTGGCGCTGAAGCAAGCCATTACACTACCCAATTCCCCGGCGACAATTGATCCCGGGTATCGCGGGGAGATCCGTGTGATTCTGCTGAATTTGGGCAAGCAGAGCTACACAGTGAAGAAAGGGGATCGCATTGCGCAAATGGTGATTGCCAAGTATGAAGCAGTGGAATGGCTGGAAAGCGATTTGGGCGGTTCGGAACGCGGGGCTGGTGGGTTTGGCAGTTCCGGGCGTTAAGGCGGTGAGTAGGAGTACGATAGAATCCAGAGCACCTATGTTCCTTCTAAAACCTACAGCCCTTCTTGCCATTTCCTTGAGCGTGGCGTTTGCCCAAGCTCCTGCTGGACGCCCCGCAGGCGGCGGCATCTATCCGGAATACCAGCCTGACGACAACACCGGTTTCGTTTCTATCTTCGACGGCAAAACGCTCAGCGGCTGGGACGGTGATACAACTTTTTGGCGAGCCGAAAATGGAGAAATCATCGGTGAAACCACTCCCGAAAAAGTTGTCAAAACGAATAGCTTCCTCATCTGGCGCGGCGGTAGGGTTAAGGATTTTGAGCTGAAGGTGGAATTCAAGCTCAGCGGAACCAATAGTGGGATTCAGTACCGCAGCCTTGAAATGCCAGAGATCGGCAAGTGGGTTTTGAAGGGTTATCAGGCCGATTTGGACATCAGCAACGGCTATACAGGTAACCTGCACGAAGAGCGCGGCCGCAAGCCTGGGCATGTTGTGCTGGCCCGCCGGGGCGATGTAACTCGCATTACCGAAGGCCCTCAATACAAGGTGTTGGCCACTATCGGCGATAACAAAATGCTGCGAGGCGTGGTGAATGTTCAAGGGTGGAATCAGTACCACATCATCGCGCGCGGACCGGTGATGATCCAAATCCTGAATGGCCAGTTAATCAGCGCAACTATTGATGAAGACACAAAGAACTTCGTGCCGGAAGGTTTACTGGGATTCCAAATGCACGTTGGGCCTCCGTTCAAAGTGGAGTACCGCAATATTCTTTACCGTAAGCTTTAGCGTGCGGCAGATACTTACTGGAATATTACGAATACTCAGGGTGCATCAGGAAATGGACCGCCGAGATTGATGCCATCAGCAAGTGCCGCGCGGAACTGTTCCAACTTTGGGAAGCAGTTCCAGCAGGGGGAACCCTCTAGTTGCTTTAGAGTTAACGGTATTGTAAGCTTCCATTATCGGTATCCGGAGGCCTTGAAGCTTCCATGCCGAATCAAGGGGATCTCCATGTTAGAAAAAACACACCTCCTGGCAGCCAAACTTCTGGTTGTCCTAACCTTAATTCCGTGCTTGGCCTTTGGGCAAGCCGTCACCGGAAGCCTTGTTGGCTCCGTAACTGATTCATCCGCTGCAGCAGCTCCCAATGCGAAAGTAACTCTTACAGAAACGCGCACCGGAATTGCTCAAACTACAACTTCAAACCAAAGCGGGAACTACTCCTTCCCCAGCATTCAACCGGGCAGTTATCGCGTGGAAGTCGAACTGCAAGGTTTCCGCAAAGCGATTAAGACTGGAATTGACGTTCTTGTCAATTCCACAATCCGTGCCGATCTGGAACTTTCTCCCGGAGCGATCACTGAAGTAGTGAATGTCACGGCAGAAAGCGCATTGCTGCAAACCGATCGATCTGACACTGGCCGCAAAATTGAAACGCGCACCCTGGCCGATTTGCCATTGACTTATAACCGTAACTTCCAAAGCGTGCTGAATCTGGTACCAGGAACCGTGCGGGCATTCCGTCCGCACTCGGAATTCTTCAACGTGCAGGATTCGCTGGCTACACGCGTGAATGGCCAATCTCGTCTTTCGAACAACGTTCAAATGGAAGGCGTAGACAACAACCAGCGCACTGGATTGTTGACCGCGATGATTCCTCCAATTGAAGCCCTGCAGACTGTGGACGTAACCACATCGAACTATGAGGCTGAGTTAGGACGCGCTGGTGGCGCTGTTACTAACGTGAATTTCAAGTCGGGCGGCAATGAGGTTCATGGCAGTTTATTTGAGTTCAACAAGTTGAGTAAGCTTGGTGCACGTGGATTCTTTGCAACCAGCAAACCAGTGACCACATACAATATGTTCGGTGGTACGATCGGCGGGCCGATTCGCCGCAACAAGACTTTTTACTTCGCTGATTTCCAGGGCATTCGTGATCGTCGAGGTGACTTTTTCATTTACACAATTCCGACAACAGCTTTTCGCACAGGCAACCTTTCGGCCGGAGCACAGCCCATATTTGATCCGGCTACTGGTGATGCCGATTCCTTGGGCCGCACGCCTTTTCCCGGCAACATTATTCCAACGAATCGCATCAGCCCCATCTCTGCAAAAGTGCTGGCGCTGATTCCACAACCCAACCGCAGTTCAGGGCTGAACCAGAATTACGAGACGGCCACTGTGCGCAAGAAGGACACCAATGGTGGCGACATTAAAGTGGATCACCAGATCTCCGATAAAGATCGCATGTCGTTACGTTACTCTATCCAGAAATCGGAAATCTTCGATCCTCCTCTATATGGCGTAAAAGGTGGCGGTCCTAGAGATTTCGCAGGTACTGGAATTCAGAAGGCCTATAACGGCGCACTTGGTTATACGCGCATTTGGTCCCCAACTATTCTTTCCGATGTGCGCATCGGCATCATGTACTATCGCAACAATGCGGACAATGCGGACAAAGCTTTGAAAACTGCTGACGAACTGGGCATTAGAGGTGTAAACGTTTCCGATTTCACTGGTGGCGTCCCTTCGTTCAACGTGAATGGATTTTCCAACCCTATTGTTGGTTACTCTCCTAGCCTGCCCTGGGAACGTGGCGAAACAAACTTGAACTTTGTGGTAAACACCACCAAGACACTTGGCAACCACACAATTAAGTTTGGTGTGGACTATCGCCGCAATCGCGATGAATTACTGCAGAACCAGACGTTCAGTCCTCGTGGACGCTATACCTTCAACGAAGCTAACTCGCAACTTATTACTAGAAGCGCAGCCGGAGTGGTTGGCGTTAGCGGCAGCACAACACTGGCAAATTCTTTCGCCAGTTTCCTGCTGGACCGTCCCAATCAATATGGCCGCGACCTACCCTTGATTTTCCCAACCTTTATTCAACGTCCATGGTTCAGCTATGTCCAGGACAAATGGCAAGTGAATCAAAAGTTGACGGTTGATATTGGTCTACGGCATGAACTGTGGCCCCCTGGAATCCCACGCGCTGCTGGTGGTTTTTCAAACTACGACCCCACAAACAACACCCTTGTGCTGGCTGGAGTGGGAAGTAATCCACTGAACCTGGATCGTAAGAATTACCTAACCAATTTCGCTCCCCGTTTCGGCGCAGCTTATCGTCACAACGACAAGACAGTTGTCCGCATGGGCTACGGCATCAGCTGGGCACCACTGGTGGATAATGGCTACGCGTTTAACTTCCCTGTCCGGGAAAACAACTCCTTCGAAGCAAGGAATTCCTGGACGCCAGCCGGCGCCATGGCCGATGGTTTCCCAACTTTCAAACCGTTTGCTGTTCCGGCAAATGGAATTATCCCAAATGCTCCATCGTCGGTTTTCAATGTTATTGACAAGAATGTGCGGGAATCGTACATCCAGAGCTGGAACATTGCAATTCAACGCACGCTGCCGAAAAACTTCACTTTAGAAGCTGCGTATGTTGGCAACCATGGCGTTGGCATCAAGGCCACTTACAACCTGAATGCCGGCATTATCCCCAATGCCGGCGCGGCCGGACGCCCGTTGAATCTTAAGTTTGGGCGCTTGGCGGATACAAACAATATCTACTTTGGAACCAGCACGAATTACCACTCGTTACAGACTAAGTTGGACCGCAGATTTTCCAATGGCTTCAGCTTGACTACTGCGTACACCTGGGCGAAAGCGATCGACTTGAGCGGTTCTGACAATGGCGGATTGTGGGTCTATATCAATCCGCAGCGTGGCCGGGCACGGGCTGATGGCGACCGCCGTCATGTGTTTGTACAGAGCTACGTTTATGAACTGCCGTTCGGTAAAGGCAAGAGTTACATGACGTCGGGTCCTGCTGCAATGATCCTGGGCGGCTGGCAGGTGAATGGTGTACTCACTCTGCAGACTGGTGAACCGTTCAACCTAAGTGTTGCTGGCGGTATCATCAACGCTCCAGGAAATAATAATACACCGAACATTGCCGGTGATTTCAAAGTGCTGAAGGGAGTGGGGCCAGGTACCTTCTGGTTCGATACTTCTTCCTTCTCATCGCCTGCAGCAGGAACGTTTGGCAACCTGGGACGCAATATTTTGAGCGGCCCTGGGTTTTTCAACCTGGACGCATCTTTGTTCCGCACCTTCTCAGTGACCGAACGATGGAAAGTGCAGTTGAGGGCTGAGGCAATCAACTTCTCCAATACTCCTAAATTCAACAATCCCAACGGCGACATTACGAGTCCGAACTTTGGACGCGTGACTGGAGCCAATGGTGCACCTAGTGGTCCAAGGGAAGTGCAGTTAGGTTTGAAGATCACCTTCTAATAACAACTACAGATCGACTGATAGAAAGAGATGGGGACTTAGGTCCCCATCTCTTTTGTTTTGCAAATGACTTACAAATTCAGGATATCCCCGCAATTGAGTTAGTCGCTACCCGCCAAAGAGTCTGAATAATTAAGGTTGATGGGGCAACAATATTAATGTGACTCCAGTCACCCGCTCAGAATTGCAATGAGCGCGCCTATCGTGTTTGTAAAACTTTAGAACGAGGTGTTCTTTTATGTCAAGTCAAGGTACCAAGCGAGCCAGGATCCAGGAAATTCCCCCCGAACCAACCCAACAAAACCCGACACATGAGCAAATAGTTTCACTGGCTCATTCATTGTGGGAACAAAGAGGGTGCCCAGAAGGATCGTCCGAAGTGGATTGGTTCGAGGCCGAAAAGGAACTGCAGATGTCGAGTGCTCACGAATAGTAAGTCCACCAAGTCACTTCGTCCTTCAAGAGGCTTGAAAAGCAGCCCTGCTATCGGTCTGCTTAGGGGTTGCGGTCTTGGCCTTTCCCAGCCGGACTTTTTTTGCTTCGCTTAGTCAACGATGAGGTCTCCCGGTTCTCGTGCATGCAGTTTCTTTGCATGCATGGGGTCTCAGACTACGGGATTCCCGGCGGACTCGCGATTACGTCCGACTCCGACTGACGCCTCGCGACGGCACCCGCAAAACCCGAGGTCAGGGTGTTTCGCTACTCCTTTCCTGTAAGACTCTTTCATTTCATTCTCAACTCCATGCCGGTTTATTGGAATGCTGCTACGGTTTTGGATCTAGATTCCCGTCCAGGTATTTTTCCGCATTCACGCCAACCTTTACGCAAAGCTCCTGGAACAACTGAATGCGATGATGACGGTCGTCCGTTCTGAATTTCAGGAAAAACGGGCGCTGTTCCCAATCGAAGGCCAAAGAAGCCTTGCCGTGGAGGAACATCAGCATTGCAGCGAAATGCACAGGGGCACCTTCAGTTCGTGCCAGTACCCCGCGAAACAATGCGTCGATAATTTGGGGAGGATGAAAGGTCTCGATTTGCAGCAAGGCCTGCGTCAGGCCGCCGTAGGTGTCCGATCTTTCCAGTGCGTCTGTCAGCACTGTAATCCGCTCCGCTTCAGAAATAAGATCTGGTGCATATTCAGTTACGGCGATGCGCACCCGGTGATTGGGGCTCCTCAGGGCTTTGCGTAGAGCTAATCGTGCGCGCGGTGAATCGAGCGCGGCAAAAGCCTCTACGTCGCACCAGTCGTCGATGCCGTGGGAGAGCAGCAAGTTCTCAATCTCCACAAGCTCCACCGGCGTAGCTGACTTAAGGACTGAAATATCGTAGCCGATGCCTTCGTGCCACCGTTCGTAGGTGCCAACCATGCTTTCGCGAAATCGATCCAATGCTGTTCCCACGATGGGCGAAGGCACGGCTCGAACGTAGGGTTTCGGCTTTTCTTCTATGCCGGTACGAAACATTTCGAACCGTTCAGCATCGGCGGCGCGTTGCCTGGCTTCGATCTCGGCACGGATGGCATCCATATTAGGCGGAGGTTCCGGCGGGCGTGGAGGCTCAAGCACGAAATAGAATCGTTTTGCATCCGTGAATTCGCCAGAGTAGCTGGAAGAATTGCGGTCGTAAAAATTCACGTTACCGGCGGTTTTACGGGGCCGCGTGCTAACTGGATATTCCAGCTTCACATAGGCCCCAGCCGGCGGTGCTGGAAAGGTGCTCGATAGCTCGACGATTTTGTTGCCGGCCCTGAGCTCCGCTTCAATCAGCTCGCGGAGGGCAGCGGGGAACGCGGCGATTTCCTTTGCGAAGGGTCCTGCGGTTTTCATATAAAATGCCGCAATCCGAAGTACGAACTACTTCACCGTGATATTCACCGAAGCAATCACATTTTCCCATTCCAACTGTAGCTCCGCTTTGTTGCCACCAGCCGAAGTTAGCGTCATCACATAAGTCTCAATAGGCGCGGTTGGCTTGGACATGGTCATTTTCACACGCCCCAGGTCGTTATCCTTTTTATAGGCCAATCCCCATTGCCCGGTTTCCTTGCTGACAATCAACTGCCAGGTATCTTCGTTAACCAGCACGAACAGAGTATAGTCGCCTTTGGGCACCCTCAATCCGTTGATGTCCAAATCAGCTTCCGTGTGCAGCGCTGTGGCGGAGTTTGCACCGGCACGCCACACTGGATAATTGGGGTCCTGTGTAACACGGCCGCCTTCTCCAAACATCTTACGGCCGCGGAGCGAAGGTGCACCATATTTAATGGAAACAACGCTTCCGTTGACAGTGATGGAGGTTGCGGCGGGGGGGCTGAGTGGCTGCTTTTTTTGCGCCTGAGACCAAGCTGGAGTTAGGCTGATTGCCAGTGTTACAAGGGTTGCTAGTGATTTAGTCATTCGTGCTTATCTTAGCAAGGAGCCGTCCTACATGTTGCTGCAAGCAGCGTAAATTAAATCTTTCGCACTTCTGAAACGAATTTCTTCCTATCGTCACTCTATAGATAACATCGGCAAGACCGGTGTAAGTGTCATAAGGAGATCACAACCAATGAAGTCCGCCACCAAGAAAACAACTTCCAAAAAGCAGCCGATTCGCTCATGCGGCTGTATGGAAGTCCACAACCGTTTGCTTGAACAATTCCCCCAATTCCGTTTCCGCCAAGCCGCACTTGAAAATACAACCAGAAGCATGTTGATGACTGGCGCCGTTGGGCGCGTAGGGATAACCACCATTCCAGTTGTTGTTCATGTTGTTTCAAAAACGGCTGCGGAAAATATTTCCGATGCGCAAATCAAAAGCCAAATTGCTGTTCTGAATAAGGACTTCCGCGCTACAAATCCGGACAAGAGCAAAACTCCAACGGTTTGGAAAGGCCTTGTTACCGATACCCGGATTCAGTTTGTCCTGGCAACGAAGAACCCCAATGGCCTTCCAACAACCGGAATTAACCGGAAGACAACAACGAAAGCCAGCTTCGGTGCTGACGATTCTGTGAAGAAAGTGGCAACAGGCGGCGTGGCTGCTTGGCCTGCTAACAAATATCTGAACATCTGGGTGTGCACATTGGCAGACCGTCTTCTTGGATACGCTCAGTTCCCCGGTGGTCCCGCAGCAACCGATGGTGTGGTGATTCTCAATAAAGCGTTCGGCACTGTTGGTACGGCCGCTGCTCCGTTCAATTTGGGCCGCACGGCAACTCACGAAATCGGTCACTACCTGAATCTTCGCCACATTTGGGGTGACACTGCTGATTGCAGCGGTACAGACTTTGTGGCCGATACACCCAATGCTCTGCATCCAAACTTCGGCACTCCGGCTTTCCCACACATTTCCTGCGGCAACGGGCCAAACGGCGATATGTTCGTGAACTACATGGATTACGTTGACGACAAGGCAATGGTGATGTTTACTGCTGGTCAGGTTGCGCGTATGCAGGCAACTTTGGATGGTCCAAGAAGCACGCTTGGGGTCTAGACTTAAGGTATGCCAGACAAGACTGCCTATCTGACGAAAGAATGGGTTCACTCCCACGAAGAAGATAGCAACGGGGTGACGGTTTACCGTCCCCCGTCCTTTGCTTTTCCGTTGTCGCGAGGGCGTTCCGCCATGCATTTGAAAAAGGATGGAACGCTGCTGGAAACTGGTCCTGGTGCAACGGATCGGCCAGAAGATTCGGCTGGAACTTGGAAGTTGGAAGCTGGATCCATGCTCAGTTTGTCACGCAATAAGCAAGCCAAGGCAAAGTACGAAGTTGTGTCGGCTACTGCGGATAAGTTGGAACTTCGCGAAGAACATTAGGTTCAAACCATTGCCGGTACCAGGCATCGTTCACAACGGCGTTCCCCTTGCGCGCGGCTTCGATTGAACGATAAGCTGAAATGCTGTCATGAAAGAATTGACAACCGGATCGGTTATTTCCCATTACACCGTCAAAGGGAGATTAGGGGAAGGCGGTACAGGGGTTGTCTATCATGCCATTGACAATCGTCTGCTGCGTCCGGTTGCGTTGAAACTTCTCACCCCAGGCCAACTGGATGATGAACAATCCCGTAGACGATTCATGCAGGAAGCTAGGGCTGCTTCTTCGCTCAATCATCCCAACATCGTAACCATTTATGACATTGGGGAAGACAAGGGTGTGGACTTCATCGCCATGGAGTTTCTATCCGGCAAAACGCTGACGACCCACATTGAATCCAACCCCCTGCCAGTTGGCCGCGCCGTTCGTTATGCCTGGCAGATTGCCGATGCCCTGGCTGCAGCCCATCATGCTGGTATTGTCCATCGCGACATTAAACCTGCCAACGTGATCATTACCGATCGCGATAATGTAAAGCTGTTGGACTTCGGCTTGGCCAAACTGGATAGCCC
>JAYUSZ010000090.1:0-14190 GCA_043755435.1 Bryobacterales bacterium | reverse complement strand
CACAATCGGAATGGCCTAACACTACGATGTGTTCGATTTTGAGAGCCACTACAGCGTATTCAATAGTGGCGGAAACTCCTCCCATGGCCGAGCCGCCGTAAGTTGGAACAATGTTACCGGCATTGCGGCAGATAAACAGGTCGCCTGGTTCGCACTGAGTTAGTAAGTCAGGGACAACGCGGGAATCAGCGCAGGTGATGAATAGGGCGCTCGGTGTTTGCTTGCCAGCCAGACGCGCGAACAGAGCTTTCTTTTCCGGGTAGACTTCTTGTTGGAACTTGATAACGCCATTGAGCAGATCTTGCATATTAAATTCAAGGATACCGTGTTGCTATGAACGAGGATTCCGCCCCGCCCTTGTAAATTCGTGACAGAAACGCCTATATCCGGTATTGTGGAAAGAGCAACAAAAGAAACGGCTATGCATCTAAACATTGAACTTTCCGATGCCCTGGGGGCTATAGTTAAGGCTCAGGCCCAAGCGGAGGGCGTGTCGCCTGATCGTTTTATAAGTCGTGTTCTCGAAAACACGCTTGCGGCTGGTCCTGCATCTCAGTCCGCCAAACCGTTCGAGACCGGGTACGGAATGCTGGCGAAATACGGCCCTGCCCCCTCCGCTGAAGAGATCGATGAAAACCGGCGCGATATGTTCCGCAACTTCGCGCAAGAATTCTAAATGATTGCGGGCGTTGCTGATACCCACACAGCTCTCTGGTACTTGTTTGGTGATTTGCGCCTCTCAACCCGAGCGAAAGAGTTTATAGACCAAGCCGCAGCCTCTCGCCGCTCTATCGAAGTTTCTCCCATAAGTCTGGCGGAGATTGTTTATCTAGTGGAAAAGAGCCGGATTTCGGCATTGGCTTTAGAGGATTTAAGAAGCGCTCTGGAGAACCCTAACCATGTTTTCAAGGAAGCGCCGTTCACGAAGGATGTGGTGAACTTCATGCGGCAGGTGTCCCGCGACGAGGTGCCTGATATGCCTGATAGGATCATTGCCGTGACTGCTCTCTATTTCGGAGTTCCAGTCATCAGCCGCGATGGAAAAATCCGCGCATCCAATGTGCAATGCGTTTGGTGAATACGAAGGAGATGTGCTTGCGGCCTTATGCCATCCAAACTCAGAGTAACTACATTAGCAAAGCTATTTCCTTGCACCATTGATAAACTGACTAACGCCCACATTGCCCGGTTGTGCGTTCTTTTTGAAGATCTTCGAATAGAAATTGCCGGTTTTACTCTAGCGGCTCCTGATATCGGTAGCTTGCCACGGCGGTCCAATGTTTCGGCGTTTGATATTGCTGGACCCAAAGCACGTAAGTTGTATTTTTTACGAAGGTCGATTGCGACGTGCTCCGAATTTGCAGAAGCCATAAGGCTTCTTGATCAATTACCAACCTTCGGAACTATCGTTTTGGCCTTTCCCCAAGATGAACAAAATAGCTGGAGAGAAGCCGTCCAATATTTCAAAGTTCACGAGAAAACATGGAAACTGATCCGCAACGATGTTGGGGGACACTTTGGGTTGGCTGCTGCAATGTACGCAATTGGTGCGTTTCTTCCTGACGCGCCTGTGACTATAGAAATTCATAGTTCATCAACATCGCCAGATCGTGCCGGAGCAATTTTGGGTTTTGCATCTGAGATTGCCGCGACCGCTCTGTGCAAGCACTTACTAGGGGACACGCATGATCAAAAACTCAAAATGTTGTTTGGAGAAATCCAGAAGGCTTATCCTCACGCGATCAAAGCTGTAGAGTGCATAATTGGTAATCACTTGTGGGAAAAAGCTGGCTAGAGTCAGTGCTGTCTGCCTAATCGGCTGGACATGACGACACCATCGAAAGGTTAAGCCCCGATAAACTTAGTGAATGGAAAAAAAACACAAGAACTTTGCCGTGACGCCCTGCTATATGAAAACTTCAGATAACGAAGATGGGACGTTCTTGATTTACGCGGATACGGAAGGTACGTTTTTGAAGCTTGACGGAATGGCCATAGAGGTCGGTATAGATCTTAAGCCAGGAACGTCAATTGACCAAGCGGACGATTTAGCCGCGTCTATGCGCAAGCATGTGAGTAATATTCGTATTTGGAAAGTGTGAGTAGAAACGGGTTAAGGGTAGGTTTCGGGACGAAAAACGCGATCAAATGAACATAGGCGTTGCGGTGTCTCGAATATCTGGCTCAAAAGGGTGGCGATGAAAATACCGCCTTGTTCGGGTCTCACACTGAACAGGGTCCTACTGCATTATCCAGCGGAAGGATGAAAAATGGTACCAAGCTTGTTCCTGCGTCAATGCAACTTCACTGTTGACTTTTGTCCCACGTTGATTCAAGCTTATTGAGCACTCTCCTATGTTTCATTAGCTTCCATTGTCAAAGAACTTCATTGCCTTCCAGCCGCACGGCGGAGGGTGTTCTTTGACAACTGAATAGCTTACCCACTTGGTTTTGTTCCTCAACAGCCCCTTTCTGCAAACTCGGCAGTTTCACCAAAGGTTGTTTGGCTTCACATTCGGAAACTAACCAACAAACAAAAGGAGATCCATGAAAACTGTTCAAACCACTGTAAAATCAATCGATACGCTTTTGAAGATGTGTGAACCAGTAATGCTTAGGGCCACTCTCTTCCTGATTCTTATGCTCAAACTCTTTCGATTTATTAACCTCGAAAAATAAGTTTTACAAACCCCATTATTAAGAAGTGGGCTCGTGTCCAGTCGCGCCGGGTGGGTAAGCATCGAAGTTTTCATCCCTCTGTATCAATCAGGTTGTTTTACAACTCTTGGCCACTGGCCACTACACTTCTCTAAATCCCGATCCGCTCAACTTCACCCACACTAATATCATCGTTGCGCCGATCATACAGCCCCGTCGTCTTCGCGTTCGAATGCCCCGCCATGCGCTGCGCCACTTCAATCCGCCCACCATTCGTCAAATAATCCGTAATCCCCGTAGCCCGAAAAGTGTGGCAACCAATCGCCGTCTCAATCCCCGCATCCGCCGCACGCCGCCTCACCATGCTCCACACATCCCCGCGCAGCATAGGCCGATCCGATAGCTTGCCCGTCTTCCCAAGCGCCGAACGAAACAGCGGCTCCTTGCGATCATCCGCAATTCCCGCCACCCTGATGTATTCATCCAGGTAAGCTTCCAACTTGTGATGACAAGGCATCTCATTCACCTTGCCGTTCTTCTCATGCAACCGCAGCCACCAGCGCTTTTTCTGTGCATAGTAATCTTCCACCGCCAGCGCAACCACTGCCCCCACGCGAGCAAACGTGTAAGTCATCACCGCAATCAAAGCGCGATCCCGCAGACCCACCACCGTTGTAACATCCATGTTAGTAAGTAGCGCCGTCGCTTCTTCCGAAGACAGCACTTTAGTTGACCCCTTACTAACCGAGTGCCGCGGCCCCCGCACAGAGTGCGCCGGATTCGACGGCACCACTTGCCCAATCACCAGCCAGTCAAACAGCATCCGAATACAGGCCAGATGTTGCTTAACGGTGGGAGCCGACATGGTCCGGCCAAGCTGCTCTATATAGGCGGCCACCAGAACAGGCTGCACGCCGGCAAGGGAAGTAACCCCCTGCAAGTCGCACCAGCGAAGGAACGCACCAGCGGCTCGGCCATAAGCAGCCCGCGTGTTCTTGTTGCGGATGTTGACGGTGAAGAATTCAAGGAAGCGGCGCGCGGCTGGTTTTCCCGCCACGGCTATCAAAGCCGGAAACTCAGGGCCGCTCTTGAGTGGAACTAGCGCGGCTTTCATGACTTGTGTTTGGCCAGAAGAACTTCCACTAACCCGGCTGGAAACCGGAAGCTGGTGAGCTCCAAGGCGGTAATCGCATGGGCGAAAACCAGTAACCCGCACTCGGCGGCGAGATCAAGGACCCCCAGTGTGCCGGTAACGCGGAAACCTTTATTTTCCGCTGCAACTCTTCCCCGGCGGTCGTCCATCAACAACAAATCGGGATGCAGCGCGGTTGCCAGAGAAATTACGGCTGCCTCGCCTTCATCAACTCCATTGGCTGGCTCGATTGGCGTGGCTTGATAGATTTCAAGCCAGGCGGGCGGATTTGCAATCCATTGTCGAACCAGTTCAGACGCCTTTGGATGCGACAGTTCTTTTTGCACGGTGCTGGGAAGAATCACTCGCTCAAAAAGACGGGGCAGCAGATCAATAGACCCGATCAAGATTAGATAGTTGACCGGACCCGTATCGGTAATGACCAGACGCACGGTTTAGAACCCCAGTTCTTTGAGTGCCTGGCGTTCCCGTTCAAAATCCTCAATGGTGTAGTCAGGGTAAATATGGTGGGCTTTGAGGAACCCATCCAGCTCGATGCGGGCTAGTCCCAGCATCTTACGCAGTTCTACTTCAGTGATGCGGCCCGCACGGAGTTCTTCAAGCGCGAAGGCTTCAAGCGCCCGGCGTGGCAGGTCGCCGGTATTGATGACGCTACCGGCCACTTCATCCGGGATTTGAAAGGTGACTTCCATAAAACCACCCTAACTTGTCCTTGAAAGGGAGTCAAGCACATAGTCAAACATAACGTCCTTTATGTCTGATGAATATTACCGATTTGGCTAGCTGCCTGCCTTGGCAATATGAGCTTTAGCTACTGGCTTCTTTTGGGGTTCTTTTTTGATGCTTTTGTCAGTGTCCATAGTGAATTTGAATTTCCAAACCTCTAGCGAAACATTCACCTTTTCTTTTAGAAAAAGAGCCGTCCGTACAAGCCCAAGGGCTAGCAAGCCTAGTAGGAAAACAACTGCCACTATTAGGGTACTCAATTGCAAACACATTACCTCTCTTAATAGATCGACACTTTCCTTAACACCAGCTGCAGGTTACCGTGGAACAGCCCTTGACGGCAGTGGCGGCGACCGTTGGAATTCTATTCAGCACCGTACAACGTTGCCCCCCTTTCACAGGCTCTTGACTCCGGCTAAGTAAGACGGTATCTTACTTTCAGTGAAGACAGCCATTTCCTCCAAGGGCCAAATCGTTCTGCCCGCAGAATTCCGGCGTATGGATCGTATCGAACCGGGTCAGGAATTCGACGTCGAGCGTCTCGATTATGGGCAATATCGCCTCGTGCGCCGGGAGGCTCCGCCGAACGAGGGCGTTATCGACTGGCTGCTTGCGTGTCCCCAAAAAGACTTCTTCGTCCCCATAGACTCCGAGTCCACCGATACATTGTGAAGTACTTAGTCGACGCTAACGTTCTCAGCGAGCCGACAAAACCAGCTCCCGATCCGCGTGTCCTAGCGTGGCTTCGAGCACAGGAGTCAAACATCGCCATCGATCCCGTCATTCTGGGCGAACTCCGATTCGGAATTCTCATCCTTCCTAAAGGAAAGAAGCGTATCGCCCTGGAACGCTGGTTCGACGCGGGTGTCGAACGCCTCCATTGTCTGCCTTGGTCCGCAGATACCGGCTTGCAATGGGCGGAACTGCTGGCACGTCTTCGCACCACAGGGAAAACAATGCCGATTAAAGATAGTCTCATCGCGGCGACGGCCCTCGTCCACAACCTGGCAGTTGCTACGCGAAACCATGCTGATTTCGTTCACGCTGGCGTGCGTATCGTTGATCCCTTCGTTGATTGAGTCTCTCATCGACCATCGCCGCACACCGTGCTACAGTGTATATACAGATGGCGGTCAGAGTCGAGTGGGACGAAAACAAGAACCGGACCAATATAGCCAAACACGGCATCGATTTTGCTGCCGTCGTGCCCGTGTTCGACGATCCACTATCGCTGACAATTCTCTGATCGAATAGTGGATGGCGAACAACGTTACCGCACAATTCTTGGCTCGGCGCTGAACGGCGTTGTGCTCGTGGCCCATACACTGCGGGAAGTTTCAATAACAATGACCTAATCCGCATCATCTCGGCCAGGCATGCAACATCCCCGGAAAGGAAGGCTTATGAAGAAGGCGAATATTAGAACGCGAATAGTCCAAACAATCGCCGCACCACCTGATACTGAAATCGACACCAGCGATATTCCAGAAACTACGGACTGGAAAGGCGCGGTACGAGGATTGTTCGCACGGCCACAGACGCGGCACATTAGCATCCGGCTCGGGGCTGCGGACCTTGTAACCGCAAACCGGCTTGCTGCCGCCAAGGGTCTCCCTTACCAGACATATATCAAATCACTGTTGCATGAGGCGCTGGAGAACGAAAGCAGACGACAAGCTCTAAGCACTTCGCACCGCGAAGTGTAACGAAGGCTAATGGGGCAGGGAACCAGCCGTTATCATCATGAGCATCAAGTATTACATCAAGAATGTGGCCCCGGCCCCCGATGCGTACAAGGCCACTCGCCAAGACGCAAAGCGCAAGGGCACTAGCTCTTTGAGCATGCGTGAAATTGATCGCGAGATCGCCGCAGCGCGGAAGGAGCGGGCAAAGGATAAGCGTAACTGTCAAGACGTCGTGAGTTCGTTCAAGTAGAACATGGAAATGTATTTTATCGTGCTTAAAGGCAAGGGCTAGAAAATCACTTTTTCTGTCACTTTGCAAATTATTTGGCGTAGAACTTTGCACGCTATTTGGCGTACTCTTCGAGTATGGACCAACTGGCGGGGCTCACGGAAGATGCCCGAAAGCTCGCCCTTGATCGGTTCCGCCTGCTTCAACCTCATCCGGAGGATGACCGCCCGTTGAAGGTGGTCGCGGCGGCGGCAGGAATCCCGTTTCCGCAGTGCTCAACGAGGCAACCAAGTTCTCAAGCGGGACGGACTCCCCTTCGCCCCGCGAAGTGTAACGAAGGCCAATGGGGCAGGGAATCACCGCAGTTTGGACACTGCCATGCGATGAGACCTGGTAGCAATGTGATCTGACCGTAGACCGCCCTTTCCTCTTCGGTGGCCGGGCGAGTCTGGATAGCGCACTTGTGGCAAATGGGATACTTATCGATGATTGCCTGCATAGCTCCAAGCGCATTGGCAACCGCATTACGCACGTCTTCGCTCGGATCTTTAGCCGCTTCGCGTAGAGCTTCAATACATTCTACAAGGCGGGCCTCACCAATCCGAGAAGCGACTGTCCTACGGACCCCTTCGACTGGATCGCGGAGAGCTTTGACAAGAGCGGAAGCGCACCGCGTATCCTTGAAGAACGGCAGGACAACGGCGGCAGCTCGCCTTGTCTGATCTGAACTGCTCTCGATGGCATTGAGCAGTTGATCGACGACAGGTGAGGTGCCGTAATTGTCGGCAAGTGCCTGTCTGACCGGTTTGGATTTTAGAGCCGCCAATCCGACCCGACGAAAGGATTCGTCGGAATCCGAAGAGCGCAGCGCTCTCATGACTGCACCGGGGGGAGCGCGATTCGGGACAAATCCCTACAACGATCCTCATTAGGTCCGGCGTCAATTGATGGTCAAGCTGTACTGTACCACCAGTGCCACCTGCTGCTTGATTTCTCTCCGAAGGAAGCGAAGAGTGCACTTGTCGTCATCGCCATATACGTAGCCGCGATGTGGGCATCCCCCGTAGTTGCCGCGTTCTTCACGTATTCAATCATTGTCGGCGTAGCCGTGGGGCTGATGCTTGCGTTTGCGCATGGAGGTCTTCAGGATTTTTGGGAGAGAATATTGCCCCCAAAAACTGATAATACATACGTCACTGCCGAAGCCATGGGTTCTATTCCTTTCAGCCCCGTTGAGCAGTTCATCGCTGCTTTTGAATTGAGGTATCATCCCCACTATGGTAAGTGTCCTAACAAAGAACTCAGAGTAATTGTGTTCACAGAATTTTGGAACGAAGTGAGATTGGGCCACATCGACGACGCGTTTGCGCTATTTCATCAGGAGAGAAGATCGGGGAGCTCTCTGACTGCTTCTCAACGCGCCGAATTGCTTAAGGATCTTTTGGATTTAGCATCTCGCTCCGACAAGGAATAGGGAAAACTAATTTGGCGGCTTCACAATCAATATGGGCATCAAAGGCCAACAAGGCTTTGCAAGATTGGCTTGGCTTAATTTTACTTTCATGAAGCAAGCGTGCAAACTCTAAAACCTCAATGTAATTGCCTTCCGAAATAGATAGGGAGCTGCTTTTAGGATCGGTTGGAGTAAAGCGGGCGACCCATTCTTTACGGTTCTCGGAATAGGCAATGTCCTGAAACAACTCGACCTGACGCTCATCGGACTGATAATAATCCCCAAGGGCTTCTTTATCTAAGGCGTTCTGTTGGAGGTGGATGGATATGCTGGGCTCTTTTGGTTCAGAAGGAGCTTCTACCCGGCTAAAAATGGCTTTCAAGCTTTTCAAGCCTTTGATTATATCCACCATTGGCCTTAACCTGTTTAAGTTTTTGAAAGAAAAAACATATACTACGACCCTTCGGGATCAGCAAGCCTTACTTGATTGGTAACTCTGAAACCTCTGAGAAGCAAGCCCCCGCCGATAATGAACGGTTATGTCAAATCCGTTCTTTCCAGCCGTTCCAAAAAGAAAAGCGCGACCGTCAGGCCGCGCTTCCTAAACTATCCAACCCCCACAGCCCCTACGGCTTCACCGTAGCTGCCACCGTAATCGCATTCGAAGGCGTCGTAAACCCAGCCGGTGTATCCACTGAAATCACCGTCTGCCCTTCCGCCAGCGGCACAAACTCAACCATCGCCCATTCCGCAGGACCTGTCAGAACCACCTGCGCTGGAACCTTCGCCACCGCCGGATTCGTATTCGCTAAATTAGTAACCACCTTAACCCCAGGCCGTAACCGCTGCGCCGTCATATCCGCGCCGCGCCGTGTCTTTGGATCCAAATAAACAGGCCACACTGTCAGGTGCGTCGGTTTGCGCTCCCCCATCGTTACTGTGAACGCACGCGGGTCCCGTGTCGACTTCGTCCGTAAATATTCCGCTTCATCTGGTGGACCATATGGCGAATAAACCACCATGAATCCTGAAGGAGCCATATACACCGGGGCAACCCGGCTGCGGTATCCAGGAGCCGAAGCCGTATGCGTAACCGATCCTGATTCCGCTAACCCTTGAATGTAATAAGGAATCCGCATTTCCCCGGCGGCTACATGGATCTTCAAAACTCCGGTGCCCAGCTTGTCATCGCTTGCCGAAAGAACCATGGCTTTAGGGTCGCTGCTGGTCAAAGTAACGTCCAATCCCTTTGCCGGCGCAGGTTCCGCCAACAAAATAAACGAAGGGACTTGAAGATCTTTTCCCAGATTGATATCGCCAGTTAGTCCAATGCCCGGCTCATCTACAGCTGCTGAAACGGCTGCATATTGCTTGGCTCCACTGCTGAATCCCGCAGGGGCTTTCACAGTAAGAATCGTGGTGCCCACTCCAGCCGGTTTGAACTCGGCATGTAAGGACGATTCGCCGCCTTTCATTTCTAACTGTGAGGCCACAATCGCACCGGCCTTGGCGTTGGAACTAGCCACTTCCAGCGGCACAGTCATGCCACCGGCAATCCCTTGCTGAGCCCCAAAGTTTCCTGCCGCATCCAGATGCGCCGCATAAAACGTCATCTTCGAAGACGTTCCGGTGGTGGTCTTAAACGATGGCGCCTTGAACGGGCCAACAATCAGGATGGCTGAAGGAGCCAGCTTTACTGTCCCTTTGCTACTGGCGAAACCAGGTGCTGAGATTGTGTAAGTGGCCGATCCGCTATCTGCGTGCCCTTGAATATAGAAATCTGGAGTTTCAATATATTGGGCTCTTATCTTTAAAGTGATCGACTTACCGCCCGCCACATTAGGCATTGCTGCTAGTAACACCTTGGTTGGGTCGTCACTTGTGATGGTTACATCAAGCCCCGTCGCTGGAGCCTGATCCGTCAACCTCACACTCACGAAAACTTGCAGATTCCGTCCGATGGTCTGCTCCGTTGGTGTCACAAACCCACCCTCGGCAAACAACATGGCCGGTGCAACAATCGCTGCCAGCACAGTAAATGGATACACGTATCGCATAAGGATCACCTCGTTTCTCTTAAATAGGGAAAACTGAAGAAGGGAATGGCCTAACCATTCCCCTCGGAGTTAATTAAAATATCAGGACCGACAAATTTGTTCGGTTCGTTGGTGTTGCAAAACCGGCTGGCTGGCTTGGTATCGAAATCACGGCTGATCCAGCCGAGAACAACGAAATCGGTACATTGCCTGTTGCTTGGCCCGGTTGAATCGAAGCCGTTGCAGGTACGGTTGCCTTGGTGATATCACTGCTTGTCAGCGATGCAGTGACAGCAGCTCCTCCTGCTACAGCCTGCGGAACATCCGGTGAATTATCCGACAAGAGTCTGGCCGATACCAGGTTCACATTGGTAAGCGTGCTTCCCACGCTGCCGCTTGTGCTGGAACCAAATCCAGTAGTCAGGATCAGGATTGCCGATGGCATGAACTGCGCCGGGAAGTCCACCGTTTTGAGTGGGTATCCAACGGAGCTTGCCGTGTAACCATGAAGGCCGCTATCGGTCAATGCTTGTACATAGAACGATGCGCTCTGTTGGCCTTGGGGTAATGTGAGCGTGATCGAACTCGATCCCGCACCTGTCTGCGTTGCCGACAACAGTAAGTTGGCGGACGTGCTGGTAAGTGTAATTTGCGCTCCGCCAGGTCCTGCGGGTTGCGACAAGGTTACATTGTCAGCGTCTTGCAGTTTCTTGCCAATGGTCAGGCCGCCAGAAAGCAGGATTTGCGAATTGATGAATGTTGCTCCTACAGACGCCGAAGCAAAATTCGTAGCCGTTGCTGTTACGTTTGTGCTGCCAGCAACCAGTGGGCGCAGTCTTGTTAAAGCACTGTTGACCCCACCAGCAATGCTGATTGGCGAACTGGTGATGGTTCCAACTGAAGTATTACTGCTGACCACCGTTACCGATACGGTTGTACCGCCGGAAACCAGTTGTGCTTCCACAAAGCTGCTGCCGGAGAGCCGGCCTGTTTCAACCGTGATGTTTGCATCCCCAAATCCGATTGGAGACGAGAAGCTGGTTGCTCCAACGCCACCCGGCGAGGTGATTCTAAACCCGGACGCTGCCATTGTGATTGTCCCGGTTGCCGACGTGAAGCCCGAGGCCTGCACTGAGTAAGTGGGTGCGCCCGTGCTCGATAGAGACTGTGCGTAGAAGTCAGGAGAGATGGAGCGGCCAATTGGAATCGTCACCACGATACTGGCCGATCCAGCGCCGGTTGGCGTCAGAGAGAACAGCAGTTTCGACGGATCGTTGCTGGTGATGGTCACCGGCAAGTTACTAGCAGCATTTCCTGTCAAGGAAACAGTAATCGCTTTTTGCAAGCCCTGTCCAATCGTTGTATTAAAGGGTGTGATCGTACTGGCCGATACCGTGGCATTCACTAAACCGCCTGTTACTGGAGTGGTGAATCCGGACGGAGCACTTGCGATAATGTCCGTGGTTCCGGTGTTGATTGCGCTGGCCAGGAAATTAGCCGTTGCCGTATCCGCACCGCCACTGAAGCTAACCGATGCTGCGGAAACTGTTCCAACGCTGGCTACGTTGCTGCTCAACGGTACCGATACCGTCAAGCCGCCGCGTACCTGTTGGATAGCTCCCAAAGCGCCAGAGGCATTCAACCGGCCGGAGTTAATCGTTAATGCGGTGCTTGTACCCTGGAATGCAGTGAACGGAGTTCCCAGTCCAAGCGGTCCAGTGATGAAGAATCCAGAAGAGGCGAAGGTGATGGTGACCACCTTCGTCTGATATCCCGGAGCACTAATCGTAATTGTTGAAGTACCCGAAGCACTCAAAGCCTGCACATTGGTGGAAACCGTTGTGGTGCCTTCGGAGATTGCCGCAGTAATCGTGCTTTGTCCAGCCACGCTACCGCCGCCAACCAACGCCATACCAGGGCTATTGGAAGTGATGGTTAGAGACACGCCTCCGACTGGTGCAGCCGGGCTCAGAGTCAGTAACAAGGATGTTTGCAGATTGTTACCAATAGTCAGGTTCGCTGCAATAATGTCACCGCCGCAGTTAACAACGCAGGCGCCGTTGGTCATCGTGAAGCTGGCCGTTGAGGCAACTCCGGAAACCGAGGCAATCACGCCATAACTTCCCGTGGTTCCATTCGCAGTAAATGCTGTGGATGTAGCAATTCCAGAGTTGTCTGTAACTGCCGTATTGGTGACAAAGGTTCCGCTTGCACCGCTGGCCGGCGCAGTGAATAGCATTGTATAGCCACGCAGCGGGTTACCACCAATATCGGTGAGTAAAGCCTGCAATGGAGCTGTGAAGGTTGTATTGATAGCCGTAGTCTGGCCGGAGCCGCTCACTACGCTGATCGCCGCGGGCCCACCAACCAGGTTGGTCAGTTGGAAGTTCGTGTTCAGGCTGCCTACGCTGGCCACCACGTTGTAGAAGCCACCGGCTCTTCCGTTGGCAGTAACAACTGTCGAAGTTGCCACACCGGAAGCATCGGTTACCGCTGTATTCACACCACCGGCAAAGCTTGCCGAAGGTACGCTGCCCGCAGGAGCCGTAAAGGTCACCGTCGCACCAGGAACAACGTTGCTGTTAGCGTCTGTAACAACTGCCTTCAGCGTGCTTGCAAAAGGTGTAAGGATAATCGTACTCTGTGGCGATCCGCTTGATACTGCTATGTTTGCCGGATTGCCAGGCAGATTCGTCGCTCCCATTGTGATTGAGATCGAACCCGCGGTTACCGTCACGTTAAAGGCTCCGGCAACCGTGTTGGCTGTTAGAACCGCCGAAGTGGCAATACCCAAGGCATCTGTATTTACAGTGTTGGTTCCACCGAAAGATCCGCTTGCCCCAGCCGCAGGCACCGCGAAAGTTACCGGTACTCCCGCCATCGGGTTGTTACTGCTATCTTTCACCAGCACCACAAAAGGAGCTGTATAAGCAGTTGTTACCCTGGTGCTTTGATTGTTACCGGATTGAATGGTGATGGTTGCCGGAACAATTTGAGGTGCGATGGTCAAAGACAAAGTCTTGGTAACTGTCGTTGGCGTAAGTGCCGAATCTGTCACCGAGACCACCACGTTGCCAGTGAAGGCAGCCGTCGGTGTACCAGTAATCTGACCCGTTGTCGCGTTGATCACCAAAGGAGCTGGCAGGCCAGTTGCCGACCAGGCATAAGGAGCCACACCACCGGTTGCAGCCACAGGAGCTGTGTAAGCAGTGGCAGCCATACCGTCAGGCAGTGAAGTGGTGCTGATAACCAATGCTGGTGGAACAATGGTCAAGGACAAAGTCTTCGTAGTAGTTGTTGGCGAAGTAGCCGAATCCGTGACTGAGATCACGATGTTGCCACTGAAAGGAGCCGTAGGTGTACCAGTAATCTGACCCGTTGTCGCATTGATCACCAAAGGTGCAGGCAAGCCAGTTGCCGACCATGCATAAGGAGTAACACCACCAGTTGCAGCCACAGGAGCGGTGTAAGCAACACCCACCGTACCGTTAACCAGCGAAGTGGTGCTGATAACCAGTGGCGGCGGAGCGATGGTCAAAGACAAAGTCTTCGTAGCCGTCGTCGGCGAAGAAGCTGAATCCGTGACCGAGACTACAATGTTCCCGCTGAAAGGAGCCGTAGGTGTACCAGTAATCTGACCCGTTGTCGCGTTGATCACAAGCGGAGCTGGCAACCCAGTAGCCGACCATGCATAAGGAGTAACACCACCAGTTGCAACCACCGGAGCCGTGTAGGCAACACCAACAGTTCCGCTAACCAGCGAAGTGGTGGTGATAGCCAAACCAGGAGGCACGATTGTCAAATTCAGAGTCTTCGAGGTGCTCACCGGTGAAGAAGCCGAATCGGTAACCGTGATTACCACTGGACCGTTGAAAGTAGCCGTAGGTGTCCCGGTGATCTGACCTGTCGTCGCATTGATAACCAAAGGAGCTGGCAGGCCAGTAGCCGACCATGCATAAGGAGTAACACCGCCGGTTGCAGCCATTGGGGCTGTGTAAGCAGTGCCCACCACACCATCAGGCAATGAAGTGGTGCTGATAACCAAAGGCGGCGGCACAATGGTCAAAGACAAAGTCTTTGTAACAGTTACCGGTGAAGAAGCCGAATCAGTCACCGACACCACGATGTTGCCACTGAAAGGAGCCGTCGGTGTACCAGTGATTTGACCCGTTGTCGCGTTGATCACCAAAGGTGCAGGTAACCCAGTTGCCGACCAGGCATAAGGAGTAACGCCGCCAGTTGCAGCCACA
>JAYUSZ010000089.1:0-5535 GCA_043755435.1 Bryobacterales bacterium | reverse complement strand
ATTGCCGCAGCAGAAGTCACGCTGGGGAAAGGCCGTGTTGTGCTGCTCGGTTTCAGCCCGCAGAATCGGGCACAGCCTCATGGAACGTTCAAACTGCTGTTCAATGCCATCCATTTAGCCGGTGCGGAGTAGTTCAATTTATGAATGCCGCGCGGCGTAGATTCCTGGCTTATCTGGCGGCCAGTCCATTTGCAGGGTTGGCGGAAGAGTTCGTTCCAGCCAAACCAGAAGACGCAGTAAATGTTTTCGACCTGGAAGCCGCTGCGCAGAAGAAACTTCCACCAGCTCACTTCGGTTACCTGGCCACTGGTGTTGAAGGTGATGCCACCCTTTACGCTAATCGCGACGCGTTCGGAAGGTATCAATTGAGACCACGCCGTATGATTGACGTGACGAAAGTCACAACTGATGTGGAGCTATTCGGTTCCCGATTCATCACTCCTGTGCTTCTATCGCCCACTGGAAGCAGCAAAGCGTTTCACGAAGATGGCGAAATCGCAGTGGCTCGCGCCGCATCGGCACGTGAGACTGGACAGATACTCAGCACCGCCACCACGTCGTCCATTGAAGCAGTGAATGAGGCTTACGGTGCCCCCGTCTGGTATCAGCTTTATGCCACGACAAGTTGGGCGGTAACCGAAAAGCTGGTGAAGCGAGTAGAAGACGCAGGGTGCAAAATCCTTGTAGTTACAGTGGACGTACCAGCGGGGCGAAAAACAGAAACAGAAGTGCGCTTCAAGCGTCTGGATGCTCGCCCATGCGGCGCTTGTCATGGAAGTGGGCCCATTGGTACGGCAGAGTATTTCCGCAGAAAGCCCATGTTTTCGGGCATCGACATGAATGGCGTTTCTCTTTTCGCCCCTGCACTCACATGGGATACCGTCAAGCGCTTGCGTCAACTTACTTCCATGAAGTTGGTATTGAAAGGGATTGTGACGCGCGAAGACGCATTGCTCTGCCGCCAGCATGGAGTTGACGGAATCATAGTTTCCAACCACGGCGGGCGCGCTGAGGAAAGCGGTCGGGCTTCGCTTGATTGTCTTCCTGAAGTGGTGGCCGGTGCTGGTCCAGGCATCACAGTCTTAATGGATGGCGGCATTCGCAGAGGTGGCGATGTATTCAAAGCGATTGCACTTGGAGCCCGTGCGGTTTGCATTGGCAGGCCCTATTTATGGGGTTTGGGAGCATTCGGACAGCGCGGCGTGGAAACCACTATTGATCTACTCCGGACAGAACTGGACTTGGTGATGAAGCAATGCGGCACCCGTACTCTGCGGGAAATCACCCGCAGTCATGTACAAGTGAAGACAGCTTAGCCCAAAAAACGGCAGTTGCAAGCCGTAACTAGGCACCCCAAAATGTCAAGTTCGCGAAACTCCGGGACGGGGGTGCAATTGCGTTGCAGTCTTCCGTAAGTAGAACATCTTCACGGCAATTACAGCCCGTCCTGGATTTCGCAGGCCACGCCCCCATTTTGATTCACAACGCTTGTCCAGCTGAATCTGCACTCTTTTCATTCGCTTGCAAAAACGCAACAGTTGCGCTTTGGAAAACCTGTGAGACTATTTGGCAGGAAGACAAATTGCTGGCCAGCAACTTCCCCAAACATTGAGTCCTCGAGGCGATAAATCCTCTAGCGTTCTAAATGGAATCTGAATTGCAAACACAACTGAGAATCGTGGATGCGAGCTGTTAAAAGCAGGCTGTTCGTGGTGGGCAGCCCAGAAGGTGAAATGAGGAACGCCAGTTGTGTAAATTTTGCGTTTGCATGTTCGCGATGGCGTGGTACGCCTGTTCATCAAGAATTAGCTTGACAACGTTCCTACTATCTACTAAGTTACTAGTAGTGAATCCGAAAAAACCAATCCCCACCGAACAGGAACTGGAGATCTTGAAGATCATCTGGCGGCGAGGCAGTGCCACCGTGCGTGAAGTCTACGAAGAGATCCTGCAGCATCGGAAAATTGCCTACACCACCACTATGACCATGATGGGAATCCTGGAACAGAAAGGGCACGTCACCCGCAAGGAAAAGGATCGCGCCTACGTTTATTCCCCAGCCGAACCGCAAAAGAAGGTGATGCGAGGTATGGTAAACGATTTTGTTTCCCGCGTATTTGACGGATCAGCTAAGCCGCTGATGATGCACCTGATTGAGAACCAAAAGCTCCCCGCGGAAGAGTTGGAGGAGATTGCTAAACTATTAGCCGAACGGAGGAAACAACCGTGAACTTTACCCTTCTGTTGGACAACTTGTTCTCTTGGTCGTCGCAGGTATTCGTTCTTGCCTTGTTTGGCGCAATGCTGCCGAGATTGCTTCGCCTGCGTCATCCGGCGTCCCAATTGGCATTTAATCACTTAGTTTTGATCACCTGTTTGTTATTGCCTCTCGTCCAGCCTTGGCACACGAAATCAGTAATGTTCAGAGACTCGCGATCCGCCTTACCATTCACCAGACAATTGCCGCTAGTGTCCGTACCTACTTCGCAAGAATGGAACTGGCAAGAAATCATCGCCGCAATCCTACTAGCGGGATTTGCGATTCGTTGCTCCACCATCGCCGTTGGTCTGCTCCGTCTGCGCAGGTACCGGCAACAAGCGGTGCCGCTTGTTATCTGTCCCAATTCAATCACCGTCGCAGAGAACTTGACGCAAACAGCGGCTCTGTTTTTCATCTCAAAGACTATCCCCGGTCCGGCAACTTTCGGTGCTCATCATCCGGTTATCCTGCTGCCGCAATCGTTTCTGGCTTTGAGTGAAGCGGAGCAAACCTGCATCGCCTGTCATGAGCTGCTTCACGTCCGGCGCCTGGATTGGTTAGTGAATTTGACCGAGGAAATTACTGGCGCACTGTTTTGGTTCAACCCCGCGATTTGGTGGCTACTCGCCCAGGCAAAGTTACTCAGGGAGCAAGTGGTCGATCAAAAAGTCGTCCAGCTTACCGAATCCAAAGATTCTTACATCGACGCGCTGATGGCCATGGCTGGGGCAACGCCTTCTTTTTATCTGAACACCGCACCCATGTTTCTACGGAATAAGCACCTGGCAGCGAGGATGCACTTATTAGTAAAGGAAATTGAAATGTCCAAGTGCCGGTTAATTACCTCCTATGTTTCCATGGCAACATTCCTGACTTTTGTGGCGTGGTCCGCCTTCAACACCTTCCCGCTGAACGCCGCCCAACTTAGCACGGCCAAGTACCCGGTCCACTTGTCATCAAGCGAGGTTTCATTCTCTGCCATCATTGAAACAATAGAGTTCAAAAATGTTTCAGCGGAAGAGCAAAAGCTGGTTCTTGATCGAACTGGAGTTCGAGTGGGTCAGCCACTTAGTATCGAGACCCGTCACCGCATCGGTAGCGAACTCAGCAAAATCAACAAAAGGATGACTTTCACTTACAAGTCAGGTGTAAGGTTAGGAACTGCTAGACTAATCATCAACGGAGGTTGCTAATGTTCAAGTTCCGATCGATAGCATCCTATTTTTCCTTTGCCACATTGCTTACTTTTGCGACGTGGTCTGCCTATCCACAGACTCGAGACATCAACGCGTTCGACAGCCCGGGCATAACCGTTGGACCAGGTGGAACCATCCTCAATCGAACAGGAATCACATATCCTGGAATTCCAGGGCAAGCACCGGTTGAGGGTACAATCATCGTTGAACTTTCGCTCAACGAAAAAGGCGAAGTCTCTGATGCGCACGTACAATCAGGCCCCGAAGAATTGCGCCGCGCAGTGTTGCAGTCCGTGTTGGGTTGGCGGTACGATTTGTCAAAACTTCCCTCCCGCAGAGCAGTGGTGACGGTGCAATTCCAGACTCCGCCGAATTTCGGCAAAACTCCGCAACCAAAGGGCCCTATAGAAAAAATTGACGTCTCCGCCATGCCCATACAATTTCAAGGGACTCTGCTTGCACGCTTGCGCCAATTCGAAGGGTTGCCGGTTTCTTCCGAGACCATGCGCCAAATTCAGGAATTGCTAAAGATAGATGCTCCAAATGCGGACATGATGCTATTCCCCAGCGGCCAAGGACAAACCCTGAGGATCGCTCCAGCAGACAATTCAATTAGACAGCAGCCCAGGCAGTTTGATCCAACCCCAGGAGTGATGCGAATCAGAGTAGGGGAGATTGTGCAGCGGTCTAATCTGTTGAATAGTGTCAATCCCGAATACCCGGCGATAGCCAAGCAGGCGCTCATTCAAGGGCGTGTCTTGTTCGACGCGATTATTGGAACAGACGGGCACGTCACCAAATTGAGTGTTGTAAGTGGCCATCCGCTACTAATCCCAGCCGCGCAAAATGCAGTGAAGCAGAATGTCTATCGGCCTACTCTTCTGAATGGCAATCCCGTGGAAGTCCAAACACAAGTGGATGTAGACTTCCGCCTCTAGTTACTTTCCAGTCTTCAGCTTGTAGGTGTTCGCACCAAAATTGAAAATATAGTCAGTAACTTGTGGCCGGGAAGCTGCGCTTGTCTTTGGAGCGAACCTGGCTAGGTCACGCTTCACTTCAGCCAACTTAGGGTCTGCGGCAAGGTTCTTAAATTCATTGGGATCATCCCGCCGATCATAAAGTTCCTCGCCACCATCGCTATACCGAATGTATCGCCAGCGCTCACTAACCACGGCATGATTTCCTGGCAGGTATGTGGAAACCGTCGGGTCGCGCTTGGCTTCCGGATCATTCAGCAGAGGAACAAGACTGGTCCCCTCCAACTTCGGATTGGGAGGCAACTTACACATCTCAACCAATGTTGGATAAAGATCCAGCAGATTCACTGGCTGCTTGCGTGTTACACCGTTTGCCTTAGTTCCGGGGCCGGCAATAATCAAAGGAACGTGCGTCGACCGCTGCCAAAGCGTCGACTTATGGACGTGCATCTTCTCACCCAAATGCCACCCATTGTCCGACCAGAAGAAGATAATTGTGTTTTTCGCGTAGGCACTTTTCTCAAGCAAATCGAGAACTCTTCCGACCAGCGCATCCGCAAAGGATATAGCGGCCAAATAGGCCTGGACGAATTCTTTCCACTTGCCCTCCTTCACAATCCGCTCAAATTCCTCGCGTCGGAACCCAGCGAACTGTTTACCGATGGCGGGAATATCATCCAAATCATCCGCGAGCGTTTCAGGTAAGCGGGTCTTGCCATCGGGGTAAAGATCCCAATACTTCTGCGGCGAATACATGGGAATGTGCGGATGCCACATTCCAGCTGCCAGGAAGAATGGCTTCGTGTGCTTACGCCCCAGAAACTCCTCAGCGAAGGCAACTACCTTTTGATCCCCGTATTGATCTTCCGGCTTTTCTAAAACACCCCACTCAAACTCCCCTGGAAAGTTTTTGATTCCGTTGTAGGGGTGGCCCTTTGGAGCAGCAATGCGCTCGTTCCACGGATACCAATCGGCGCGCCGGTACCATGGATCGTCGAATCGCTGTAACTGGAATTCATGCCACTGATCGGGAGGATTGAACCCTGCCACATGATGCAGGATCTTTCCAGCGCCGGCTACATGATACCCGTTCCGTTTGAAG
>JAYUSZ010000088.1:0-39638 GCA_043755435.1 Bryobacterales bacterium | reverse complement strand
GATATTTTTTTGTGATATCCAAGATAAATTGAGGAGGTGGTGGTCTAACGGGTTTAGGATTCAGTGGCTGTGTTTCTTCAGGAATCTGAAGAGTGCATAAAGCTGAAAAGGAAAGTAATTTCCTGCCACAATCGACCAAAAGACATCGGCGTGGCGGTCAGACCGACAACATACTTGGCCTTTACCTGCCTCATCACCTGCTCGAATGTGAAAGCAGATAGGTGGTGACATTCGTCGACGATCACCTGGCCGTACTCAGCGACGAAATCCTTCACTCCGTCTTTTCGGTAGAGGCTTTGGATGACGGCGACATCCACGCAACCCGTCCGGTCCATTTTGCCGCCACCGATATGCCCGATCGATTTCGCAGGCATATCCAAGAACATCCCAAGACGCTCCTGCCACTGATCGAGCAACTGCTGCCGGTGAACCACGATTAGAGTGTTGACCTTGCGTTTCGCGATCAGCCACGCTGCAACGGCAGTCTTCCCGAACGCGGTCGGAGCGCAGAGGATGCCTTCGTCATGTCCCGTGATCTTCGCAACAGCTTCCTCTTGGAATGGTCGAAGTTGGCCCTGGAACACCGCTTCAATCGGTGTGCCCGCAAACCGCTCGTCCCGAACTTCGGGCCGGATCTTATGCAACTCGAGAAGAGCCAAAGTCTCCGCGAGACATCCACGGGGTACAGCGATGTGCTGGGCGAAGTCCTGGCCGCAGGCGATCACACGCGGCTTGTCGTACGTCGCGAGCCGCATCGCCTGAGCTTTATAGAACTCGGGATTCTGAAATGCCGCCAGGCGGAGTAGCCGATTCAGCATGGCCGGTGGCAGGTCCTTCTTTTCCACGTAGACAAGATTCGCGCGAGTGATCTGAACGCTCTTTGGGAGTGGTCCTTCGATCGGCCGCTCGCCGCGCTTGCGGGAAGGCGGCAAGGTCCACGGGTCTTGGGTATCCTCATCATCGGCGATGCTTATCCGGACTCCGATCAGGTCGCCTTTGCGCTGAGCCGCCGCTACGATCTCCTCCACGGCGTCGGCTGGCATTCGTCGAATCGCCGAGAGGAACTGCCATTGGTCGGGGTACGGCTTGAAGTCTGAGTCAATAAAGACGGTGTTGCCCGCCTTTCGCGGCGCAAACTGCAGGGGGAGCGCAATCAGGTTTCCGAACCCTCCCTTGGGCATCGTGTCCTGGTTGGGGAAAAAGCGATCGTAGGAATCGAGACCGAGCTGATGCCTTCGCTCCATGGTTTGCGTGAGGATCAAGCATCCCAGCTTGCGCGCCGTTATCGCCGGAAGCGCACGATCAAAGAAGATCCAGATGTGGCCGCCTTTCCCGGAACGCGAACGCTCCAAGACAGCGGGCACGCTCAACTGCTGGCAGGTCTCGAGAAAAGCCTGGGAGTCATACTCCCACGTCTTCTTGTCGAAGTCCGCTGCGAGAAACCAGCACGTTTCGTCGGGCAGGAGGGGATACACGCCCAAGGTTTCCTTGCCCAAAAGGTGATTCCCAATGACTGCGTCGCTCATAGGGAGGAACTTCCGCGTCTTTTGATCGACCTTTTTGCGATCCTCAGGGCGGCTCTTGTTGATTGCCTTCCAATCTTTTATGGCCGCAGGTGAATATCCGGACCGGCCATCGGCACTCCCCCATCGCTGTGCGTAGACATCTTCTCTCCCGCGGAACAGGCTTCGAAACAGAGCTATCCTCTTTCTGGCACGCTCCTCCTTGTCCACTGGCGGTGCCGATGCGACGGTGATGGTTGGAGGCGGATTCTCCGGCGCGAGTTGCGGAATCGGAATGCCGTGAACCGTCAGAAGCCGCCGTAGACGAGTATTTTCCTCCCGGAGTCGAATGTTTTCCTGCTCTGGAGGGTCGAATGGAAGAGATCCTGAACCGTTCCCGCTCATACGGCGATCACCGTTCCGTGCGCCGTCCCAGCACTTCTTCGAGGAACTCCTGGACGCCCGCAAACACTGCCGCGATATCCGTGGAGAGCCCGCATTCTTCGGCCAGGGCCTGAAACGGAGCCTTCCAATCCGCTGGCGGCGGGACCAAACCTGTAGGCAAATCATGGGTTCCTCTTCTATCAAAGGTCAAACCCAGGGCGTCCAGAATCCTCTGTTTATCCAGTCCGCCCGATCCGATCAGGAGAGCCAGATCTACCAAGTCCTTCACTCTGCTGTTCGCGGCGCTCCGGGGGAGCGTGTAGGCATGAATCTTTTCGGCGAACTGCTGCTCGCGAGCGATCATCAGAACTCTCGACGATTCGATTCCAGCGAAACCAAGCCAATCCCGGCAGATGATGGTGTCCAGCGGCTGCATAACCACATCACCGATGCCTGCGTCCAAATGGAATCGGGAAAAGATCCGTTCGTCCATTCGAGCTTCGACGGGATACCGGGCCCCGCCGTAAGGCGCGGCGTTCAAATCCATGATAGGCGGTCCGATCACGTACTCGAACCAGTCACCGAGAGGGACGTCAATCACGTTCTGCAGCATCTCCCGGACAACCTGGTTCGTGTCACCACTCGCCGATGTTGCTGTCACTACTCGCTGCAACGTCAGGTCGATGTCCACTGTTGATCGAGCAGCCTTGAAGCGCAGTTCCAGCGCATACCCGCCCTTCAAAACCCAGGGCGCTGGGTCTTCCCGGAACAGCCTTGCCAGCAGACGGTCGAATGACACCTGTCGGCGGAGGCGGTTGAGATCGATCTGATCCGTGCGCGATGCCCTCTTCAAGCGTTCCTCAAGAGCTTTTCGGAATGCTCCTGCCGTCGCATATGTCCGAGGTGACAGCATTATGCAGCTCGCCGCAGTACTTCTTCAACCATCTTGTGGGCAGGTCCGCTCATTCTCGCGTTCCGAATCTGTTGGCGAGTGATGAGGCCGCGGTCGATTGCTTGTCTGAGTGCTTGGCGGATGAAACGCTGCTCTACCGTGCCGGCCTCGATCAAATCGAGAATCGTCCGCAGAGGGCGAGTGAACTTGAAACCCTGCGCCGCCTGCACATCGCTATCGGGCAGGTTGGCATAATGCAGCACCAGGATGCCGGGAATATCGCTGTTGCGCCGGAAATCCGTCGGAACGGTCAGGTGGAGCTTCGCTGGATTCAGATCCGACAGATCGTAAAGGCTGAGCGCCGTGTGGTGGCTGTAGACACCCTCGATTTCCTCGTTCCGGTTTCGCGACCACAGTGCCCAAAGGACGAGGTCGGGCCGCTCCGCCGTGGGAAACAGAGTGAGCCGGTAGATGCCACGGTGCTCGCGGACCCAGTTCCCTACCTGCACATGATAGGGGTGGGTGTTTTCGGCGAATCCGGCCGCCTTGGCCTGCTTCGTGGTGAAAAATCCCTGCTGCTGTTGGGCGACCTCGAAGAGCCGCCGTGACGCTTCACGGTGAGACTGGGCCATAACACAATACTACAACTTTATTGACGCTTTAACAAACGGATCCGTAGGCGGAAGCGGGGCGTTAGCCTGCGACGTCCAGCCTGACTGACTGGACGTCATGCGCGGACGCTGGCTGAACTCGTCCGACGTCTCCCTGACCGTGGTTCTCGCAAACCCCGAAGTTGCTGATAAAGTGAGGGTTGCCTTTCTTCTCTCGATTCCCATGTTCGCCCTCCTTGGTTGCGTTGGCGGCGGCTTTCATGGCTTTTTTTCGCCATCGTGCGGCGCTTCAGCTTGAGATTCTGACCCTTCGTCATCAGCTCGGTGTTCTGCAGCGCTCGGTGAAGCGGCCGAAGCTGACGACCGTTGATCGATTCCTGTGGGCCTGGTTGTCGGCGGTCCGGACGGATTGGCAACCGAGCGCCATCATTATGAAGCCGGCGACGGTGATCGGTTGGCACCGCAAGGGCTTCGGCCTGTTCTGGACATGGAAGATTCGACGGGGAAAGCTGGGACGACCGGCAGTCCCGGCGGACGTCCGATCCTTGATTCGTGCGATGAGCCGGGACAACCCGCTCTGGGGCGCACCGCGAATTCACGGCGAACTGCTCAAGCTAGGCATTGCCATCGGCGAAACGAGCGTCAGCAAGTACATGGTCCGCCACCGCAAGCCACCTTCACAAACTTGGCGAACGTTTCTGGAGAACCACGTCAAGACGATGGTCTCCGTGGACTTCTTCACCGTGCCGACCATTCGGTTTCAGGTGCTGTACGTGTTTCTGGTGCTGGCGCACGACCGACGCCGGATCCTCCACTTTGCCGTGACCGCTCATCCCACCGCGGAGTGGACGGCCCAGCAACTCCGGGAAGCCTTTCCCTGGGATACCGCGCCCCGTTATTTGCTGCGCGATCGCGACCGGATCTTCGGGAAAGATGTCGTGGATCAAATCAAATCCATGGGGATCAAACAGGTGCTGTCGGCACCGCGTTCCCCCTGGCAACGAGCCTACGTGGAACGGGTCATCGGCACCATCCGCCGCGAATGCCTGGACCACGTCATCGTGTTCGGCGAACGGAGCTTGTCCCGTCACCTGCAAAGTTTCGTGGACTACTATCATCGGAGCCGGACGCACCTGGGATTGGAGAAGGACACACCGGAACCTCGCCCCGTCCAATCGGCGGACATGGGGCGGGTTATTGCGATGCCGGAAGTCGGCGGACTGCATCATCGTTACGAGCGCCGCGCCGCATAAAGGCATCTTCGGCGCAATTCCATCCGCACTAGTCTGTGCCCTTGCGCCGCCTCATTGACGGACACCGCGGCCGCGGCCGAGAAGCGTGGTAAGAGGCCTTGACAGCCGACGACGCGGGGCGAGTGAAGTCCAAAGGCTCTCCCTCAAGAAACCCAAAAGGCCCTGAATCCCGCCCGATCAGACCTCAAGATGAGGTTTCCGAGAACGGCAATCGGTTGACAAGTTCCGGCAGGAGTATCCAGCAAATCCCGAGGAAGCGTTCGTTGCGTCTGGCAATACAGTCTTCGACTTCGGCGCGATCAACTGCCAGGTTGTTATCCGCGACCCGAAAACAGGCGAGCTTGAAGAGACGATGGTTGGGTACAACCGAAAACTTACATTCATTCCACGAATGGACAATCGCGGTGCACTGCGGGTATGGCAAGAGCCAGTCTTCGGACACCGCTATGCAATTGGCGGGGATACGGCGACTGGTCAGGACGTGAATTTAAAACTGGGCCAAGCAGATCCAGATTTCAGTTATGCCGTCGTACTCGACGTCGACTCAAGGGAACAGGTGGCGTCGATCCGAGAGCGCATGACGCCCGGGGAGTTCGCAGCTTATCTCTGTGACGTTGGTGAGTGGTACAACTGGGCGATGATGGCGATTGAGAGCAATGGCATCGGGCTTTCGACCATCGAGCAGGTGATGGGTTTCAGTTATCCGGTGGACCGACTGTACTGCATGAGGCGACACCCAAACGAAGTTGGACGGCCGCCAGTATTACAGGAGATCGGTTGGTCTACCAGTTCTTCCACCAAGCCGCTGTTAATTTCGCGCGTTCAGGAGGCACTCCGTCAGCGGCATGTCCACATCCGAGATGCGATCATCATTCAGGAACTAATGACCTACGTTTACCTGGGGGCCAACAAGTCAGGAGGCCGTCCGGGCTGTCATGACGATGGAGTAATCGCCTTGGGGTTGGCAATTATAGCGCTCGAGTCCGCAATCATGGTTGAGGCAGAGATAGCCGGCCGACGGCAGATTGAGGAGGATCAAGAAATCGGCGATGTGACTTATTATAAGCGCAGGAGGTGGAGATAGTGGGGCGGAAACGACCACAATCCTTGTGCGGCGTACTACCTGGAATCGGTTCGCGCCAGTAGCCGCGAGACAGTTGCAGGGTGAACCTTGAATAACCTGGCCGCGTCGGCGGCAGTCTTGTCGCCTTTGGCGATCATCTTTCGGATCTCAGACTGCTGTTGATCGGAAAGTTTCGGGCGCCTTCCGCCGATGCGACCTTCCCCCCGGGCGGCATCCAATCCGACCTTGGTACGCTCTCTAAGCATGGCCCGCTCGAACTCGGCGAATGCCCCGACCATCTGCATCATCATTCGCCCAGCCGGTGTGGTCGTGTCGATAGCCTCGGTCAGACTGCGGAATCCAGCCCCGGCTTCTGCGAGTCGCTCCATAAGAGTGAGCACGTCTCGGAGGGAACGGGACAGCCGGTCCAGTTTCCAGACCACGAGGACGTCGCCTTTCCGGAGTTGCTCGATAAGTCGATGTAGTTCGGGCCTGTTCCAACGTCCTCCTGAGGCCTTCTCCCGATACACTCGCTCGCAACCAGCGGCCTTCAACGCCTTTACTTGGACAGTGGTGTCCTGGTCATCTGTTGAAACCCTTGCGTAACCAATCAGCATTGCTCAAATATATCGCCATTAGTTTGTGCAATGCAATACCTTTTTGCACGCAATAACCCTAGCAAAATCGGCGGTAGCCAGTTTGTTGCAAAACCGCTCGTTTGCGCAACGGCAGGGACGGCGCTACCGTTCCCGAAAGCGAACTTGTGAACTTTGGAACAAACATCTCAACATGATCGCACCTTCGGATCAACTTCCAAGAAGTGGACTTCCTACCCGCGTCGCCCAAATCCGTGCTTTCTACAAGTGGCGCGTAATCCATTCCCTATGCAGTTTTTAGTCGGCTAAACTAAACTGATTCCTATATATGGCGCTATCTCCAGGCGAAAAACTCGGCCCGTATGAGTGCATCGCGCCCATCGGCGCGGGCGGCATGGGCCAAGTGTACAAAGCGCGCGATACGCGTGTGGACCGCATCGTCGCCATCAAGACTTCGGCAGCCCAGTTCGGTGAACGCTTCGAGCGTGAAGCTCGTGCTGTCGCGGCGCTGAATCACCCGAACATCTGCACCCTTTACGATGTCGGTCCGGACTCCTTGTGATGGAGTTTGTGGAAGGCGCTCCGGTTTCGCCGCCCGATTCCCCACGCAAGCTTCTCGATATGGCGGTGCAGATGAGCGAAGGCCGCCCATGCCCCTGGGATCGTCCACCGCGATTTGAAGCCGGATAGCATCCTGATCACACGCGAAGGCAGAGAAAAAATTCTCGATTTCAGCCTGGCGAAAGCGGCGCAACAGCAGATCGGTCCCGATGACGCCACCATCGCCGCCCCTGCAGATGGGTCATATGGATCCGGTATGCCCGTTCCACCGGGCATTTCCGTTGACCGAATGGAGGGCGCAGTACAATGACCGGCACCACCACCCCGCACCTAAGCCTTCAAGTGAAAGTAACTGTGAATGTGCGGCACCCCACGGAAGTACCACACCATGTCCGGGCCTTCAATTTGCCAGGTATCCCAAACCTGGTCGGAACCGATGTCGTACTTGCCGCCATACCAGGAAACTTGCAGTTGATCAACGATCTTCTTCTTCCGGATGGTCTCAATGGTAGCCGTCACATCGCCCTGGCGGAACATGGCCATCATCCCGCGCATCGTTTCCACCAGCAACTTCTTTTGATCGGCGCTCAAATCCGAACAATGCAAACCGCGCTTTTCCGACGCAATCTTGACCACGGCATCCGCCTCTTCCCCTCGAGGCTCAGCCGAAACTAAACCCGCTGCACGCTGGCGGCCATCAAGGGCATCGACAAACTTATTGAAAATCTTGCCCTGATACCAGTAGGGATTGCCGGGATGATCTTTAACCTCGTTAAAATTCTCGCTGCTCTTGTTGACCGGGTGTGGGTAGTGCCCATAAAAAATAGGTGCCCCGCCAAATCCCATGCCCTTGTCGGAACGCGCGTTGCAACGCCGTGTGACATGGTGACCGGTGTAGATAAACTCAAAGTTTTCATCCTCGGGTGTACCAAAGAATCCGGCCGAAGGAGCGTTCTTCCCTTCGCCGTACTGGTCAATCAATACCTGCTTGTTGACGGCATCCTGATACTCAGAACTGTGCATTGAGTCGAAAATTTTCTTGATCAGATCCTGTTGATCAGCACTAAAGCTGGTAGGGATGCGGTGCTCGGGGTGGATGTACCACCAATTGCTGATGTACTGACGTTTCGGGTGATCCACAGGCAGGCAGAGCGTTTGCTTCTGCAAATCCGACAGGCTCTTGTATAGCTGCATCGGCAAGGAGTCGACCTTGCCCTTTGCCGCGGCCAGAAGGTTGCTAGCCGATGCGATTGCCGATAGGCCAGCCGTTGCACCAGCGGCCTGCATCCAACGGCGTCGAGTCAGTTCGTTCATTGTTCACCTCTTTGTTGACTAGTACAATCCAGACCCGCATATTATATACCAACCGGGCGTAGTCTGATTCTGCAGTGGTTGCGAGAACGATTCGCTTCAGCTCCGGATTTCTTACTTTAGCCAGCCCAGTTTCACCAGAAACGCATCGGCGGCATTCAGCGTTTGTTCGTAATATTTACTGGAACCGCCTGCCTTGTAGTTGAAGAAGCCGCGGGTGGCACCTTCATAGGGAATTAGCTTGCATTGATTTGCGGCTGCGTTCATCAGGCGGCAGAACCGTTCACTCTGCTCAATTTTCACTGTTGTATCTGCCATTCCATGTTGGATCAGAGTTGGTGGCATTCCTGTTGCTATGTGCTGCATCGGCGAACCCCTGCTGGGATCTGGACCAAACCGTTCCGCGGCTACACCCGATTCTGTGACATCTAGCGCTGGGTTGAATAAGAGTAGCGCGTTTGGCCGGGACGATTTTGGGCCATCCAAAGTGGCTGTCGCCGCTGCCAGGTGACCACCGGCTGAACCACCACCGGCCGCAATTCGTTGGGGGTCGATATTCAGTTCCTTCGCATGTTGCCGCACCCACGAGATTGCCGCTATCGCGTCGGCAATCGATTCGTAAGGTGTTGTTTTCTGCCTGCTCTGCACGCGGTAGTCAGCCACAATGGCGACCATACCGCGGCTTGCCAAATGTTCCGAGTGCGGCTTGAATTGGTTAATGCTGCCATTGGTCCAACCGCCGCCAAAAAAGAAGACAACTGCTGCAGAAGGCGTGCCCGCCGAGGCTGGTTTATAAATGCAAAGAGAGAGTTCTCCCTGAGGAGTTTTGTTATAAACGCGGCAATCGTCATCGGCTGCAGTTAACGCCACAGCAGCGCCTGCAACAAGAAAGCAAATGCGTTTGATCATAGTGCCCTCTATTCTATCTCACACAAAGTTTCCGCAGCCTTCATGCAAATCGTAGGTCGCGGCAAATTCGCTTCCGTTTTATCGATCAACTCGATAATGATCCCCTGCCATTTTGATTACGGCAAAGGTCCCAAAAATCATCCGGCTCCATTACCTTCGATAAGCAGCTCGTATTCCACGGTAGTCCTGTTGTTACACTGAGCAGATCACGAGCACAATGCGCTACCGATCCGACGGTGGAGGACATTCCGTTCTCGGGCGCCAACTTGTCCTCTTTTTCGTGCTCGCATACGGCCTCGCTTGGGTGTTCTTTGGCTCGCTACCACTGTCTCGGCCCGGACTCGGCTGGCTTCCTTTTGATCTATCGCTTCCGGTGATGATTGTAGTTGGAAGCTTTGCGCCATCTGTTGCTGCGTTGGCCACACTGCGCATCACGGAGGGACGGTGGCCCGCCGTAGCGCCATTTGCAACAAAGCCGACGTTGGTAGGCTTTGTCATCGCACCTGTTCTGATCGCCGGAACCTTCGCTGCGATACCAGCGGCTATTTTGACCAGAGGCACTTTGTCTTCGCTCCACTGGGGTGTACTGTTATCCGGGTCGGTTTACAGTCTCTCGAGTCTGATAGGGGGGCCACTGGGCGAGGAACCTGGATGGAGAGGTTTTGCCTTGCCGCGTTTGGAGGAAATGTATGGTCCTTGGCGGGCATCGCTTCTATTGGGCTTTCTAAGGGCAGCCTGGCATCTGCCGCTCTTCCTCTGCAAGGCTTGGAGTTCCACTGGGTTTCCAACCTACTTGAAGATTGTCGGTATAAAAGGAAAGGCTTCGGATTGGGAGTCAATTGCGAAAGTAGGAGCTAGTTTTGACCAATCGTCAGTGTGACCGGCACCTGAATGAGCGGGTTGCTATACTGCGGTCCAAACACGAGAATATATCCGCGATAAACACCCGCGCTCATCCCGTTTGAATCGACACCTACATCGACACCTCCGGGTTGAGCGCTACCGCTACTACGCAGCCAACCTACCCCATCTGAAACTCCTGCTAACGTCCAGGTTGAAAACCCTACGGGGCCAACTGCGGCTAGGCTAAGCCTCTGGGCTGAAACACCACTCTCTCCCACCCGGTGGGAAAACTGCAAGCTGGATGGCGTCACACTTAGGCGGCTCTGGGATGTTGCGGGTGAAACACTGAATCCGACACTTACTTGCAGAACAGAATTGGGATTTTCAAGGCTGAAGACCGTTATTTCCCCTGCGTAATACCCAACAGCGAGACTGGCCGGATTCGCGCTGATTGAAATTGTGGCCGGGGAACTTCCCTCCGTCAACGAGGCCAAAAGCCACGATGCGTTTGATCTGAATCGTAACGATTGACCCGGCGATGGTGTAGTGATTGTTAGGATTTGCCCCGCCGTTGGTGGTCCGCCTTGAATTGCCGTAAATCCAAGCGCGGTTGGAGTTGATGCGAGATTAATGGCGGGTGGCGAATCCACGGTAATGGCTCCGGTGGAAGCCGCCGCGGCGTTGTTGCTTTCGTCCGATTCGACGATTTCATTGAGATGGTCAGCGATAGCGCCGAAGTACCAAACGCCGGAGCCAACCGCAATTGGTAGATCAATTGGACCTACGCAAGAACTTGAAGCGCCAGGGGCCAACGGAGCAGACACCAAGCAACTGAAGGCGCTTCTGATATCTTCAGTGGTGATCCGTGCGTCAGTAGAAAAGTAGAAACCGGCACGGAAGCTCTTTGTTGACGGGGCCACGCCGCGATTGGTCACGGTAACTCTAACTGAGCCTAATTGTTTGCCGATGATTGCTGAAGTAGGAGCGGTAACTTCGGTCATCACCAAGTCCGGTAAATCAGGAGGTGGCGCCGGCGTCGAGTTGACCACAGTGAGAAAGGAGCCTGATCCACTACTTACGCCGTCTACTTCCGCAACAACGGCATGATCACCGTCAGAAAGAGCTGCGGGGATGATCAAATTGAATTGGTATAGGCCCACCCCAACCAGACCAGCAAACTCCACCACTGCTTGAATGCCCCCGATCCTCACCACTACGTTTCGAGCTAAAGGAGCCGCGCCTTGAAAAACGCGGTCTGTTGGCGTTACTAGATTTGTATCGCCAAATCCAGTTCCGAAGAGCAACGCCCGGCCACCTGGCGAGAATGGACGTGTGGCTACTGCCGCACCGAATAGACCAGATTTTGCAGCATACGCGCCATCGGGATGAACCGCCGCAAGGTACTTCCTGTTATCCGGATCGAACAAGAAGAACGAAGGAGCTGTCCGCCGAAGCTGAACTGTTGCCTGTGCCACGCCTGAAGGCGAGGTTACGCTGACTTCTACCGGGCCGACGGTTGTGTCGTATGGCGAAAGCGCGTTGATTTGCGTAGGGCTGATATAGGCAACTGCTGCATCTTTCCCGTTAATCCTCACTCTAACTCCATCTAGAACCGTGGGCAGAATGTTTTGCTGAAAATCGGAAGCAGCCCAAGTTCGAGTCGTGTTTGAAAGCTGGGCTCCGCGGATGGAAATCCATGACTGAGGCGCCACTTCGGGCAAGAAGCTAGCCCCATTTACAACACTGGCAATCGAAACCGCTGAAGTTAGTGGCAAAACGGTGAAGTTTGCCGTCCCGGTTGTGGCTCCGGTAGCAGCGGCGGCTATCGCCGCCGCTCCAACAACTGGTCCCAAAGTCACGGTCACTTGCGCTCGCCCGTTGGCATCGCTTGTTGCGCTTGCCGGACTCGGTGTTGCATTGCTGCCCGCGAAGAAGATACTGAATCCGGCGCCCGGCGCTCCCGCGGAGTTTTCAATCGCAACCACCAGTGGCTCGGAAAGTCTCGCCCCGGGTAAGCCGGATTGATCTCCTCCGGAAACCACTCGAACCCGATATGCTCCCGTTGCTCCGGCCTGGGTCGCGGTGATCCGTTGGCCGCCGATTGAGATTTGCGCGGACCTGCTGGTGCTTAGTGGATTCGCCGAAGCGGCATACGAAAACAACCCGCTGCCTGAACCCGTAGCGCCTGTCAGGCTAAGCCAAGTAGAATCGCTGGCCGCCGACCAGGCACATCCCGCGGTGGTGGTTACTGAGACTGAGCCCTGGCCCCCAGCCGCCGTGACCTGCAACGAATTAGGTTGCGTGGCATAGCTGCAAGTTTGCCCGCCGCCCGCCTGGGTCACAGTTATGGTCTGTCCCCCAACAGAGATTTGCGCGGACCGGACGGCGCTTTGCGGGTTTGCCGAAGCATTGTAAGAAAAGGTCCCGCTGCCTGCACTTGTCGCGGACGTCAGACTTAGCCAAGTGGAATCGCTCACCGCCGACCATGCGCATCCGGCGGTAGTGGTAACCGTGACAGATCCCTGGCTCCCCGCCGCCGGAATCTGTACCGAAGTGGGTTGCAAGGTATAACTGCATGTTGGACCTGTGATTGTTAAAGTCAGTGTGCCGGTGACGGCGCGCCCAATGTTTCTGACACCAATCGCAAGATAGTAGGTGCCTGCGAGTCCAGCACCTGATTCTTCAACTGATACCGTTGGGCCCGGATTCGTCGCAAATGCGCCGCCAAAGAGGGTAATTCCATTCGGTTGGAGCTGGATTGGAGGGGATCCAAGTTTCGAGTAGAGCGAAAAGGAAGCGACCCCGGACGGATCCGCCAATGTAACTTTGTATCCCGTAGAACCTTGGGGAACTGCGAAGCGAAATCCTGCCGAACCGAGGTAGTACTTTGGCGTGTCGGAAGCCGGATACGACAAGAAGACTGGCTGCCCAGGAATCAGTAGCTTTTCCAAAGCAGTCGAACCCGGCCCAGTGACTGTGAACCTGGCTATAACGCTGGTGGCTCCGCTGACTGCGGCCGTTGCGTTGGCCGGTCCAAGGATTGATCCTAACTTCACGGTCGCTTGAACGCGTCCGTTCGCGTCGCTGATGGCACTGGCTGGCGTCACTGTGGCATTAGAACCAGTGAAAGAGACGGTTGCTCCAGGTACAGCCGCCCCCGCCTGGTCTTCTACTGCAAACACTAAAGGATCTGGCAACAGCGTCTCGTATACGCCGGATTGATTATCTCCGGAGATCATGCGAACTCGCGAAGCCGCTGGCCGGGTTACACTGGCGAGAATTGACCCGGTTAAGGGCTGGATTTGTGTCCCGGCGAATAGGAACGTCGATGGGGCGATGCATATATAGTAAGCGCCGGCCCTCAATGGTGGATTTGAGGCGAGATTGATTGTGAGCGCAGGAGTAGTGGAAGACAGCGCCTGATAGTCGAAAACGGGGGAGCCGTTTTGAAGCGCCACGTCCTGGCCGTAGCGGACAAACAGCCCGAACTCCGTGCTGCGGAGAAAGCTAGACGAAGGAGGAGTTCCGCTCCCTCTGATAGTGAGGGCGGTTGCTCCTGCGGGAACGTCGATGCGGAAACTATACGTCCCGTTATAAAGAGTTGAAAATAATGCGGGGAACCGAAAGTCGGCCGATTGTCCGGAAGTTAATGTCACCCCTGTATTCGGGTTTGTGGGACCAGTATCCACAAACACCCAGGTTGCGCCAGCGCGGCCGTTGTCCCCATGGCCCCCAATGAGCGCCGTGTTCCCGTCAGCGGATAATGCTACAGATATGCCCTGGAACAAAAGGCCCCCAATAGCGCCTGTGCCGCCGATTTTCCCGCCCTGCTGGCTCCAGGTTCCATTCGCGCGCGTATAGACCCAGGAGGCGCCGACCGAGCCGTTGTCTGCAAATGCACCCACGATAGCTTTGTTTCCATCCGCTGACAATGCGACAGAGCTACCTTGGTATGAATTGCCGCTAGCGCCGGTTCCGACAAGTTTGCTTCCTTGTTGACTCCACACCCCACCAGAGCGGGTATAAACGAACGCGGCCCCAACCATTTCGTTGTCGAATTCCGAACCGGCTATCGCAGTGTTTCCATCCGCTGAAAGAGCCACAGCGGTGCCACCAACCAGCTTGCCGCTTTGTTGCGTCCAAACGTTCCCAGATCGAGCAAAGGCCCATGCATCTCGCTCCGATCCAAGAAAAGCAGTGCTTCCGTCCGCCGACAATGCAACTGAATAACCTTGCCGGGTAACTCCCGACGAACCAGTTCCTACAAGCTTTGAACCCTGTTGACTCCATACTCCATTACTACGCGTGAACACCCACGCTGCTCCGATTTGGTCGTTGTCCGTGTATCCGCCGAGTATTGCCGTATTTCCGTCCCCGGAAAGCGCAACGGAGAACCCCTGCCTTGCATTACCAGCTGTTCCAGTGCCAACGAGCTTACCTCCTTGCTGGCTCCAGACGCCGTTTGACCTGGTGAAGATCCAGGCCGCACCGACAAAATTGTTGTCGCTAAACCCGCCCACAATCGCCGTATTTCCGTCTGTGGATAATCCAACAGAATAGCCTTGTTGTGATGTGCCCACGGCAGCCGAACCCACCAATTTCGGTCCCTGCTGGGTCCAGACATTGCTCGTACGAGTGAATATCCAGGCAGCCCCAATGTTTCTATCGTCGATTGCACCGCCCGTAATCATTGTGTTTCCGTCTGCTGAAAGTGCCACGGAACGGCCTTGTTCTGCTGCGCCAACTGCGCCAGTCCCTACCAGTTTGGCTCCCTGCTGTACAAACTGAGCGTTACCTTCGCACGGCATGAAAATCGTGGAAAATACTGTTCCAACCAATAAAACCATGCATTTGATGGGTTTGAGCATGGGTAGCATTATGTCAGAGAATAGTAGGGCTCGCAAGCAATGCTATGACAGCCATGACCCTTGACGAAGGGCTCGTCGTCGGAGCGGGCGTAGGAGAGGAAGATCTTGACGCTCATGGCGCACATTTATCATACAGGCGAACGGGCGGGTTAGTGCGGCACGAGCGCGCGCGGGGAATTCAGTACATCTTACAGAGACTTGCAAGTGATTGCAGGCGGCCGGATCGAATTATTGCCGAGCACAGGCCAACCCTCAGATGGAGCATCTTGGGAAACTAAGAAGGCCGCGTGGTGTACGGAGGACATTCTCCGAGTCGCGCGTTACACAGGATCTGAGGCAGCGCTTGCGATAGAATCAATCTACACCCCACGCCCCTTACTGCCGGAACGCGATTGGGAAATTTTGAGATCATCTCTTCCTGTGGAAAGGGCGGAATGGGGGAGGTGTATCGCGGCAAGGATATCGAGCTTGGCCGCGGCGCTGCGAATGCCGATCATGGCATCGCAGTTCAGTAGCTTAGCGGAACAGGCGGTGCGAGAAAAGAAGACGCATGCGGGTTACCTCGAAGCGCTCCTGGCCGCGTAGATCGAAGAGCGGGAGTGGAACACGATTGACCGGCGCATCAAAGAAGCGCATCTTCTTCTAATGGCGCTTCTGCGTTGTCCTTCGCCGAAATGACGACAGCGCCGCAAGCCATTCCGGCAAGAAGGCAGAGCCTTTCAGCGAAGCTCCAACTTACTTGTCCCGAATTTTCCGATTTGCTTTGTCGGTTGCTCGCGGATGTTATCCCAATGGTAAGCTGGAATTTTATTTCTCCCGGAACGAGACTAAAGACGGTCCGGATACTCCTGGCCAATCTAATTGCAATCCAGAAATTAATGACCCACCACAATACGGAATCGAGAAAGAGATACGCTGCCGTAGATCGCCGCGCTTCGGAGGAATTGAGAAATACATTATCGCAATTAAATCAATCTGAGAATGTCTTCGATTTTCTTCCGGCACTGAAGACATTTACTATTTGCCGGTTTGACGCCTTCGCTAATGAATTGCTTGCGACAACCTCAGAGGCGGGCGTCTTCTCAATCGTAATCCGACAATTTGCAAACGCTTATATCGATGTTCTCGCTCCAATATCAGATTCCCGGGAGCCCAACCAGATTGCGCCCTCGCTCCCAATAGTTGAGGCAAGCAAGCCCTATAAACTAGGTTCTCGCAAAAACTCCTTCCTCGCGTCGGTCAGGCGTCTGCTCAAACCTCTCGGGCATACTGAATCAATACGCAAGGAATTGGAGTCTCAGCTTCTAGAGCGAATTTATTACTGGGACTGGCAGTTTAGCCTCAAGTTTGAGCCTCCATCAATGATACGATCCTTGCCACCGTCCGCAAAGATTCGCATTCAATCCCGTAAGGCGGCCTTCGAAGCAACCTTCTTCACCCGATCGCGGGACTCGCGGGGTGGCATCGAAATTGTAGTCCATCACTTTGAAGTTGTGGCGCGAGAATGCATATCGGTGTGCAAGTCCGCGCAAGATTTTGAGGACGAACTGAGTGCCGATCTAGTGCGAATCATTCATTACTCTCTCGATTCGCGAGGAACACTGGCAGGGCCTTTCGTAAATCCATCCCTTTCCGGGGTGGAGAGGATCCACAAAGCCATTTGGCAGACCTTTCTAAACTTGAGAGCTGAAGCTTGGAAAGGTGAAGAAGAACGGGGCCAAATTACCACGGATAGCCAGGTAGCACCACGATTGAAAAATACATCAGGATTACAGGAGCCAGAATCCAACCTTAGCTCCGCAACGGCGCGACGAGACCTTGTAGATAATTACATAGATGAGGTTTTCGAAAGAACTGGAAAACAAATTACGAGAAAAGATATATGGAGTGCAGCAAAATACAAGACGCGAACCGAGTTTGAAAAGTGGCAACGCGCCGACAAGAAAAAGGTTAACGCATGTGCTGCAGAGAACATTATGAGAGTTCTCCAGCAAAAACCGCATCTAAAGTAGTTTCCACGCATATACACGCATTGCCACGCATTTCCTTGCATTGAACAACGCTATGCATGCTGAGTGATACTTCGTTGGAGAAAGCAGTATGACTACCAAATTGAGGTTCACATGGCAACGATTGAAAAAACGCATAAACCCCTTCTGAATGAGCACGACGTGGCCAGCATTACAGGCTTGTCAGTCGCGTCCGTCCGGAGGTGGCGGCTTCTTCGACAGGGGCCCAAGTACCTGAAGATCGGTGCAGCAGTCCGCTATAAGCCCGAAGACATTTCGGCATGGCTCGAATCCCGTCCGTCCGGCGGGGGGCACCAGGCGGAGGCGCGGTAAATGGCGAATGCGGCCATAACGTTCACTTCGGGCGAAGTTTCCACCTACAACGCGGCGCGCGTCCCGCACCTGAAACATAGACGTGCGGCCAGAGTGCCGCGGTGCCTGTCCGATCCACCACGGGAAAATGAAAACCTTCGCGATGGAACCGGACACCGGGCGGTGGTTCTGTCATTCCACCTGCGGACGCGGCGGCGACATTCTCGAACTCGAAGCGGCTCTGCTCGACGGGGACTTCCCGACCCGGAAGGCCGACGTCTTCCGGCTGGTATGGGCCGCTACGACGTCGGGTCGATTTATGGCGCAAGGTGGAGAGTGCCACATTCAGGAGGCTATTTAGTCCATGACTAGGAAAGCGAAACCCGCCGGGGGCAACCGGCGGGCGGTAAGACCAAATAACACTTTCATCAAACAGCATAGCGGAATTGACTGTGGGCGGGCAACCTGCATACACCAAATCCTGAATCATGACCAAAAATTGGCCCCCGCAAAGCTAAGAGCACGGGTGCGCGATTGGTGCACGCGAACCGCATTACTCAAAACGATAGCCGGTCCTGAAAGGAAAAATGTAATCCGCATAAAACCATCCGTGCATGGGCCGTTGATCGTACTATTAGGGGGCCTCCAATTAGGGGGCCTCCAATGAACCAAAAGGCAACATTGACGCCATCCGTTCAATGGCACTTTGAAGGTATCGCCCTTATGGCCAAGGAAGCGGCAGAGAGCAACGACCGTCGACTCCGCCTTGACGCACTTGCCTCCTTGCAGTTGGCCACCAAGGAACTGCAGCGAACCTTAAAGCAAACGGAAGGGAGGCCGTAACAATGGCTTTCCTCAACGCCGACGGGCTCTTCCACGGCGATAGGCTGCGCGCTTGTTCAAACGGCGCGCAGCTTCATTTCCCGCGCCTCTTCCTCATCAGCAACGGGTTCGGTCGCTTTGAGGTCAGCTATTTGAGGATTATTGGCGCCGCTTACGGCTCATTCAATCCTCCACCGACTGAAAAGGAACTCGAAGGGGTCATCCTTGAGTTTGCAAAGAACCATCTTCTATTCCTCTATGACTCAGCGGGCTTTCTGTGGGGGCTGTGGGACACGAAAGCTGAATGGCTACCCCGCTACCGGACTGCGCAGGATCGCAGAAGCCCCGAACCGCCTCAATCGGCCTTTGCTTTATGGAAAGCCGAATATCGTGGTGGAACTAAAGGAGTTCCAAAATTTTGTGAAAATTACGGAAAAATTCCGCTAGTAGTAGTAGATGTAGTTGTAGAAAAACAGATATGCGCATCGGCTGACGCCGATCCGCGATTCTCTGTCGACGACGCTCCATTCGATCCGGTCGGAACTTCATCGGGAAATACCTGGAACGATCCACCGCGGCAACCGAAACGGAACACCGCAAGGAAACCCGCCCAGGCTGATGAATGGTTCTCGGAATTCTGGGAAGTATACCGGTTCATCAAACCCCAAGCGAAAGCGAAGGCGAAAGAAGTCTTCCACCGGGAAATAAAATCCCGGGAGGAACTGGATCGAGTTCTGACCGCGCTCGCAAAGCAGAAACCGGAACTCCTGGAACGCGAACCGCGATTTCGCCCGCAAGCTTCGACTTGGCTCAGCGGCGAACGCTGGGAAGATGATGAAACCGACGAAGCACCAAAGGGCAATGCATCTTCGGGCCCGGACTACTACAAGCCATTTTCACCGGAGTATTTATGATCGACCGTTTATTGCCTAGCAACGCGGAAGCAGAACGCCTTGTCCTTGGCGCGATTCTCATGGACGCCGCGGCAAACCTCCCAGGGGTGGCTCATTTGATGCCAGCGGATTTCAGCATTGAAGCCCATCGGCGAATCTATTCCGCCATCGAGGAATTGAATCGAGATGGCGCCGCGGTTGATCGCATGACCGTTGCAAACGAACTCAACCGGCGTGAGCAGCTCGAGTCGGTTGGAGTGGCGTATCTTACATCGCTGGATGATGGCTTGCCTCGGATTTACAACCTCGACAGCTACGCACGCATGGTTTCGGACTGCGCTCTACGCCGCCGGTTCATGATGACAGCAAATCGCGCGATCGAGGCTGTGGCTCGTCGGAAGGGGATGCGGCCACAGTCACAAGGGAAATTGCTCGGCTATCGGAACTGGAAACCGGCGGCGGCCGCGGCGAACCGTTCCTCCTCGGGATTGCAGAGATCGTAGAAAACCACGGAGGATTGAACAGCTTTTTCAATGCCGGCAATACTGGGAAAACAATTCCCGTTCCGTTTAATGCTTTGAAGGCCGTGCTTGCCGGAGGATTTCGGCCCGGGCAACTTATCACGATTGGTGCGCGGCCTGGAATTGGAAAATCCGCCCTTGCTGTTCAACTTGCCTTGCACGCAGCGGAGCAAGGCAACCCAACGGCTTTCTATTCCCTCGAAATGAGTTCGCTCGAGCTACTTCATCGGGCCGTTAGCGGGCGCGCAGACGTTCCACTTCAGGCAATTCGAAGGAACAACACTTCGCCATCTGACCGGCACGCTCTTTCGAAAGCAATCGCCGGGCTTTCTTCGTTGCCGCTTTGGATTTCTGATCGGACCGGAGCAACTCCGGCAGCAATCGCCAATTCGGTTCGCCAGCGAAAAGCGAAGTGCGGTCTTGACTTGGTGATTGTCGACTACCTGCAACTGTTGAGCGGGGGCGGGAGGCACGAACGGAGGGTGGAAGAAATTGACTATATTTCCCGGGCGCTGAAACTCATGGCTCGCGACCATGGGGTGGTCGTCATTGCAGCGGCCCAATTGAACAGAGCCGCGGCTAATGATGCCCGAAGGCCAATGTTGCATGACTTGCGGGATTCAGGTTCGATCGAGCAGGATTCCGACATCGTTTTTCTACTAAACCACAGCACGGCCGAAAACACACACGAATTGATTGTGGCGAAACACCGGAACGGACCGCGGGGCATGATCCCCCTTTGGTTCGATGAGAAGCACGTTCGATTCATGGAATCAGAAAACGAGCGCAAAGTGGCTTAGGATGCCCAAGGCGCAATTCGGGAGCACTGAGCGCGGCGGAGGCTTCTAAAATTGAAAATCGGGCTGGTTCCGTACCGGGAAATGGCATTCGGCGGGGCATGGCATTAAACAAAACACGTCGCAAATGCTTCGGTGCAGTAAGCCACTCTGCGGAATCATCTCATCTTTCTTGGCATTTTCAAAAACTGTCGGCAATGGGGGCGAAAGCGTTCAGTTGTTGAATCACGCCCCCCGCTTTTGCTCGACACTCTGCTGTTAAGGATCCTGTTAACAAAACGACCATTCTCCACCATATAGCTAAATGAAGTCGCATCATCAGAACTTGACTGCTGGCATCATTGGTTCCAGGAATCTGGTCAAAGCAACGCTGGAAGAAACAGTTTTCGGTTGCCGGGCAAGAGCAATTTAAGGAAACTAATCGTGTATCGTGAAGGCGGAGGATAAAAAAAATGGCTGTTTACAAACGGGGCAACGTTTGGTGGTACAAATTCACGTGGAATGGAGAACAGATTCGCGAATCCACCAAGCAGTCTAACAAGCGAGTGGCAGAGCAGATAGAATCCGCCCACAAAACCTCGTTGGCTAAGGGTGAGGTCGGCATTAGAGACCGTGTTCCCGTGCCAACGTTGAGGGACTTCGCCAAAAATGACTTCACTCCCTAATGTTGAGTCAAGATTTCAGGATAAGCCGAAAACCCTCGAGTACTACAAGACTGGGCTGAAGAATTTAAATGGATTTGAACCTTTGGCCGGCGCCACGCTGGATACTATCACGGTTGACAAAATCTCCGGGTTCATTGCAAAGAAACGCAATGCAGGATTGCAGGTTTCCAGCATTAACAGGCAACTGGAGGTCTTGCGAAGGATGTTTAAACTTGCCGTTGAATGGGGCAAGGTCGAAAAGGCACTTCCGAAGGTAGAAATGTTACCCGGGGAAAAACACAGAGAACGTGTTCTAACCGAAGGCGAAGAATATAGCTACCTCGAAGCGACCGCGGCCATCGGCGAAGCGATACAGGCGGCCTACAAACGTGCCCAAGAGGGCATTCGCGCAGTTCGTCGCGGAGCACTTCCTATCCCACCAGAAGATCCGTTCTTATTACGAGATGTAACGACGATCCTGGTTGATTGCGGCCTTCGACCCGAAGAATGCTTTCGACTTCGATGGGAGCATGTTCGCGACGGAGCGGTGCATATCCCGTTTGGCAAAACGGAGAATGCTCGAAGGACGATTCCGCTAACCGGACGCTCTGCGGCTTGGCTTGAGATGCGGCGCGCTCAGGTAAGGGGCGAATGGGTTTTTCCGGCTTCCACTAAAAGCGGACACATCGAAAAGTCTTCCTTAAAAAAGCAGCATCTGAAGTCGTGCCAACTTGGAAACGTTCCGACCTTCCCTTTGTACACTTTCCGGCACACCTGTCTTACGCGGTGGGCGGCATTCATGGACCCATACACCCTTGGATACCTTGCCGGGCACAGTGATTTCGCTACTACCCGGCGATATGTCCATCCGCAAGCGCATACGATTATGGAAGCCATCGAGAGAGCCCGGGCGGCGCAGGGTGGGCACAAAATTGGGCACAGAGGGGAAAACAAGGCGGAAAACTCTAAGCCTTCGATTCCCGCAATTAATTGATTTTAAGAGAGATAGATGGTCGGGGCGGCAGGATTCGAACCTGCGACCTCCTGGTCCCGAACCAGGCGCGATACCAGGCTTCGCTACGCCCCGACACTGGCCAACGCTTTTCATCTTACGCTTTAACTGGCAAGGTATGCAAATACAAAGGTGTTACATAGGAGATTGCTAGCCTTTCGGGCTTCTGCCACCTTTGCCGAACGGCTTGCCACCGGGCCTGCCACCGCCACCGGACCCACCACGGAATGGAGGTCTATCACCACCACCGGAACCACCACGGAATGGAGGTCTATCACCACCACCGGATCCGCCACGGAATAGAGGTCTATCACCGCCACCGGATCCGCCACGGAATGGAGGTCTATCACCGCCACCGGAACCACCACGGAATGGAGGTCGATCTCCACCACGGTCACCGCCACGGAATGGCGGTCTATCTCCACCACGGTCACCGCCACGGAACGGCGGTCTATCTCCACCACGGTCATCGCCACGGAATGGCGGTCTATCTCCACCACGGTCACCGCCACGGAACGGCGGTCTATCCGTAGGCGGACCATCGTAGCGTGTTCCACCTGGGAATCGCGGACGATCACCAGATTCAGACGACCGGTCGCCGTTAAACGGAGGACGTACCGGTCGCGGACCATCATCATAGCGCTTCGATGGAGGCTTTTCGTAATTTGGATCCCGAGTAATCAAGGGCTCAGGTTTAAACTTCGCCGGCGGAATCACAGCCTCGCGGCGCGGTAGTTTATCCTTTCTCTCAGGCTTCACAAATGGAATATTCACTGGCTCAGGCTGAACTCCCGGAGCCCGATACTTCCCTTGCGCAAGCACATGCTCTGGAATCGGTTCGTGGCTAGGTGTTTCGTCAACCTCCGCTGCCACTTGTTCCTCTCTATTCACTTCATCTTCATCCGCGGACTTTTCTTTGGGATCACCCTTGTAGGTGACTCTTTCAAGAAACAGACCTGACGATGGTGCAGTCCATTCCGGAACCGGCAATTCAGGCATAGGCTTGCCTTCGAGCAATTGCGCAAACTGCTCCACGGTAACTTCATGATGTCCAATCTTTACCAGCGTCCCCACAATGCGGCGCACCATCTTCCAAAGATAATGAGAAGCGGTGATGTGAAACACCAACATGAAATCGTCTGGTTCAACCGATGCCGATTCTACATGAACAATGGTGGATTCCCCGGGCTTAGATGGATCCTGTGCGGCAAAATTTATGAAGTTATGTCGGCCTGCCAAGAGCTTGGCAGCTTCCATCATTGGCTTGGCGTCCAGCTTTTCCTTTACCCACCAAACGTGCCGTTTCGCGAATGCCGTTTTGCGAATTGAAATTTGATAAACATAGGAGCGCAGTTCAGCATCATGCCGGGCATGGAAGTTATAAGGGGCTTCTTCGACGTCCAGCACGACGATGTCCGAAGGCAAACGGTCGTTCAATCCATACTGAATTTCAAAAGCTTTCCAACCGCGGTGTGTGTCCACGCGGAGGTGAAGGACTTGGGCGATGGCGTGTACGCCTGCATCGGTGCGGCCTGAACCCTGCATGTCGCAGGGCTCACCGAAGAGTTCTCCCGCAGCGGCGCGCAATTCGCCGAGTACTGTTCTTGCGTTGTTCTGTTCTTGCCAACCGTGATATTTGGTTCCGTCGTATTCGAGTGTGATTTTCCAGGTTTTCATTAAAGGTGCAACTTTAGCCAGCACTTCCGTTTCCAAACGGAAGCCATCTACTAGAATAGCCGGGATTTGGATTTGCATCATGGATTTCTTTGTGTTACCGGAAACGTTGCAAGTGAACTGTCACAATGTCCTGTTTTCGACCAGCCCGCCTGTAGTCAATGCGGAGAAGCCGAAGGCTTGCGTGGTTCAACTTTCCGATTCAAGTGCCTGAAGCCGGGCTGTCTTCACGAATGGCACCACTGCGCCTTAGGGCCGGCCGGTAAAGTCCTTGATTGCCTCCGCAACCTTGGCACTTCGCTCGATAGGCAACATATGCGTTTCCTGCTCGAAGAGTTGGATTCGGGCGCCAGGAATCAGGCTGGCTGTTTCCTCGAAACTCTTGCGATCAAAGTACTGATCTGCCGTGCCACCTATCACAAGTGTTGGACAGCATATGCGGCTTGCGTATTTCGCATTATTCGCGAAATCCGGTCCAAACAGTTGGCGGTAGTCACTTAGTATCGCATCCGGGTTACGGAACTCAGCGGTGAGCCGGTTTCCATCCAGCCAGATCTTGAGCCGAACCAGCCAGTTGTATAAGCGGCTGCGGAATAGTAGTGCGTTTTCTCGTACCAAGGTTCGAAAATCTGCTCGCTCGAGGGCGGCAAATTGGCGGGCCATCATTCCCTGCCCATCTGGTGAGAATCGGTGTGCGGATACCAGGATCACCAATTGTGTCACCAACTCAGGGTGTAGGGCGGCGAATCGCATGGCCACAAAGCCACCAAAAGAGATTCCCAAAACAACGTCAGGTGGTGTGCGGATCACGAGTGCCATGTCCTGAACGATCGCCTCAAAGCTGGAGTTGGCGTATCCCAAAATAGTGAACCTGTGTTCAGGCAGCAGACGTGCCACCTGACGGGCGTAGCGTGTGGGATTAGAAGTCTGGTTCAGGCGCTTGAATAATGTGTTTGCGCCTAAAAAAACAACCGCATGACGGGTACCACAGCCGCCGCGAATGTACGGCACCTTATCCGACAGCAGCCCGGTTTCAACGTTTGTCATTTTCATGAGTGTCTAAACGGGAAAACTTTCTTCCTGCTTTAGCTTACTGGAATTTCGTAAATAGTGTTCTGTGACGATTCACTTGCGGACAATGGACTGGGGCGCAAGCATATTGGCCAGGCGTGCGGCCGATGGGGTTCTCAATCCGACAAGAACACTCGGAACCAGCCCCCCTGTTACGAGTAACACGACAGTGATAGCCATAGCTAGCCGTTCCCGCAGTAAGGCATCAGGAATTGGGGTGGCCAGAGTTGCACGCTTTCCCATAAAGAGAGTCGTAAACAAACGGAACACCGTAACGGCATTCAATGCCGTGGCCAGAGGCAAGGCAACCCCAAATACGGGTTGGGCAATCAGCGCACCATGGAACAAAAGATCTTCGGCAACGAACCCCAGTGTTCCCGGCAGACCCACCAACGCGAGTCCAAAAATTGCGAAAAAGCAGGCCAGCCGCGGGGCGTGGGACCCTAGCCCAAGATTGCTGGTGAAGGGCCCGGCCGCTTCGCTTGTGCGGGCCTCAATAGCCCCATAAACAGCGATCATTCCGGACATCGCAAAAGACACTACCCACCAATGGACCAACGCACCGGTGATGCCTTCCACTGTGCGATTGCCGATGCCCCCAAGGATGAAAGCAGCCTGGCTGATCCACAACAATCCCAGCAGACGGCGAGGGCGATTTTCCGCCAAGGCGGCAATGGCCGCGTAGACTGATGTGAATAGCGCAAGCCAACTTAAATACGGCAACCAACGCACAGCGATTTCCGGCATGAGTGGGATGGCAAAACGGATCAGCAGATAGGCGCCCAAGTGGCTATTGATCAGTAGGCTAAGTGCCGGTAGGGAAGTCTGTTCAAACGTGTCCAGGATTTGAAAATGGAACGGAAAGATTCCAAATCGGAGGAGCACAGCCAGAACCAAAGCCACAAAGGCCAACTTTCCAGAAGGCAAAACACAAGCCGCGGCAATGAGACAACTGCTAGCGGATAAGGCTATTTTGCGATTCTTTCCTGCCCCGGACCAATTCAACAAGTAGGGCAGGCCGGTCAAAGTCCAGCCCAGCCAAAAGACGGGCAAGGAAGCAGACAAATAGGCGAGCAGCACACCAGCCAGAATCAAGCCCATCGAAGCGGCGTTGGAACCGGTTTGAAACTCCCGCTTGGGTGCCGAAGCGGTCGTTACTGCCCATAAAAGCAAGAAAGACACACAGGAAACTACGGAAAGCATATCAACATCAAAAAGGTTCATTATTGTTTTTCCAAACCACAGAGCAGACGGGAGAAGCGCATGGCAGGTTGAACCATCATACGGTCGAGCCAGACTTCATAGAAGCCGCGTTCCAGACTGAAGCGGTATAGCCACAGACGCAAAACATTGGGCATAGGCACGGCTTGAAAATGAGAACCCTCGGCGGAGGTGTGTCCTCCCATGGCGGCATGGATGCGGTGATGGTCATGAAGCATAGATGGTGCTCGCAGGAATTGCAAAGTGCGGATGGCTGCGTGTCCCATCAGATGAAAGAGTGCAAGCCGAGGGAAGCCGAATCCGATTTCCGCAAAAATTATACCCACCTGCGACATGGACGCATAGGCAACGGATGACTTTACGTCAGTGGCGGCGCGATGGGCTAATGTGCCAACTACCGAGGTAAGCAGACCTACGACGATTACGGCAAAGGCCACTTCTGGCGCGCTGCGCAGTATGGGTTCGACTCGCAACAATAGATAGGCACCGGCGTGAATGGAGATGGCTCCATAGAAAATTGAGCTGGAAGGGGTGGGCCCCTCCATGGCTCGCGGCAGCCATCCGGCAAAAGGGCCTTGCGCAGATTTTCCACATGCGGCCACAAGCAGCAGCAAGCCCGCAATCACCGACGTCTGGTGGGAAAGTGCCGACGTTTGTTCTGGCCAATCACCGGCAAACAGCATCTGAAAAAGTGTGGACCCGTCGTGGTGGAGTAGAAAGCTGGAGATTAACAATCCGATATCGGCGAGGCGATAGTTGGCAAAAACGCGCAGAGCGTTGTTCACCGGTTCGCTCCGCTCATCAAAGAAAGCAACCAGCAGCACGGAGGTGACGCCAACCAGTTCCCATCCACCGATTAACAGATCAATGGACCCGGCGGCAAACAGGCACAAGGAGCCGAAAGCAAACAGATGCAATAAGACAAAGAAGCGGAAGAAGCCCTTGTCGCGATGGATGTAACGCACGGAAAACACGCCGATGATTCCCGACAGGGTGACCGTCAATATGATGAGCGGAAGTGACAACCGGTCGGCTACTAACATCAGCGGAAAGTGATAATCACCCGCACGGAACCATTCGCCTAGAGAGACATGCAAACTTCCTGTACCGGAAGCAATCATCCAACCAGCAAGCCAGACAGAAGCAGCCGACAACATTCCAAACAGTGTGGAAGTAATGCGCGAGACAACACGTTCCGAAGGCGTCCAGCCAAGCAGCCAGCAAACGGCAAAACTCAAAAAGGTCAGGCCAGGGGAGGCGACAATGGCGATAAGCAGATTTTCCATACAGCTCTTCAGGCAGCCTTGCCGATGCGAGCAACGGGCAAATGCTCCCGCTTGCCTTCGTACCAAGAAGGCGAGTTTGGAGCGGTTGGCAGGGATTCGTCCAAGCCTTCAACTGGCTCCCAATTTCCATCGCGATAGGCGAGAATTGGCCCGCCAGCCGGATCGGCCGCAGCCAGCCTGATCCAACGGTTGGAGAGGAACTCCCACAAAAGCGGGTTGGCCTGAATGGTTCCAAGCAGGCGTTCGGGCGAAGTTTCCACGACAAACAGAATGCGCACTGGTTCATGGATTTCCACCATTTGCCAGGGCAGACCAGTTCTCAGGTCGCTTGAATAGCCGTTCATCACGCCCACCAGACCTGTGACGTTATGCGGCAATTTCGTGCCGCAACCGTAGGTTTCGTTGTCGACGTAGGAGAAGTAATATTCCAAGCTGATGCCACCGCAAACCGGAATGACCGCGCCAAGCAGAGCCGCAAGATTCTTGTTGGCGGGATCTTCAGCAGCGTCGTAGGAGACAAGAAACGCCCGTCTGTCTAAGAACAATCCAAGTGTGGACGAACGGCGTCCAACGATGCAAACCGAGTTGGTGCAATGGCCATATTCGGGGCGTGGTTCGGCTAAATGTTCGGAGCGTTCTTCAACATGATGCAATCCCGTTGTTGCATCAATGCCCCAGCTTGCCGCCTCAAACCGTCTGGCGCGCTCATGTGCGCTAAGCGCTCTAGCCCGGTCTACCGACGCGCTAACCCGAATCAGATCAGCAGTATGGGTTTGCGGCACCCGATCCAGATCATAAAGTTCCACGGCGTCACTGCACGTATCGTGGTAGCCACCGGCAAACCAGGTATCTTCGGGAATTTGAATGCCTCGCTCCGCAAGTTCCAAGCGCACTTTCGGATGATTGGCCATTGCCGCAAAAAGCCTGGCATTGGGTCCGCCGCGGCGTCCGCCACAAGCACCGCAATCATGAGCGGATTCATGCGGATTGTTGAGGCTAGTGGACCCGTGGCCAAGAATCATGACCATTCGCGCAAAACCCTTTTTCAAACCAGCTGGACCAAGAAGGCCGGCCACGCGGTCGGCCTTTTCCTGAGTAGTAAATCCTTCTAGCAGCGCTTGCTCATTACTCGGATGACCGTGACCCCCATTGTCCTTAGCGAGGTTATCGCCGTCGACCTGATTCTCATCCCTGATAAAGGCTAGTTCGGTAAGCGGCTCGGGCAACAATTTGCCGCTAAACCACGAGAGTCCCTTCCCAAAGAGGCGGGGTCTGAGTACACGGGCTGCGAGAGGAAAAATCACGAACAATCCAAGTGTCATCGCACCCAGCGCTCCACGTATTAGAGAACGGGAGGAGACAAACCAATGACGGACCATGGTCGCCCAGAACTTGCGAAACGAGCGGCGCCGGGAATAAGTTTCGTGCTCGCCGACCATTGGTCTTTCTTTCACTTGATGGCGTGGAGTGACAACCACCGGGCATAATGGCGCACCATGGGCGTCGTCCATTCCTGTGTAATACATGGCGACGGAGAAGAAGCCGGCTGCGCCGAGAGTTTCGATCTCCGGGTCGGTTTCCTCAAGATGGCGGCGGATCGATTCCTCGCGCTCGTCGATGCAGAAGATAACCTGGGCAGCCTTCCGTTTTTGGTCAGCCTTGGTTGCCCGTTGGGCGGACTGTTTAATATTAAGGCTCAAGGGCAGCAGAATTTGACGTTCGTGACGCCGTTCATATGCCAGGTGCAAGATCCGGCGGCGCTCCCAGCCCCCAAAGGCTTCCACCGCGCTGAACAACTGATCCAAGTAAAGTAGCGGAAGTACACATAGAGTGGGCATGGAAAGCTCTGTATGCCGGATGGCGCTGAACAAAGTTGCGGCGCGCGCCAGTTGAGCATTTGCGGCATCGGGTTGGATTTCCGCCGCCCGGTAGCGCCAGTCTTCCGGATCCTTGGCAATGCTTGCTGTGGCGGCGACTGTCAATAACAACCGCACTGCAAGGAAATCTGCCAGCGAAGCCGGTACGCATACGTGCGGTGCCAGTGAGGGGCTTAATTCCAGTTGGTGAATCAATCCGGCCCATCCGGGCAGGGCTAGTAACTCGGCTTCGATCACCGAATTATACTCTTCTTCCTCCACGCCAAGAATGGCAAGAAGTTGAACAACGGCATCGTGCCCAGTCTTCCAAGTGCGGGCTTGCTGTACGTAAGTTTCAAGCTGCCGCAAGTTGTAAGGAGTGACCGTCGGCAAATCCAGAATCTGCATGCAAGCTCGCCAAAATCCAAGCTCGCGCCCAGGCATCGGCCAATAAGAAACACCTTGATCAAGGAAGGCGGCGGTCAACTTAATCAACAGCGGATGGACCACCTCGTCCATATCAACACCGGTGTACCCAAACACGCCATCGCGCGGCCGGACAGGGGTTTGTCTGGGCTTCGATACAAAGAGTCTTTGGTGGAAACGGCAGAATTCAAACAACTCCGATGCGATGGCCGGGCGTAATTGTTGGCTCAAATTCCCTTCGTTCAGTTCCCATTGGATGGTTTCGGTCCGGAACTCGCCCGCTCCGTGAATCAACATCGAGTGGCGTAGTTCGTTGCGCATCATTCCACCGGGCCATATCTCCTCGTCCGGTTCGGAATTTAGAATCGCCCGAATGTCTTCGGGGAGAATGCGTCCTGAAACCAGCGCCTGGCGATAGGCATCCTCGGTCATAAATGGCTCTGCGCCGAACTTGCGAGCGGCCTCGCACACCGCCTGTTCAAAGGGAAGGTGCTGAAAGGCGTGCAATGTATTGTGATGAATGAAGACTCCAATCGGGCCTTGCGCCGGTAGCAGGTGCGACGCGTGATCGATGGCTGCAGCAATGCGTTCCGCAGCCGGTTTGCTTAGGCAAATCATCGTCCTACCAAAGCCTCTTGGTCTTTCTGTGTGCCGCGAATCTGATTCTCATGACGGGTATGCAGGTGTTCCCATTGGGTCACCAGTTTGCCGCCTCCGCGCTTGAATTCTTCCTCCAGATTGGTCAGCAGATCCATTACCGAATGATCAATGGAAACCAACTCCGCAAAATGAACATGGCATTCGATATCGCGCGGAAGTTTTTCAAAGGTCTGAGCGATCACCGGCAGTTTAATGAAGTTGGCGGCCCCCGATACATGCACGTCGGCACGTTTTTCGTTCTGGCTTTGCTCCACCCAAATGTCGATTTGCGAGGCGGTATGAATCAGCTTGCCCAGAGATAGCACAATCCCCAGAATGACGCCGCTAAGAAGATCGATAAACACGATACCAGCCACCGTTGCCCCGTAAATCCACAAAGGCATTTGTCCGTATTTCGAAAGCGCCTTAGCACTTTTCCAATCGACCAGCTTGTAACCGGTGAAGACTAGAATTCCGGCAAGCGCAGCCACCGGGACTTTCTCCAGCACAAAGGGCATCGCTACCACGAAAGCCAGAATCCAGAAACCGTGCATCATTGTCGAATAGCGGGTTTTTCCGCCAGCTAAAACGTTAGCCGAACTGCGAACAATCACCCCTGTCATGGGTAGCGAGCCGGCCAGTCCGCAAAGTATATTGCCTACCCCCTGGGCGCGTAATTCCTTGTCGTAATCGCTGCGGACTCCATCGTGCATGCGGTCCACCGCGCCTGCCGAAAGAAGCGTCTCGGCGCTAGCCACAAATGCCAGAGTCAGAACAGAGACCATCACTGCCTTGCTGGAAAGAACTGAAAAGCCCTCAAGCGAGATCCAGTTGGCTGCTGCCAATAGGTTCGAGGGCACGGTGACATAGTTCACTTTCGCGTCAATCAACATTGCCACGACGGTGGCCAGCACTACTCCAATCAGCGCGCCGGGAATCATCTTCAGCGCTTTGGGCCGGAACTGATTCCATAGCATCAGACTGACGATAGTAAGCACCCCCAGCAAAGCCGGAATATGTTGTCCCGGCCCTTCGGAACTGAAAAAATCTTTGTAAATAGCGTTGGGGATCGTCAACAGGTTCTTGATCCCGTTACTTTGCGGTTTATCGTCCAACATGACATGGAACTGGCTGGCAAAAATAAGAATGCCGATGCCACTGAGCATTCCGTAGATCACCGCCGGAGAGATCGCCCGAAACCACTGCCCTGCTTTGAGGAACCCTGCAGCAAGCTGGATCGCGCCAGCTACAACAAGAATGGGTCCTAAAGCGTTCACACCATGCTCTTGAACAATCTGCGCGACCAGCACCGCCAGGCCAGCCGCCGGTCCGCTAACTTGCAGCGGCGAACCGGATATGGCACCAACGATGATCCCTCCAATGATACCGGTGATCAGACCCGAAGCCGGTGGCATTCCAGATGCAATGGCAATTCCCATACAGAGTGGCAAAGCCACTAAAAAGACAATAACGGATGGCAGAATATCGCCAGTAAATTTCGGTTGCATAAAATCTCCAGGGATCTTGTTTTTGAGTTGCAAAAAGTAAACGATTGCCGCTGACGCGCGGGCGCAAAAACCCGAACACAAGCCAAACAACCAATACAATGGTGGTCAAATGCTTACTTGCTTTTGAAGTTGTGGGGTGGACTAAACGAAAGTGAGAGGAGGACCACGAGTCCCCCACGTTCGGAGGAACCAGGATGACGGATGCGCGGGGGTAACAATAGACAAAAACCCGAAAAGTCTTAGGGGAACCAAACCCTGCTGAATCTTACCGGCTTCAACACTTAAGCAGTAAATTGGCGATTGGAAACCGAAAGAACCGAAAAAGTGACCCGATACCATAGCGTTACGGTAAACTCGGATAGTCCGGTACCGGTCCGTTGAGCGGCTTGCTGGCGCTTTTGAGAGACCGAATTCCGACTCGTTATCGTCAATCTCAACGGCGCTTGCTGCAATCAAAACCATTACAACTATCCGAAGATAGCTGCAGAACATTTTTGCGCATACTTGAAGAGATCTCATGCTTGTAAATCAGGCGGACATTATAAGATTTTAAATTGGAGCCAGTCCGACCCACTGCCAGTATATCCTGTTTCGAAGAGCTAGTCTGAGTCTGAGCGGCATCGCATAAAGGAATGACCGGCGTTCAGTTTTCAGAACGGGTCAATGTATGCTTGAGCTTGTTCAAAATAGGGTTTGACTCCGGTCGTGATGTGCCCTATTCTACCGGCTGCTGTTGGATGTTGCGCAATTGGGCGTTTCATACTTCTGGAAGCCGTCCCTGCCAAATGAAACTATCCCGTTATGCCTGATCAACGATTGCCCAAAACCAAGTGGATAATTCGGAAAAAGTTGCGCGAGCCGTGGAAGCTGGTTGGCTTGGATACAGCACAGGCCCGCCGGATGTTCTCAACTTTAGTCACCAAGCAGCCGGTCTAAGAAATCTTGATGGTTAGCAGTTCCGGTGAAGTCTGGAAGGAAGAATGAAGAAGCTTGGGTGATGGTGCTTTATGCCCTGGCCGATTATGCGACACTAGCCAGAATGGCCCACCCAAGGCTGTTGCCGCTAGTCCGTCAAACCTCCCTGTTGGTTTCAGAAGAACAGCATGCTGATCCCGCTTGTTCGGATTGGCTGGCGAAGAGCAACTGCCAGAAAGGTTAAATCAGATTGCGGTTCCAGGCTGTGAACTGGGGCTGAAGTACCTGGGGTTGAAGGACAACGATGGCCGCAAAATCAGAAGAAACCCGCCAGAAAATTCTTGACGCCGCATTGCGTATGTTCCGCGAACTGGGCTTTGAACAAGCTACTATGCGCGAGATTGCCAAACAGGCTGGCGTTGCCACTGGCTTGGCCTACTATTACTTTCCCAAGAAGGAAGATTTGGTGATGGCGTTTTATGTTCAAGTGAACGCCCAAATGCGGCCACAAGTTCAAGAGGCGCTTGCTGCAAATAGGAAATTGGAAGCCAAAATCCGCGCCTTGATTCTGGTGAAATTTCACTGCTTCGCACCCGATCGAAAGTTCTTGGGGGCTTTGTCAGGATATTCAGCAGACCCTGCACATCGTCTTTCCCCCTTCAGTGATGTGACAAAAGAGATTCGCGAAGAAGGCATCACCCAATTCCGCGAGGCACTTGCCCAAAGTGAAGTTAAGGTACCAGCCGACTTAGTGGATGCATTGCCCAAAGTCCTGTGGATGTATCAAATGGGTATGGTGCTTTTTTGGATTTACGACCACTCCAAAGACCAGCGCAGGACGAGGTTGTTGATGGACAAGAGCCTTGGAATCGTGGTGTTGCTTTTGAAAGCAGCCTCGCTGCCGCTGATGCGCCCGGTCCGTAAACTAGTGCTGGAGTTAGTGGAAATCATCGAGCAAAGATAAGCCTTCACCCAGGTTACGAATGAATCTTTATGTCTATGGAAGGAGCATGCAATAGCGTGTTGTGAATCAAACATTTCTTAACTGCAATGTTCACACCTTCTGCATGCTTCAAGTCATTCAGACCCGGAATAATTACTTCAATAAGGAACGAGCCCAGCCGCGCTGGACCAGTCGCCTTTTCTGCATTCACCTTCACTTCGACGCCTTTGGTTGAAAGACTCCGGGCTTTAAGATATTCAACTGCATAGTAAGCCGCGCAGGACGCAAGCGAAGCCAGCAGCAGTTCAGGAGGAGTCATCCCAAGGTCTTGTCCACCACCACTCAGTGGCTGATCGATTACAAGCCGATGACCGCGTGCCTCGGCCTCAAACCTAACCCCTTCCTTGTACGTGACCCGCAATTCCATAACTTCACCTTACCAATACAGGTCTTAAAATTCCTTCACAAAACCGAATAGATTCTGAAACGTCGCCAAATTGCGTTTGCCTTGCGGAGTCAATTGCATGCTAATTGGGTTCCTGGTAATTGTCTCCCCGAAGCTGTAGCGGAATTTCCAACCGTGTGTGATCTTAATATCAATTCCCACATCCACACGGACGAACGGTTTGGTCGTGTCAAAAGTTGCTGGTGGAAGTGCAAGCGTTCCTCGCTGCGCCGTAACTCGTTCCGCCTTGCTTGAAAAGTGCGCCAACCCTCCACTAAACGATAAGTACGGCCGCAACGCGCTGGAGCGGGGACGGAAATATCCCATCGCTTCCACTCCAACCATCTGCTGGCTGCTCCCGCGCATTTGTTCATACACCGATTCCGACCCAGTTAAGGTAGCCAGGGAAGTTAGTGCCAACGCATTCCGGCTTAGCGTATAGTTCCCTTGCATGGAAAAGTAATTAGAAAGATGACGGCCTAAGTAAAACCGCCCCGTGATTCCATTTTCGGGTTTATAAAGGGAAACATTCGATCCAGATGGAGTAATTGCCGTTTGCCCATCAGCCGAAAGGGTGGTCACGCCAAATGCTCCGCCCATGAAATTGGGTTGGGGCAGTTGTGACCACACACAACTGGTCAACACAAAAAGCAAGAAGGGTTGTTTCATCCAGGAATTCAAATATTATTGCAGTTTCCGAGGGGGATCCGGTGAGGATTCGCTACATACATATGCGGAAGGGGCTAATCGAAGATGCCTTCCCCACAAGTTTACTTATTAGGAGACAGAAATGAAATTTGACAATATTTTTCGCGGCGCATTGCTGGCAATAGCCGGAACAGCCAGCCTGATGGCGCAATCTGCAACCATCCGCTTGATTCCATCCGCTTACGCGATCATTGACCAAAGTGGTTCATACATGCTAAGCGGGGGGTTGTTCTCTGGCCGAGCTGGCGATGCGGTCACCATTTCAGGGAATAGCGTTACTCTTGATTTAAATGGCCAGGAAATTCTTTGTCCGGGATCCGGTGTTGGCATCCGCATCAACAATGCGCAAAACGTAATAGTGCGCAACGGCAGCATCAGCAACTGTCTGATGGGTATTGTAGTAATGAATTCCGCCAATGTGAAAATCGAAAACATGTCGATTCGCGGCATGGACGCAGCTCCGCCAGAAACCGGCGTAATGGTGGTTCAATCTCGCAACGTCGCGATCCTCAACAACAATATTTACAACACAGCTTTGGGTCTTTTCATCCGCGGCGGCCGTAGTTTCGGCAATCGGATTGAAGGAAACAACATCACCGCTGGTGGCGTAAATTCAGCATTGGGTATTTGCTACAACCCAACCGATACCGATCGCCTGGGTCCACAAGGGGATCTGATCAAGGGTAACGTGATTCGCGGTTTTGGAATCCCTATCTCATTGAACTCAACTTCCAACTACAACGTTATTCAAGCCAATACACTGTTCTATAAAGACAGTGCGGTTCGCACCGATAGCAAGACCAACGTGGATATGGACAACATTAAAGTATTGGTCCAATAGGTTTACGAAAAAGGGCAAGGCGAGATCGGGGTACTCGCCTTGCCCTTCTGCGCATGATTAATTGATGCGGCCCTTCATCTCGCAGCCCAACAACATAAAGAAACGCATCCCCCGCTTGGGGCATCATACTTAGTAGGTATGTTTTTGGTCCAACTCATTTTGCTGTCCGCCATCCCCTTGGCTGCACAATCTGTAGTGGCCGACGGAAGCAGATTGCCCTCAAGGGTCCGCTTTGAAGTTCAGCCCGGCGAACTTCCTCTCCGTTGTGAAATTACGCCCATCAAGCCTACTCTGAACTTCGGTTTCCGCTTTCAGGCAGGTTACGTCGTCGCCATTCCTCTCATTCAATATTCCGGAAAAGGCAATCGCCTGATGATTCTCAGCCGCGTTACACCCAAAGGCGGCAAACCAGTGTTCTTTGCCCAAGGGTTATCCCTTCCAGAAATTCCGCCGGACGCTCCTAGAAAAAATCAGCAGATCGAGACCGGTGGCAACTATCTTATGGGAGCAGGTCAGTACGAAGTGGATTGGATCCTTGTGGACAATCAACGCCGCGTCTGCCGCAAAAAATGGACCTCCATTGCCGAACTGAAAGGGAGCAGCCGGAAGGTGAAGGCAGCCATCCCTTCCAACACCGTGACCGACCTTTCCCTTCGCGGTGTTCCCCTACCCACCCCCGAAGAGGACGTCCGCAAGCTAAACTTGACCGTGCTGATGCACGCCACCCCCATGTCCTCTCGCCGCAATGTTTTTCGTCCCAGTGACGAAGCCATGTTACTGGGCACCCTTTCATCCTTGATGGGCCGCATCCCCACCGCGTCAGTGCGTTTGGTGATCTTCAATCTGGAACAACACCGGGAAATTTTCCGTCGCAATGGTTTCCAGCTAAGTGACCTGGACGATGCCAGCGAAGCCCTCCAAAAAGTCGACCTGAGCGCCGTGGATTATTCTGTTCTAAAGAACAAAGCTGGACATATCGATCTGCTGGCCGACCTTGTCAATCAGGAACAGAACCCGGAAGCACCCAACCAAAAGCCCTCCGACGTTGTAATTTTCCTGGGCCCAATGGCTCGTCACTTGGATAAGCCGCCAGCCGATGTGATTGAGCCTCCGCGCGGCCCATTGCCTCGCTTCTTCTATTTCCGCTTCGAATCGTTTTTCCGCCGTAACCCCTATGCCGGTCTGCCCGATGCCATTAACTTCGCCGTGAAAAAAGTCAAAGGCAAAAGCGTAATTATTCACACGCCAACAGAGTTTTCGAAAGCAATCGAACAGGTCATAGCTAAGGTAAACCAAAGCTAATCCCAACTGCCCAGTACCAACTGGTGCTACACATTTGCACTACAAAGAGATACAATTATGTCGGGATCCCTCTTTAGGTATTTATGCGGTTCAAGATCGTTTTTTTCTGTGTTCTTGCAACTATTTCTGTGGCGAGTGCTCAGAACAAAGCCACAACGCCGCGTTCTTCTGGTAGAACCACCCAACATAATGGAACCATCGACGGGCCTCCTCCCAATATTGGCGGCGGCGGCACCGGTGGCGGTGGTTCTGATTCAACTACACTTTTCATCCGTTTCACAGACATTCAGTTGGAAGGCGTTGTCGGCACCGGAACCGCTCCTTCCTTTGCATTTCCAATCATATTCACCGGTTCCGACCGGCCTTGGAGCATTAAGACTACTACCGAAAATGGCGTAAGTTGGTTGTCCACTACACCGGTTGCCGGGGACGACGAACGCACGGTCACTGTCTACGCAGCAGTAGGCAAGTTGCCCCCTGGTGTCTACAAAGGAAATGTAATTATTAAGGCCGACGACGCAATTGGTTCCCCAAAAACAATTCCCGTTGTATTTCGAATTCGCCCGCTTATTCCAAGCACGCTGGTTGCAGGGCAAACCACCATCAACTTTACTTCTGCGGAAGGAGGTGCCAATCCTCCGCCCCAAACCATCAAGTTACAAAGGCAGGGAGAAGTTGCCGTAGATTGGACCGTCACATCCGCCACTTTCAACGGAGGGAATTGGCTTGCTCACACCCCCAATTCAGGTAAGGATGAAGGGTCAATTACTCTGCGAGCGGCGGCCGGTGACTTACCCCAAGGCACTTACGCAGGCAAAGTAACCGTCACCTCCCCTACCGCGTTGAATTCGCCGGTAACCTTGAATGTTGTTTTCACTTTGGGCCGTGGCAAAGCCGCCGTTGCAAAAGGTGATGCTTACAACGCCGCAACTCTGAAAGCCGGCCCCGCTGCTCCAGGTGGAATTATTGTTCTTTATGGTGCCCGCCTCGGGCCCAGGGGAGCTGCCATAGCCGTCTACGATGAGGCTAAAGGTGGGTATCCGTTGGAACTGGGCGGCACCAAAGTGATGATCGGCAACCAACCGGCACCGCTGCTGTTAGTGTCGGAAGGCCAGATCAACTTACAGGTTCCGTTTGAAACCTCTGGCAGGAAATCGGTCCCCGCCACAGTGCAGCCAGCCAACTTCGATGCCGCCACGTTTCCGCTCAACATAGAGGAAGCAACTCCAGGCATCTTCACCGTGGATGGCAACCGCGCGGCGGCTATCAATCAAGATGGCTCCATCAATTCCATCGAGAATCCTGCCAATGCCGGTTCCGAAATCAAGCTGCATATTACAGGGCAAGGTCCCGTTGCTCCCCCTGTGGCCACAGGCCAGTTGGCAACCGAAGCGCTTCCCTCCAAGCCTGTCTTACCGCTGCTGGTAACCTTCAACGGAGTTGAAATTAGACCAAAATTCGTTAGCGTATCCCCTTCCATATTGGGGCTGCTACAAGTAACACTGGAAATACCCGCAGATTCACCACAGAATGATAACGCCACTGTGAAAGTGAAAATCGGGAATTCAGAAAGTAACATCGTAATGGTTTCAGTCGCCCCGCAAAAAACTCCTGAAGGCGATAAACTTGAGGATTGATCTCGCAACAACCTAAGCTCCTTATTGCACTCCTTCTCCTTCTCCTTCTGGTTAATTGTGCCTTAATAGGCCAAACCCGAAAACCGCAGCACACCCCCGGTCCACCTCCAACCCCAGTCCAACCTCCAGCCCCCATACCTGGAGGACAGAAAAACACTCTCTACCTTGGAGCATCGGAACTAATCTTCGAAGGAATTGTGGGAACAGGCTCAGCAGCAACCTATGCATTTCCGTTGATCATGTTCGGCACGGAAAAGCCCTGGAAGATTACCGCCACCACAACTGATGGCACTGATTGGCTTTCCGTCACTCCGTCCTCAGGAATAGACAACCGGCAACTCAGCGTCTTTGCTGCAGTAGGGAAACTTCGCGCGGGCGTTTATTCCGGCAAAATCGTGGCTGCAGCTGAAGAGCTTGCCAACTCGCCTCTCACCGTCCCCGTCACATTCCGAGTGCGTGATCCCATTGCAACCACCATCCGGCTGGTCCCTGAAAAGGTAGATTTCCTTAACTTTGAACTGGCCCCTGCCTCCAGCCAAATCGTAAGCCTACAGCAGTTCGGCGAAGTGATTTTGGATTGGACCGCTAATGCCACAACCTTCAACGGCGGCAACTGGCTTACTATGACTCCTCTCACCGGCCGTGATGATACAGAACTCACACTGCGCGCCAATCCAGGAAACTTACCACTAGGCACCTACGCCGGTCGCGTCACAATCAATTCCCCTAGTGCAGTGAATAATCCAATCATGATGAACGTTGTGATGACAGTCGTTCGGGGCAAAGCCAGCATCATTCAAAACCAGCCGTTCCACGCCGCAACCGGCATTGGTGGATCGGTTGCCCCAGGGTCAGTCGTATCGCTTTACGGGACTCGCCTTGGCCCCCGCACCCCAGCAGTTGGTCAATACAACCCAACTCGCAGATCCTTTCCAACTGACCTAGGTGGAACCACCGTCTTGTTCGATCGTCAAGCAGTGCCACTCCTTTATGTCTCCTACGATCAGATCAACCTGCAAGTGCCCTACGAAGTGGCTGGCAGGGTGGGAGGCACAATTGTAACCGTGGCCCCCGCAGGCTTTGACTCAACTCAATTCTTTGTCGGATTCAGGGAAACAGCTCCCGGCCTATTCACCTTCGATGGAAAACAGGCAGCTGCGCTCAACCAGGACAATTCCATTAACGCAGCCTCTAACCCAGCCGCACCAGGATCCGTTGTGCAGCTGTTTCTCACCGGACAAGGTACTGTAAATCCGCAGGTGGATACAGGTTCCCTCGCGCCCAGCCAGCCTCTGGCATTACCGACAAAGCCGGTCTCCGCCAAGCTGAACGGTCAGCCGGTTGAAGTGAAATTCGCCGGCTT
>JAYUSZ010000087.1:0-14277 GCA_043755435.1 Bryobacterales bacterium | reverse complement strand
AAAATGCTTGTAGCTGAACTGGACTTCAATCCAGAAGCAGCACTGATTGCACTGGCAATACCGGATTGTTGTCCGCCAAGAACCTGGGAAAGGAATTTCACGCCCATGTCCATTACCGGCGAACTAGCGCTTCCAGATGCAAGTGAGCCAAGGCTGGATAGTAAACCGGAACTACCAGAACCCGTCACCATGCCGAGAATTGTCTTTAGGAAGTCACCGTCGCCAGCCTTGCCGGCAAGAGCTCCTAGAATACTTGCAGCACTACCTGTCAAACCTTTTGTAATCGCGCTTTCCGATTCACCCAGACGCGAGGACAATGCCCCTACGATTTGCGGGGTTGCCATGCTGATCAAACTTTCGATCATTGAACTCATTTGATATCTCTCCTCAATTCCTAATCTTGCTTTTGCGGTTGCAGTGGGGGGGAGACACACCGCAACGCGCTATACAGTCTTGCACGTTTTGCGCCAAAGTTCACTAGCTATTTAATTTCCTTAATCAGCCGTCTTTGCGCGCCAACTTAAGCGCGGCCCCAACGCTGTTAGTAATTGCCGGATAAGTGGCCACTTTTGAACGACGTTGATTGTGGATAACAATCTGGCTAACTTGGGCTTGTGTGGCGCGCTTAGTCGTGCAGGGTCAACTGTAATGTGCGTGTAACCGGCTGCGTGTAAATAATTCTTCAATTCACCCGATCCAAACATATCTACCTTGTAGCGATGGAGGTCCTTCCGCCGCCAAGCCACATAACTGGCCTGTTTAGATCTTGGAAGCCACCCAACACACCACAAGCCAACTTGAGGGTCGGGCAGGGGAGCGTAACGATTGTTAGTGTAACCGGCCATTTGGCCCTTTGAACGAAGGACTCTCCGCGATTCGCGCAGCATTGCCTGAGCATTGCCGACGTGCTCAATAACGTCAATCGCTGTAACAGCGTCAAGTTGATTGCTGGCAAAGGGCAGCGCCTCTGCGTTTGCACAAATCAACTGCGCGGTAACACCCAGTTCGCGCATGCGTAGTTGGCCAATTACCAACCAGCGGAATGCGCAATCCACACCAACAGTAAGCTTGAACCTATCCTTTGCGGCCGCAAGCATCCCGCCTGTGGAACATCCGATATCCAGAAGCGAGTAACCCTTAAGTTGCGATTCAGCCAGATAGTCTTCGGCTATGGCGACTTCGGCCAGTGAATGGGTAGTCCAGTGAACCGCTAAGTCAGCCGGATCTTCCGGTGTGATGCTGTAATAGTAATCCAACATCTGAGCGAAAGTGCGGGTTTGGCCAGCCTCCCATAGGTGCTGGCCTTTAATACGATCAGCCTCCAGTGCAATGTAAGGATCTGGTTGAAGACGAAAGTCGGGAATGCCACACACAATAGGGAATTCCAGAATACAAGCCGGGCAATGAAAGGCCGCCGGAAGTTGTATGACTTCGCCTTTGCATTGCGGACATACGAAAGCTAGTTCAGTCAGTGCGGACACAACTGCCTCCCGCACCACCTAGATAGCCCGTAACTTCACCAACTCCCCAAGCCAGGAAATAAACGAATAACAAAGGACAGGCCGCGGCAAACCGCCAGCGGTTTCTTGACTTACTGAATACTGCGCGTGCCGATCGAACAAAAAGCAATGCTGGGATTAAAGGCGATTGCAGCAGCAATGCCGTCCGTTGCGATAGAGGAGTAGCCAGCCAACGCCTTGCTCCGTAGCATCTGCCATGGCGGAATCGAAGCGGGATGTAACCCAAAGTTCCGCGATTCTGATGCTGGCGCACCGTCGCGCCTGCGCATAACCAGAAAGGCTTCTCCTTGACGATTTCATGGTTGAATTCCGCTTCCCAGAAGCCGTCAATAAGTAAGTCAGCACGGCGAAGCAACACATCACGCCGGTAACAGGCGTTGTTTCCGGGCAGCATCTTGGTTGATCCTTCAACCGATGGCGGCATGAAGTTGGAATATCTTGTGAAGTACTGCGCCCATCCAGCGTAAGTCTTCAAGCCTTGGTCCACTCCCCCTCCACTTACATCCACTGCCGGCCGATCCATGGCATTCACCAGTTCCTGCAACCAGCCATCGGGAAAAGTACAGTGATCTTCAGTAATGACAATATACTGTGCCGTGCTGGCATTCACACCGTTGCGGCGCAGTTGAGGAATCCCCTGCGCCCCTTCTGCCACTAGTAGCCTCACTCCTTGTAGATCCAATTTCTTTAGTAACTCCGCTGTGGGATCAGTGTCCGAAACAGTAACAATAAGTTCGGCGTTCATCTGACGGCACTCAGCGATAACAGACGCAAGAGTATCTTGAATTGTCGTTTCCGCTTCCCGAACAGGAATCACCACTGCGACAGTTGGTTTCAAAAAATTCGTGGCTCCCCAGCATTGCCTGTTGCATAACCAAAAGCTTCGCCCAGCGCCCAGGCGGAGTTCAATGTCAGCAGCCAGCCCAGCGTTGCGAAAGACAGAAGCCTCCTATTCTTTCCTTGCGCAGTCCGCCAAGTCAACAAAAGTGGCAGTAACAAAGCTATAAGTGCATAGGGAACGTTTCTTTGGCCAAAACGGTTGGCAGCATATCCACGACCGTAGAAGAACCGTTGCTGCATGGCTGCCCATGGTGTCATCGTGTTTTCAAAAACTATCGTAGCTTCACTCATCCACAGTGCCTTGCCCTGTTGCTTCCAACGCAAATGAATCAGCGTCTCCCATTTGCCACCGGTTAGTAAGTCGCGTTCCTTTACTAGTTCCCCGTGCTTGTAAGATAAGTTGGCCCCAGCCAATTCGTACCGGAACCCTACGGGCAATGGTGGCGTGTAGGCTCCGTATTCGCAAAGATAGAGACCTCGTCCAAAAGCTGACGATGGTTCGGCTAAAGCCACAGACCCACCCACGGCGGGACATTCTGGATGTGCAGCATGGGCCTCTACAATTCGCCGGGCCCAATCGGGTTGCGGAATGGTGCGAGCTTCAACCGCACCTACTAAATCGGTTTGGACATGTTCAAGAGCCGCCCAACGCATAGCGGGCACAATTTGCGGTTCGTCCCAATGGAGAAAGGTAACATCCGGGAACCGGGTTTGCAGGGCAGATGCCGGATTGACGGCTGAGCAATCCGCCACCACAATTTGACTAACTTCTGGCTGAGCACAAAGAGCGGCTAAGCATTTCTCCAAAACCAGCGGCGATTGATAGCTGGTGACAATCACCGTTAATGGAGCATCAGCTCTTTTCATCATTCAATTGGGCAGCAGTGCGGCTGATAGGGCCTGGTCGAAACGAATGGCGCAATAACCCGATGCCGAAGGAAATGCCGTTGTAAAAGTGATAAAGCAAATGGAACGGAACCGCTGCCAGTGCAAACCACCGGCCTCGCTTGGCAGCAAGAAATACATAAAACTGACTATTCAGCGCTATTAACATTATGGTCCCCAGCAATGAAATCAAGAACAATGGCTGCAGCCCTAAAGAAGCAACTGAGTGAATCTTCCCCATTGTGCAAGCCATAGTGAACGGCATGGAACAAGGGCACGCCCTTAAAAACGTCAGCGTCGATATCGACGCAAGCACGCCATAAAATCCACAAACCAGAACTAGCCTTCGCCTGCGGGAACCCGGTTCCCTCGAATAGCGATGACCAAAAGCGAGCACCGAATAACCAAGCACCAGCGGCGGAATCAGCGACAACATGTGGTGCTGATAAGCCATTAGGACCAGTGCTGTCATGGCCAACATCATGGTAACGATCACCGGCTTTGAGCGCTGCTGCGAACCTTCCAGCCAATAGCGCGACAGCAGAAAGAAGATCAGTGCGAACAACGGAGTAAGGAAATAACCTTTGAAGTAAATTGCCCCCGCCATGGCTCCGCCTAACAATAGATAAACCAGTGCCACGCTTACTCGCTGACTCAGCTGCAGGTTTAAATCATTCGGCATGTTGCGGTCGCGGAGAATCAGTTCAGTCCATGGAATGCCTCGATCCAGAATGTCCGTCTTCAAAAGATTCCAGAACGTCCATTTCTTCAAGTGCTTCACTTGCAACTTGCGGTCCAGCACCATCTTCCGTCCGGCGCTGCTCAAACGGTAGCCCAATTCAATGTCTTCAATCGCTGGCCGCCCGTAAGATTCGTCGAAGCCACTATGTTCCAGGAACACAGACCGGCGGATGGCACCGCAACCACTCCAAAAAGTGCAAGCCTGCTCCCGCGCCTGCTGATGAACAAACGAATGCATCAGGTTCTTGTACTGCGAAAGAAAATCGGATGAACCCGGGGAATCGTCGTAGGATCCGATGAGTGCATCCAACTCTGCATCTTCTTCAAAGGCGCTTTGTACTATGCCAACTGTTTCGGGGTAGACGCAAACATCCGAGTCAATGAAAAAGACGATATCGGCATTGGTGGCTTTGGCACCCAGGTTGCGCGCAGTTGCCGGTCCGTGGTTGCCGCCGGTAGGAACAACGCGCGCACCAAACTCAAGAGCAGTTGCGGCGGAAGCGTCGGTTGATCCGTCGTCAACAACAATCAATTCCCAGCTTTGGGTGCGAGTTTGCGCAAGACTCTGCAGGCACTGGCGCAACATAGTTCCGCCGTTATAAACGGGAATGATGACCGCCACAGTAATTGGCACGAAACTCAATGTTACGATATTTTCGCTTCTTTGTTGCCAGTTCGCTGCTTCATGAAGCATGTCCTCGGTACAATGGAACGAATGCGTATCGCTCTAGGGCAGATCAACACAACCATCGGTGATCTGGCAGGTAATGTAGATAGGATGGTTGCCATGGTTCGCCAAGCTGCTGGGCTGGGAGCGGATCTGGTTGTCTTCCCCGAACTATGCATCACCGGCTACCCTCCGCAAGATCTTATTGAACGCCCTGGTTTCGTCACTCGTTCTATGGCTGCAGTGGATCGCCTGATTGCAGAAACCGCAAGCTTGTCGCCGGCCTTGATCGCTGGAAGTATTGAACCTTCTGAAGATGGCCGGCGCGTTCGTAACCTCGCCATTGTCGCCCAACGAGGGCAAGTCCTACTGAAGCAACAAAAAATGTTGCTGCCTACCTATGACGTATTCGATGAGCAGCGTTACTTCGTTCCATCGGAAAAAGAAAAGCTGGTCTACATTGGCCGGGTTCCTGTTGCCATCACGATTTGTGAAGATGCTTGGAACGACAAGTTTTTCTGGCGTCAGCCGCAATACGATCGCGATCCAGTTGAGGAACTAGTCCGCCAAGGTGCCAAGGTTTTGGTCAGTATCAACGCATCGCCATACAGCATGGGGAAGCGTGCCCAACGCAGGCAGATGTTTGAAGCGTTGGCATGCCGCCATGGAATTCCTGCTGTGTATGTGAATTCGGTGGGCGGTAATGATCAGTTGGTTTTTGATGGCTCCAGTTTTGCGCTAAACGCTGAAGGCGCGGCAATCGCCTCAGCCAAGAGTTTTGAGGAAGATTGTCCGCTGGTGGATCTTACAACGCAAACCGGCGACAAGAATGAAAATTTGGATGACGAGTGTCAGGCAGCTTATCAAGCCTTGGTTTTGGGCACACGCGATTATGTGCGTAAGTGCGGATTCACCAAAGTTCTCATTGGTCTTTCTGGTGGCATTGATTCCTCACTAGTGGCAGCGGTAGCGGTCAGCGCTCTGGGTAAGGAAAACGTAATCGGGGTTGGAATGCCCGGCCCATATTCATCGGATCACAGCGTGACCGATGCGCGGGATATGGCTCAACGTTTGGGAATTCGCTTTGAGCTGATTTCTGTAAATGGCCTCTACCATGAATTTATCCGTACGCTGGCTCCAGTGTTCGCAGGTGCTGCGGCCGACGTCACGGAAGAGAATATTCAATCCCGCCTGCGTGGCAACACGTTAATGGCTCTTTCCAATAAATGGGGCGCGTTGGTGCTTACAACCGGGAACAAAAGCGAGATGGCGGTAGGCTATTGCACGCTTTACGGAGACATGTGCGGTGGGCTGGCTGTGATTTGCGATGTGCCGAAAACACTGGTTTATAAGTTATGCAGGGTTGCCAACCAAGTGTTGGGTCCGGTAATTCCTGAATCTGTTTTCACTAAGCCGCCATCGGCTGAACTTCGTGCCGATCAGAAAGATACTGACTCGCTGCCGGAATACGATGTCCTGGATGCGATTCTTCACGCCTACATTGAAGAAGCAAAGACGTCGGCCGAAATTGCTGCACAGCATCACTTTCCTCTTGAACTAGTGCGCGGCATCACAATGAAGGTTGACCGCAACGAATACAAACGCCAACAGGCAGCCCCGGGATTGAAAGTTACATCGAAGGCGTTCGGAATGGGCCGCCGCTATCCAATTGCACAGAGGTTTTCAGAATGACAATTAAAGCTTTGGCCGCCATGCTACTGACATTTGCAGTAGCGGCATTGCTGGTTTCCCAATCAGCTCCGCCCCAAGAAGTGGGACCCTTGCGCGACGGCAAATTCCTGCTGAACAGCCGTGCTGTGCTATCGCCGGCAGGCAAGCAGATTCCTCTTGACACTCTGCCAATGAATAGCCTGCTATCTCCTGATGGCAAGCATTTGCTGGTGCTGCACGGTGGATATAGACCGCCATCGATTCACGTGCTGAATGCTGAGACCTTGCAACTGGAAAGTAAAATCGGTTTGCCCGATGCTTGGCTTGGCATGGCCTTTGCCCCTGGCGGGAGTTTGTTATACGTCGGCGGCGGCTCCCGTTCCGTGATTTACGAATACCGCTTCTTTACTAATGAAGGCAAGCTGGAACTGAGCCGTACCTTCCCAGTGGTTCCTGAAAAAGATCGCAAAGTAACTGACTTTGTGGGAGACGTGGCGCTTTCCCCAGATGGCCGGTTGATCTACATCGCCATGTTGTATCGCGATGAAATTGCTGTTATCAATCCGCAGTCCGGCATGGTGATCGAACATTGGCGGACCGGCAAGCGGCCTTACAAGATTCTGTTTCACCCAGACGGGAAATCCTATTTTGTCTCCTCTTGGGCCGGGTCTGCTGTCTACCAACACGAAACGGATACTGGTCGTTCGATTGGCATGATTGGTACTGGCCCTCATCCTACCGACATGGTGTGGCGCGACCGTCAAGCGACTGCTGAAGCCGACGACAATGAATCCTACAAGGCGCGAATTTTCGTAACGGCGGGCAATACCAATAATGTGAATGTGCTTGGTATTAGCGGGGAACGCACGGTTTCCAATATCGAAACCATCAACGTTGGCCTGTATCCTGTAATGCCCGCTGGTATGACTCCCAGCGCACTCGCGCTTAGTCCGGACAAAAACAAACTATTCGTAGTTTGTTCTGATGCCAATGCAGTTGCGGTGGTTGATGTGATGACCAAGAAATCCCGAGTTGAGGGCTTCATCCCAGCGGGTTGGTACCCCATTGCTGCGCGCGTTATGCCTGACAATCGGCTGCTGGTTTTCAATGGCCGCGGCACACGCAGCTATCCAAATCCGCAAGGTCCCAATCCAACCAAGAAAGCCGCCCCTACGCATGAAGGCATTCGTAGCGATCAGTATGTGGGGCTTCTGCAAACGGGAACAATGTCGGTTGTGGATGTGTTCAGTATGGAGCAGCTTGACCAATGGACCAGAACCGTTCGCGCCAACTCGCCCTACAATCCAGAGCAGCATCAAGTGGCTCATAGGAATCCTGCTACGCCCATTCCACAGAATGCGAATGAGGCTGGCGGCCCCATTGAACATGTGATTTACATCATCAAAGAGAATCGCACTTACGATCAGGTGCTGGGCGATTTAGGGATTGGCAATGGAGACCCTAGCCTGACGCTTTTCGGCGAAAAGATTTCTCCGAACCATCACAAGCTGGCTCGTGAGTTTGTTCTGCTGGACAACTTCTATGTGAATGCTGATGTCAGCGCTGATGGTCATAACTGGTCGACCGCTGCCATTGCCCCTGATTACGTACAGCGCATGTGGCCGAACAGTTACGCCGGCCGTCGCAAGACTTACGATTACGAAGGCGGCGAACCAGCGGCCACTCCGCCCGGAGGATATCTTTGGAGTTCGGTGAGGTCGAAAAGGCTGACGATGCGCAACTACGGTTACATGGTGAATAACATTAAGGATGCACCGGTTAGCGGTAAGCAGGTGGCGTCCGTGCGCGACCCGCAGTTGGCTGCATCGACAAACTTTGATTTTCGAGGCTTCGACCTGGACTACCTGGACATTAACCGCGCCAAAACATTCCTAGCGGACTTACAGCAGATGGAAAACAGTAACACTGTTCCGCGGTTCATTATTTTGAGGTTGGGAAACGATCATACAAGTGGCACTTCCCCAGGAAAATATACGCCGCAAGCCCAGATGGCCGATAACGATTATGCTCTTGGTCAAATTGTGGAAGGCGTAAGCCGGAGCAAGATGTGGGCGAAGACTGCGATCTTCGTTTTGGAAGACGATGCACAGAACGGACCGGACCATGTGGACTCGCATCGTGCGCCTGCCTATGTGATTTCGCCTTATGCCAAAAGGGCAGTGGTGGACCACTCCATGTACAATACTGTGTCAATGTTGCGTACTATGGAATTAATCCTTGGTTTGAACCCGCTTACAATGCACGACGCGGGTGCTCAGCCGATGGCTAACGCTTTTCAGTTAACACCTGATTTGAAGCCGTACACGGCGGAAAAGCCGAGGATCGCAATCGATGCAAGAAACCCAGAGAATGCTCCGAAAGCGGCAGAATCACGCCGCATGAATTTCTCCGAAGCGGATGATATCGATGACGACGAATTGAATGAAGTGTTATGGGTTGCCATTCGGGGCACAGAGCCGCCGGTACCTGTACGGAGCTATTTTTCTAGATAATGGGCCGAATTCAACTTTGTTTCGTGTGGCACATGCACCAGCCTTTTTATAAGGATCTGGTGTCAGGTGAGTATAAGTTGCCTTGGACGCGCATGCACGCGTTGAAGGATTACTACGGCATGGTGAAAGTGTTGGAAGACTTCCCCGATGTGCATCAGACGTTCAACCTGGTGCCCTCGATGATGGTGCAGTTGGAAGAGTATGTATCTGGGACCGCTGCCGACCCTTTTCTGCGCTGCGCTTTGAAGCCTGCTGAGGAACTTTCGCACCAGGAACAAAATTTCATACTTCAGTATTTCTTTCAGGCGAATGTATCGCGGATGATCTATCGCTATCCGCGGTACGGTCAGCTTTATGAGGCCAGCAAGCAGCTAAAAAGAACATTCAGCGCTCAGGACTTTCGAGATCTGCAAGTGTTGAGTCAACTCGCTTGGTTTGATGAAGAGTTTTTGAAAGGCGACCGTGATGTACGCGACCTAATCCGCAAAGGCCGCAACTACACTCTGGAAGAGCAGCGATTGATGGGCCGTAAGCAACTTGAGATCATGGCGAAAGTATTGCCGGTCTATAAGGAATTTGCATCCCGCGGCCAGATTGAAATTTCAGCAACGCCTTATTATCATCCGATTCTGCCGTTGCTGTGCGATTCCGATATAGCCTCTGTATCGCATCACGGAGTGCCTTTGCCGCGGCGTTTTCGGTATCCGGAGGATGCTCGCCACCAATTGGTGAAAGCTCGCGAGTACATGGAAACCACATTTGGAATTGCGCCGGTTGGGCTTTGGCCATCGGAAGGTTCTGTTTCCGATGAGGCAATGCGAATTGCTGCTGATGTTGGCTATGAGTGGTTTGCCACAGACAATGGCGTGCTTGGCCGCACGCTTGGTTCCACGGCTGGTGCTTTCGAGACCTATCGTCCCTACAAATGGAAGAGTGAAGGGCGGGAGATGAACTGCATTTTTCGCGATCACTATTTAAGCGATTTGATTGGCTTTGAATATTCGCGAATGGGGGCGGCGGACGCGGCGCAACATTTCCTTGACCGGATCCGGGAAAACTGTAACGGAAGGGATGCGGTTGTCCCCATCATTTTGGATGGTGAGAACGCTTGGGAATATTACGAAGAAGGCGGACGCGAATTTCTGCGTCAGCTGTATAAGCGCATCAGCGATGCTCCAGACCTGCAAGCACTTTCTGTAAGTGAAGCTTTGGCGCAGAACGGCGCGCATGAAATCGGGCACATTTTTCCAGGCTCTTGGATTGGTGCGAACTTCGATGTTTGGATTGGGGCGGAAGAAGATAATCAAGCCTGGAACCTGCTGCTGAGAGCTCGCGAGGCTTATGAAGCGGAGAAGGACAAAGTGTCCCCAGCGGCCAAGGCAATGGCGTTTGAAGAAATCCTGATTGCCCAGGGAAGCGATTGGTGCTGGTGGTACGGTCCGGAACACGATTCGGCGAATCGAGTGGAATTTGATCAATTGTTCCGCGGCCATTTGGCGAACGTATATAAATCGTTGGAACTGCAGCCACCTGAGGAATTGTCTCGCTCACTCCTGCACTTGACAGTGACCGACCTTCACGATAAACCGACAGGCCGTATAAAACCCACAATTGATGGAATGGTCAGTTCCTATTTTGAGTGGTTGGGTGCAGGGAACTACCGGCTTGAGGAACGCTCTGGTGCCATGCATAGCCAGCGCAACATTATTCAGAGTCTGTCTTATGGCACTGATGGCCAGCACCTTTTTCTGCGGCTGGATTTTCATGAACTGCCCGTTGCTGCCAGCATTGAGCTGCATTTGAAAACCGAATCGGTGGAGCTGGAAATCACTTCCAGCCGCTTCTGTTTGGATCGCATTCTGGAAGCAGCATTTCCTCTGCGAGAACTTGGAGTGCAGCCGGGCGATCCTGTAAGGTTTCAGTTATCGGTGTGGAAGGAAAAACTTCCGGTGGCTGCGGTGCCACAACAAGGCTGGCTTGAGATGGATACTAATGAGCCGGGCGATTGGCCGGCTTAGAATTTCAAGGCACGAGAGGCGCCAGCCACTTCGGCGTCGGCTTGTTGAGCCTAATTAAGGCTCCGTTTTGAAATACAGCGGCGAGGCGAAACGGTTTTCGCAGATCATTGTTGTCGAAAATCCAGACGTTCGGCACTTGACCAATGGCGGCCTTTAGATTGGCCATAGTTCGTGGATAGCGCTCAATCAGTTTCACAGTTGGAACATCGTGTCCTCCCTGGGAGATTCGCATGGCCACCCGCTGTTCTGAGACCTCTGGACCTGAGATGCCAATGAAGCAAAGGATTGTCGTGTACCCCGCTTTCGACGCCTGCTTCAGGAACTCGAGCTTCTCGCCCACCGGATCGGAAAACACCGTTTCGAACACGAAACTTTCTGTTTGCGCTACCAGTTCTCGCCGCAAAGAATCGGCGATACGAGCCGCTGCATACGGATCCAAATTCAATTCGCGCGCTAGTACGTCGGCGTTGACAAAGCGGAGTCCGGCCCTCTGAAGGTGAGAGAAATAGAAGGTGGTCTTGCCCGCTCCATTGGGTCCGGCAATTGCTACAACCACTGGTCGCTGATCAAGCGGGAGGTTCATCGGCTTCGCTTACTTCTCTTTGATAGGCTGAAACTTCCGCTGAACGAACCGGCCGGAGGTCCTCTTCCCGTTTTTCTCAATACGTACAAGTATTCCTGGACGGTCGGGATGCTGTTCGTAGTGTGGAAACGGTCCCGCTTTCAAGAAGACCGAAACACGCTGCCGCCCCTTTGCCGAATCCACGGATTCAAGGCATTCGGAGATGGGCAAAGCCGCACCAGTATGGCACAAATCCAAAACTTGACGCCCTTCGAGGAGAGTATCGACGGACCGTCCAAGACGAGCCCAGAATTCCACCTGTCCGGCGATGGAGCGCTGCATGGTTTGGCCAAAAATCCGGGCGTCGAAGACTAATCCGTCGGAGAGTTTTACAGGCTGACTCATAACTGACGGTAGCATATTGCTACTTCCTTTGGGAAAACCGCTCCTCTTGCGGGGAAGTGCTCATTTTTAGAGACACTACGGCCTTAAAGTGAGCTCCTGCATTTTGAAAATGTTTAGCCCGTCAGGCTGGTTGCATTTCACCTGATGTAGCTACCACCCCTGATAGCCCTGCCTGATTTACAGGCTTGGTCACTCTGGTAATCAACCGAAGTGAACAAATCAGGTATTCCATACAACCAGCACAACGAGGCAATGTTATTAGCTATCCGAATCGATCCGAAAGCTGGCTCACCTTGCGGCGAGCACTTTTAAGAAGAGCATTCTGGCCAGAACTTATCTCTCTAATTCCATCATAGCGGGTGGGTGCAAGTGTCTGAAGATGAAGTTGTTGATAGGAAAGGGAAGAATGGGTTGTGAATGGGGTGTGGGGGATTGGGAATTGGGGAGTAGTTACCACCCGTCCCGGATCTTCCCCTTCGCAGAACTGCAAACAAAACGAAGAGTAAAAGGAAAAAAGAAAAAAGTAAAGGGATTTTATTCCCACGCACAACGATGGCCTTCAAGGCTACCACGGTCCGAGGGACCCCTGACACGGTTCGACACGCGGAGGCCCCCAGAACCGTCGAACCAAGAGCCGCCCCGCAGTACCTTGCGTTCACCGTTTGGTGGACCTTGGGGGTTGCGGCTGCCCGGACTCTCGTAATACTTTTCTCCATACCAATCCGCAGTCCATTCCCCAGCATTTCCAAGCATGTCGTACAGACCGAAGCCATTGGGTTGTTTTAACGCCACTGCCCGTGGGTGGTTCTCGTTGGCGAAAAGCTTGAAAAAATATGCTTTCGGTTCGTCTTTCCAAATCTTGGCGGCATCCAGTCCTTGCTTACCGGAATTGTCTCCAAACCAGGCGATGTCCAAAAGAGTTCCTTAACGTGGTCCGCCTGTTTCGCCTCGCGCCGCATATTCCCATTCCGCCTCGGTTGGCAGCCGCCCGCCTGCAGCCGCACAGTAGGCATGGGAGTCGTTCCAGTCAACCATCAGCATGGGCAAGCGCTTATCTGCCCAACCCGGGTTCAGGCTGCGTTCGCGGAACTTTGGCTCCGCAGGCATGGGACGGCCCGTGGCTTTGGCAAAGCGCTCATAGGCTTCCACCGTGACTTCTGTTTGACCCAACCAGAAACCTTTGGTGATGGAGACTTCATGTGAAGGGGATTCATCCGCATCGCATTCGCTATCCCCAGCGGAGCAGCCCATGCGGAATGTGCCTGGGGGGACGTATACGTAGCGTTGGCCATCCTTGGGGTTGATGCGGACATCGCCCTTACCGGGTCCGCGCACTACTTTTTCCGGTTGCGGAGCCGGCGTAACTGCAATGCGCGGTGCGCCGGGAACAAACTCGAAATCTTCCAGCAACAAGCCGTAGATGGCTGGAGTCTGCCTTCCTTCCGTGGCGCGATTTACGGCACGGGCGACTCGCTTCAATGCCTCATCGGCGGCGACGCCTGGAGTGCGGATGCCGCGTGCCAGCTCCCGCTGAAAAATACCGGAGTCGGTTGCTGTCTTGCCGGCGGAGGTGGCGAACATGACTAACGTACCCTCACCTTCCATTCGTCCCAATCCGCGCGAGGCGCTGCGGTTGGCAACCCTCAATGGATTATCACGGCAGGCATCCATGATGATCAACTTTACCCGTGCTCCGCTGGATTCGACTTTTTCCAGCAGTTCCTGGGCGGAGTAGGCTTCGTCGGTCACTTCGAGTTCGGTGGAGTTTGGCGGGAAGTCGACGGGCAGCAGGTAATTCCTGCCGCGTACTTCAACGCCATGGCCGGAATAGTAGACGAAGGCGAGGTCGCCGGAGCGGATGCCTTCGACGAAGGTGCGGATGGTGCGCTGCATTTCCTTGAGATTGGTGTCGAGCTTGAGGGTGATGTTGGCGCGTTCGAACCCGGCCGATTCAAGGGCGGTGGCAAGGGACTGGGCGTCGGAGGCGGCATTGGTGAGGCGGCCCCAGGGGTAGGCGTTGTTGCCGATGACGAGTGCTACGCGGCGGGCGTTTGTGGCGGGGCGGATGGTGCGATCAGGCTGGGCGGACAGGTGGATTGTGAGGGTTAGAGAGATTAGAATTGCGGGGAGGTTTTTCATGCCAATCAACGCCTCCCAATATATAACGTAATCCGCTTGCTCTGCAAAACAGTGGAATAGTGTTGGCTGTGGGGCAAACTTCAGTTTGCCCCACCCGCATTGAAACAGGTCAGGCTATTCCAATGGAGCGCTAGAAATAAAACTTAGCGCCGAATTGGATTTTCCGTGAACTGCTGGCAACAGTGCTGCGGATGCGTCCAAAGGTTGTGCTGGTGATATCCGTAGTTGGTGCGCCGATCAACGCAAGCGGTTCTCGGCTCCAGGCGCAGGAGAGTTCGGTAACACAGGCCGCAACTTCTTCGTTGGCCCACGCTTC
>JAYUSZ010000086.1:0-5569 GCA_043755435.1 Bryobacterales bacterium | reverse complement strand
TGGTCCTGATTCTTCGTGGGGACTGCACCTTTGAAACAAAATTGAACAATGCGCAATTGGCCGGTGCGGTATCCGGTCTTGTCTATGCAACCGCAGTTGCCCCGGAAGCAATCAGCATGGGAGTAGGGTCGTCGCTGCTTCCCAGCATGATGGTGAGCAATGCCGATGGAGTTAGCCTAAAAAACCGCATTCGCAGTGGTTCGGCCGTCGGAACTCTGCAATTTGAAGGTCTTCAGGTTTCGCAGGAATCAAGACGCGCCGCGCAATTCAGTTCTCGGGGTCCGTCCGTTGACATAGGAATCAAGCCCGATTTACTAGCTGTTGGAACGAACGTTTCCACTGCAACGCAAAGCAAGTTCCGCGCAGGTGGCATGTACAACAGTCGAGGCTACACCGTAATTCAAGGCACCAGCTTTTCCGCTCCAGCAATGGCCGGGGCGATGGCAGTTTTGAAGTCCGCGAGGCCCGGCCTGAGCCCAAAACAATACCGCTCATTGATGGTGAATAGCGCCGCTCCTTTTATTTTGGCCGATGGCAAAGTGGCCCCAGTGATGGTGGCTGGCTCTGGCCTGTTGGACTTAAATGCAGCAGTGCAAACCAACACCGTTCTTGCACCATTGAGTGTAAGTTTTGGGGCTGGAAATCAAAACCCTGACCTTTCGCGCGACATTGAAGTTACCAATCTTGGACAGGATACCGATACCTTCACGCTCTCTGTTTCCTCCACCGACTCTTTGCTTCCAGTGGTCGCCCCCACAACGCTTTCCATTCCTGCCGGTGAGACCCGTAAAGTAACCCTCGCCTTCCGCGGCAAGAACATTACCAATGGAGAATATCAGGGCTTCCTCAAGATCAACGCCGCAAATTCGCAAGTTGAATCCCGCATGGCCTACTGGTATGCAGCGCCAACCAATGTCCCGGCAAAGGTCACGATGGTTAGGACGCCGGCTTCAGGCAGGATCAATTCCAGCCAGACTTTCCTCTTCATCCTCCTTGATGCGACGGGAATTCCTATCACGAGCGAGACGCCTAAGATTACGGTCACAACTGGAGATGGCAGCGCGGGTGATTTGGAATCCTATGATCCAGAGTTGCCAGGAGTTTGGGCCGCCACGGTCCGTTTGGGAGTTACGGCGGGCACCAACGTTTTCCAAATCGAATCACGCGATGCGAAGCGTGAAGTGACGATCATTGGACAATAGGCGGGGCTGTGGTAATCTAGGTGAAGCAGTACCTTTGCGCGCCCGTAGCTCAGCTGGATAGAGCGTCTGGCTACGAACCAGAAGGCCGGGTGTTCGAATCACTCCGGGCGCACCATTCCTTAGAAAACACCTCTTCCATCTCCCTCCAATTGGTGTCTAATAGCATTAGCACCCACGCATGAAACAATCCATTTGCCGTAGAGACTTCCTCAAAACAGCCAGCGCCCTGGCCCTTCCTGGCTTAGCCAACGCCGCCACACCACCACCGAACTTCGTAATCATCTTTCTCGACGATTCAGGCTGGTCGGATTTCCGCCCCTTTGGCACTCCTCCCTACCCAACCCCGAACGTCGAACGCTTGGCCAAACAAGGGTGCCGGTTCAACAACTTCTACGTACCCCAAGCCATCTGTTCCGCATCACGCTCCGCATTGTTGAGCGGCTGCTACCCGGGCAGAACTAAAGTCTTCGGTGCCCACGGACCTCGCGCACGCGGCCTGGACCCGGCCTTCGCCACCATCGGCCAAGTGCTCAAAGGCAAAGGCTACCGCACCGCAGTATTCGGCAAATGGCACATTGGAGATCAACCCGAAACTCGTCCGCCAGCCCGTGGCTTCGATGAATCCTGCGGCCTGATGTACTCAAACGACATGTGGGAATTCCACCCGGAGAATCCTGCGGCTTATAGCAAATATCCGCTTCAATTCTGGGAAAACGGCCAGATCAAAATCGAACGCGTCACGCAGGAGCATAAGCCAATGCTCACCACCTGGTACACCGAGCATGCCGTCGATTTCATCAGCCGCAACAAGGCCAATCCGTTCCTGCTCTACGTTCCCCACTCTATGCCTCACGTGCCACTATTCCGTAGCGAAAAGTTCAAGGGAAAGTCCGGTGCAGGCGTCTATGGTGATGTGATGATGGAAATTGATTGGTCCGTTGGAGAGATTATGAAGGCGCTGAAATCAGCGGGCGTGGACAAGAACACCATGGTGATCATGACCTCCGATAATGGCCCCTGGGTCTCCTACGGCAATCATTCCGGGAAGACTCCGTATCGTGAAGCGAAGGGAACCGGATTTGACGGCGGCACCCGCAGCGCTTGCATTATGCGATACCCGGGCAAGATCAAAGCCGGATCCTCGTCTTCGAAAACAATCTGCACCGTGGATCTGTTACCCACGATTGCTAGTCTGGCGCAGGCTCCACTTCCGAAAAACACAATCGATGGAAAGAACGTCTGGGATCTGATAACCGCGAAGCCCGGCGCCGTAAATCCGCACGAGTATTATCCGTTCGGCACCGGCGCAGTTTTCGAAGGCGTCATCAGTGGAGACGGCCGCTGGAAACTGCATGTCCCCCATCGTTATCGAACGCTGGTGGAGGCGGGCAACGACGGCAAGGCTGGCAAGTACCGCGAAGAGCAGATTGGATTGTCTTTGTTTGATATGGAGAACGACCCGCTGGAATCAACTAATGTGATTGGCAAGTTTCCCGATGTGGCTACCCGCCTGCAAGGATACGCCGAGCAACATCGGAAAGAATTCTATAGTTGAGGTTAAGACTCAATATTCTGGCAAGTAACCTTGATTTCTACGTAGACTGGCCGGAGCGCGCAGTACTGTTGTGGGACGGGCGTCATTTCCTCAGGTGTTGAAAGAAGTGCTTAAGTATGGGCGCAGTAATGGTCCCGCGGTTAGCTCCTATATTGTTGCTGGTGGTGAGCGTCCTAAGAAGGGCAATGAACCTCATTGGTTGGAGCATTCACCATCTGTAGGATGGAATGTTCCCTTATACTGGCAAAGACAAGCCTTCCCTGCAAGCAGTGAAAAATCCGCGCCACTCTACACAGAGTGCTGGGCTAGTGGCAACCCGTCCTCTGGCTGATGCCTTAGCTCATGAGTTCGAGATCTTCGCTTGGAAGCTGAGTGCGGAGTCTTTCCGCAGCTTTGGCTACGATCTCAATGGCGCTATCCATGATTGTCCAGACGAGTTCGCCTTAAACGGTCGCAAGTGTCCCAGAGTTTGGTACGCTTCATAATTTGGAGCCGTAAAGGATTTTCCCTATACTAAGCTTCTGGAACGCACCACCTAACAGGCTAATTCGCCATTGCTGGATCAAAAGTCACTGAGATTCTATGCCTACGGGCTAACCCAAGGACCAGGAGCCCAGCACCTATCATTAGACAAGTGGAAAGTTCTGGAGTGGACGACACCCAGCCTACGTCGAACGTATCGTAGTTGATTGTGTTCCCGGTAATGGTGAGCTTATCGAAGGAATTGTTTGGCGTGAAAAATGAGTAGAAATGCCCCGAGCCCCCGGTTATGCTAATCGTTCCGGTTGCCGCGTTCCAGGCTGAGGTTACTCCAGCTTCGGCTCCGTACGAACCTGTGGTTTGCCGGTTCATTTTCCATCCCGATGTGCTAACGGTGCTCACTCCCAAAGAAGCGGCAAGTACGTAGTTCACCGAACTGACGGTTGTTCCCGCCGCGTTTTTCCCTGAGGCGCCCAGCCCGAACAATGCAAGTTGATTTGCCATTAGCGAGGTTTGTGAAATCGGCGCGGAAAACTGAAAGGTAATGGTCCAGGTTGCTGGGTCACCTTGGTTGGCCACTGCGGTGGTATCGGCCCAATAAGACATGGCTTTAAAGACGTTCACGCCTCCCAAGGCTAGTAGCGCGGAGTTAGTGTACTCGGAAGTGATCCACCCCGCGTTTTGGAAATTGTAGAAATCCGTTCCGCCCCTTACGGCCACTGGCGTTTTTGTCCCTGGCTGAGTGACTGAATAGGTTTGGGTAACGTTAACACTCGAACCGTTTACCAGGCCCCACGAAGTGGTCGTTCCAGACGCTATGAGTGAATTAGTAGCCGCTGGGCTCCACCAACTGTAAGCTGCTTCTGCTTTTGGCAAACTAAAAGATAAGATTAGGAGAAAATAATATGTTCGCATTTAGCACCTAAACTAAAGCCGACCTCGGCGCTGGGGGCGACAATTCAAGAATAACTTCCGTCTGCTTTTTTCACACTAGGGATTTCACAGCGATTTTGGATTTCAATAACCTCAAGGGATTGTCCCATGGGCAGTAGAACGAATGGACTGGTACGAAAGTGGGAAAGAAGGCATGCCGCTCGCGCATGGACCGGGTGCACGAGGACCACTAATCCGGCTTCGCCGCCATTTGCAATGTTCTCAAACGATATGTTGGAATGCGAGCTGCTTAGAACTCAATATTCTTTTTCTGCTCATCCAATCGCTTCCCGCTCAAGCCCTGCACCTTTTGCAGATCTTCGAGTGCTTTGAATGCTCCGTGCTCTGTTCGATGCCGCACAAGCAGTTCCGATTCCGCCGCAGTAAACGATAGGCCAGCCTGTATCTCTTTTGCCGTAGCCTGATTGATTTTCACTGGCTTCCCGAAATTTCGCGTAAGATAGCCCACCACCACACTGGCTTCTTCTTCCGTGCCTTCAGCACCGCGAGATACCATGTCGTCCACCACGCTTTCCCAGAAATTGCGGTGAAACCGGGCTTTCGTCACTTGCTTCAGCGCATGGCAATTGGAGCACATTCTTACAAAAATTTCTTTGCCATTTCCTTCAGGCAAATCATCGTTTTCAGCGGCAGGCAATGCGCTGGCGGCAACACAAATCACCAGAGAAGAAAGTAGTAGCCAACGTAACATAAACTTAGTTTGTCATCTTGCTAGGTTTCAATGCAAGATTCTTACTCACATGGGTTTCGCGTCAACTATAATCGATCTTGACCAAGAATCTTGTTGAGATCGAATATCAATAATGAAACCCGCCTTACTCGCATTACTCATGATGGCCTTGCCCGCACTTTCGCAGATAAATAAAACCACCGACCCCGCCAAGGAATGGCCCACTTATGGGCACGATTCTAACGGCACGCGTTTTTCACCGCTGACGGAAATCAAGCCCTCCAACGTGGACAAGCTAAAAGTGGCATGGGTCTACCATATGAAGCCAGCAGGCGCAGTTGAAGCACCAGTTCCAGTCCGCGCCGCCATCACTCCCGATACCCCGGTTGGTGATGTACCTGAAGGGTTCCGCCCCCGGCGCAGCGCCAACGGATTTTACCCAAGCACTGTTACTCCTTTGGTGATTAACGGAGTTATGTACTTGTCCACTCCCTATGGGCGCGTTGTAGCTGTGGATGCAACTACTGGAAAAGAGATATGGGCCTACGCGCTTGCCGGTGGTGGTGGCCCTTCCACACGCGGCGTTGAATTCTGGTCCGGTGATGCGCGCACTCCCGCTCAAATCGTGTTTGGTTCCGGAGACGGCCGGTTGTTTTCTATCAACGCAAAAACCGGCAAACCCAATTTGGAATTTGGCGACAACGGCAT
>JAYUSZ010000085.1:0-5574 GCA_043755435.1 Bryobacterales bacterium | reverse complement strand
TGGCGTCGACAACGTTGTTATGGTCCTTGATAACCATGGGGACAAGAAAGCGTCCACGACGAGTTTGGATGTGGGTGCCGGAGGTGGCAAACATTGATTTGATTGCGGGGGTGTGGATTTGCGGTGTTAGGTCAATAGGCTTGGACCAAGTTGCGCCATGATCGTCACTGAACATCACATGCAATTGCAGGGTGGAAGAGCCTGCGTGGAATCCAATGCCTGGGGGACCGTAAGCATGGAAACACCAGATGCGGCCAGTGGATTTATCGAGGAGCATTGAGGGGTCGCCCACGCCACCTTCGGTCACTGCGCGGATGGTTATGGGAGGTTGCCAGGTGAGGCCATGATCGTGACTGCGGCGCATGACTAAGGAAATTTTGCCGGGAAGGTCGCGAGAGTTTTCATGACGGGCGTCGGCTACAGCGATGAGGGTGCCGTTGCTGGTTTCAACTAAGGCGGGAATGCGATAGGTGTGGACGCCTTGTGCTCCTTGTTGAAAAAGGTCGATTTGATAAGGCTCTGGTGCGGTGTTTTTGGCTAGCAGTCCAGTGGAGGACAGCAGGAAGAATCGACGATTTTGCACTGTGGGTATGATAGCGCTTTAGGCTGCCTTTGGGGGGGCGAGATCCTTGTTGAGGCAACAGACTTCGTACTTCTTCGTGGAGCCGCAAGGGCATAGAACATTTCGCCCATTTTTAGCTCTCTTTTTGGCTGGAGGATGGTAGTAGACGAGTTTGTAGCGCAGCCGATTGGGTTCGTTTTGCAAAATTGGTTTCGCAAGGAGATTGCGTAATTCTTTGAGGCACTTGTGGAAGGTTCGTTCGGCGCGCAGGCGGTAGTTGGCGATGCGGGCGAGGAGTATGGATTGGGATTGGTCCAGCAACGGGTCGGATTCCAGAGTGAGGTTGGCTTCCAGGCGATGGGTTCGTTCGATGTTCCAGGCTGCCAGGACCAGTTGATTGAACAAGGTGAGTTCAACTGCGTTGGAGGGGCGGAATTGCTGGCGATAGGTGGATTCGAGTTTGGCGAAGAATTGGTGATCCTCTTTGTTGAGAAGGACGGCTAGCTTTGAAAGTTGGATTGGAATAGACATGCCTGATGTTGACATTGGGTTGTTGAAGGCCGGAGCGATTGGCTGATTTGCAGATTGAAACAGTTGGGGAAATGTTTTTCGTTTACACGTGACTGGGGCTTGGCAGCCACGTCGTTTGAGGTGTCGTCAGCGGCGGTGGTTGCAGTCCAATTTTGGGTTAGTTGTCTGTGGGTACTCGTTGAACTGAGTCGACCACGAGTACGTCTAGTGGACCTTTTTGGCGGACCAGGCGCAGGCCTAGCTGCTCTTGCAAGGCAGTGGATAGAGACGCGGCAACTCGGGAGTCGGGATTTTGATTGGCGGGTGCCCATTGCAACTTCACTTCAAAGGAACCTTTGAGGCCGGTGCGGTCGATGACGGTGTCTCGCTCAAAACGTGATAAAAGACGGGCCAGGAATTCCATGGTCATGGTGTTGTCCAGGTTGCCGGAATGATGGATTCCGTTTCCAGGAGCTGCGCCGGCTGGCGGTGGGCGGAGCTTTGATCCGTTCTTTCCTATTTGAAGTGCGGAATAGGAAAGCTCTCTTTTTTCTGTATGGAGCTTCAATTTGAGGCGCTCGGCTAGTAGGGACTGCAGCATTAGCAGAACCTGTTCGCGCGAAGTGTCTGGCGGAGCTTGGGCGACCACATCGAAGCGCACTAATTTATCACGCATCCAATCCGGGCCGCTTAGCTGTTCATCGGAAACCAGGTTGTAGGCCAGCTTGATGCAGTCGCTGAGATTGGCGTTGGAGATGGTGAGCTTGCCATTGCGGATGAGGCCGAGGTTGATGTTAAAGGAATCACCCGTTGGCGGCGGAGACATGCGCAGGGTGGCTACTTCAAATTCTGCGGGCAGTGCAGTGAGCAGCGGAAGGAATAGCAATGCCAATCGTAAAGTCATCATAATATTTACCTGTAGAACGGCTTCCAGGTGATCCACCGGGGGCCGTAGTTGGGCTCCTGCTTGCCGTATTCAATGGCGCCAAGGTCTGGGGCTTTGCCGGTGAAATCGTCGTTGATGGTGGGCAGGACTTGGCCGGAATCGATGGCCTTTGAGTTTGCTTTAAGACGGAAGTTAAGATCCATGGAATGGTAGACGCGATAACGATTGGCGAGATCTGGGGCCTTCAAGTTCTCGAAAATATCGTAATCGACTTCAACGCCGTGAGCTTCCTGGCCGACTGCTTTTTGAAACTCAGCTAGGGTGGGGAAGCTACGCATGTCGGCGGCTCTTGTAGCCTTGCCGGGCTCCGGGGCCAGCCAGTTGTATTGCTTGCTTACGTTACGGTTGGGGCGGAAGCCATTGTAGTCGGTGCTGTAATTGCTGGTGGCGTTGGGCCAAGTCATGATGCCGCGGTTGGTATCACGACCCAAAAACAGGTTGTTGCGAAAGTGGGCATTGGAATAAGGTTCACTGGCGGTTTGTTCCCCAATCAGAGTGTTGTGATAAGCGAGAATGCCGGCAGGGGCGGAACCCATTTTGAAAGCGCCGCCACCGGGAACATGGTACAGAAGGTTGCGGAAAAAGTAGACAGGACCTCCAAAGATGGGTTGTGAGCTATAGCCGTTATGGGCAGCGTTGACGCCACGATTTTGAAACACGCGAATGTTGTGAGCACCGCCGTCGGCTTCAATGAAATCGTCGTTGGTAAGGTGAATGTCGTTGTTGTAAATGTCGATGGATGAGGCTCGTTTTTCGGGATCGGAATCGGGTGGACCGTAGGTTGAGATGCAGATGGCGTCGTGAAAATAGGCGACGGCGTTGTGGGCGATGATGTGTCCGGGTCCGTAAACTTTGATGGCGAAAAAGCTGCGAAGCTGATGCGACGGGTAGATGCCTGCGGCGCGCGAGCCGGCTTGGTTCCAACCGATGAGGCGCATCTGATCTTCCCGGCCAAGGAAGAGATTATCGGAGATGAAGAAGTCGCGCGAGTCGGCATTTTCAGTCCAAATGCCGACGCCGATATCCTCGAAGCGGCAATTGCGAACGGTGAGAGCGACTGCGCCCATTACTTCCTTTTCGCCGGCGAATATGGCGACTTCAGTGTTGCGGAAAGTGAGGCCTTCAAAGATGTGGTGACTGGTGACCATCACCTCGAAGAGCCTGTGATTGCCTGCACCGTCGAAGATGGCTTCGCCATCGCCGGCACCTTTAATGGTGATGGGCTTTTCGGCGGTGCCTTTTAAGGAAAGTGAAGTGGAACCTGTGAAGGGGGCGCTGAGGGGGTCAACGTAATTGAGACGGTCGGGACGGTAGAGGCCGGCGTGGACAAGAATGGTATCGCCGGGCTGGGCTTTCTTCATGCGGACGGCGGTCCAATCGCCACGGCCTTCACCGTAGTAAGCGGCTTTGAGACCGATGAAAGCTGGCTCAATTTTGGGACCTTCGTGGTCGTTAGGATAGACGTGCAGGACGCGTCCGCCGGCGTAGGGTTTGGGTTCGGTGCGAGTGGATAGGGTGACGCGTTGTTGAGCTTGGCCCGTGACGCCATCGGAATCAACAAGCGTGAATTCACATTCGTAGTTGGTGGCGGGTTCAAGATTGAGGATGCTGCCGGCGAAGCCTTCTGGGACTGTGTAGGTCATGCTTTCACGGTCGCGGAACACGCGTTCGCCACCGATGCGGAGCAGTGGAAGCGCGGGACGCCAAGCGGCGGTGCCAACTTTGCGGAAGCGGACTTCGACGGTAGCGTTGCGGTTGGCGTCACCTTCAATGAGCCATTCAAATCCAAGGTTGAGAAGGGTGGGATGTTCAACGTGGAAACGGCCGGGCTTGGTTGAATTCTGGGCTTGCAGGGTGCAGGCGGCTAGGAAGAGCAGAGCAGCTTGGCGCATGATTTCGGATCTTGATGATACTACATTGGGCTACTTCAGCTTCGATTTTGCAATGTCCCTGTCGATCCACGCGAGCGCTTTTTTGATGTAGTGTTCTGTTTCAGTTCTCAGAGGGGATAGCATTGCGAGAATGGTTTGCTGTTTGGCGGGCACATTCGCATAGTGTGTGAGGAGTACAATTCCGAGACGGCGCTGCCACATTTCGGACGATTCCAGCAGTTCTTGAGCAGCTTCGAAAATTTTGGTTTCCTGTTTGGCTGCGATGCTTTTAATCGATTGCGTTGCTAAGGTATCACAGACGGCCCAATCTGTGATGTTGGTGGAAAATTCCATTAGTAATGCGATGGTTCGCTCTGGATTTTCACGGGCGGCGAGGCCAAGGATTTTGGCGGCAAGGAGTTGTTCTTCGTGGAAGCCAGAGCGCCAGAGCTTGATGGCTAAATCGAATCCTCCTTTTTTGTATTGGCGGGCAAGGTCATTGATGATGGGGAGACGGACGCCGTAGACCTTTATTGATGTTGGTACGAATTTGCGAGTTGCCGCGCGTGCTTCTTCGGAGCTGGAGTTTTTGAGGTGGCCACGGATTTCGAGCAGGGCATTGAGGATTGGTTTGTCCATCTGGGTTTCAGGTTATCGCGGTTGAGGGATTGGGGCAACGGGTTGGAGTTGGTCTTGGCTATCGCGCTAAGCCCTTGCTTCTTGGCACAAAACAAACAACATGACGGGACATCAAAACCCTGCTCTCATGATTGCGGTTTTGGTTTCAGACCCGTTGGTCCTGCTTAGAATGGACGGCCAAATGAGAACGAAATTATGACGTTGAACATGGTAATCTCAAACCAATGGCATTCATTCCCGCTTTTTGCACCAACTGCCAAAGTCTTTTCGCTTCGCGATTGTTCGTTTTAGACGGAGATGTGAAGGGACTTACACTTGAGGGCAACCAAGAGCCATGTCCCAAGTGCAACAGCATGGCACATGTTGTTGATGGATCGTTCGATGTAACCAACGGAATGCTCAAGATGATTTCAGGACCGGAACTTACAGCTGATATCATGCAAAGGTTCGGGTATATCGCCGATCTGGCTATTAGGAATGAGATCACTCCGCAGTTGTTTGAGGAGCGAGCAGCAGAAATAACTCCAGCACTTGGGGAGTTGGCTAAGAAGATAAATAGCGCACCATCCAAGCTAACAGTCTTAATCCTGCTGATGTTTTACTTGAAAAGTTGTAACTTCAGTGTAGATGCGAAGGTTGACCTAAACCAATTATTCAATCAACTTGCCAACCACTCTTCCGCTCAGAGTGTTGGCAATTCTAGCCCAGAGCTACCGATACCTAAGGCAAAGTAGTGCCCTTCGTCGTGGCTGTTGCACGAACCTTCTTTCGGGACACTCAAACGAGGTCGAGCCGAATCTCGCGGCCAACAGCCGTGGCCGCTTTTTGCAAAGTGACGAGCGTGACGGCGTCATTCAGTGGATCGAGCAAACGATCAAGGGAAGCACGGCTGGTGTGCATTCGTTTGGCCATTTCAGCCTTTGATACGTTTTGCTCTTTCATCGCTACTTCCAACTGGCGGGCCAATACGCGCTTGATGGCGTTCGCAGTGGTCTCTTCGTAGACACCCTCTTCGTGGAGCCAGCTATCTACTGAAGATCCGATGT
>JAYUSZ010000084.1:0-40051 GCA_043755435.1 Bryobacterales bacterium | reverse complement strand
CCGTACCGTTATTCGATTCCATCCACAACCGAGGCAAAGTTTGCGAGGTTGCGGATCAAGGCAACGGGCGAACGCAAGAAGGGCGGGAATGTGAAGGGTGAGCCGAGACCGAATTACGGCAAGGGGCGGACCAAAGCGGTGCCGGCTCTGAGTCAGGTTTATGCCGGCAACGACCTGCCTGCGGTGCAGGAGTTGAAGCCCGGGGAACAGGTGGTGCTGGAACGCGAGGGGTTGACGGCGTTTGTGGTGGAGATCAATACACCCAAGCGTGTGCCAAAGAAGAAAGTGCCAGTTATAACGGAAGAGTAAGTCAGTAACTTAGAGTAAGTGGGCCTGGAATAACCTGCGTGGGCGGGGCAACGGAGGTGTGCGTGCGGAAAGCGCCATTTCCTCTCAGGGCATCCTAAAGCAGCCCGCCCACCCGTAAAGGCATGAGCGGCGCTCAGGCTTGGAGGCTCCCGTTGGTCGCCCCCGCGCCATCGCGGCCTTGACGGTTCCCGTGCGGGCTGCGACGGACGGCTTAGACGAGGAAATGGCGCTCAAGAGTTATGTCACTGGCGGGACCTGGAATTTTCTTTTCCGTGGATTCAATAGTTTGCGAATTTGGGAGTTGACTTAATCATAGGTACACGTACTCGGTCCAGTAGACGGTGCCGCCAGGGGCGTGGGGCAATGAAACTTTCCACGTCTTGCCAAGCGGAGAGCAACCGCAAGGAGTGTAGAGCGTATCCACAACAGACACAGTGGTGCGGGTGATGTTGGGTGCAGTGCCGGTCTGGTAGCCGGTTTCTACTTTCAACGTGCGACCCAGGCCATCATAAGTGGTCTTCGTCCAGCGTCCATCCGCTTCGGAAAGCTGGCTGGACGGTGAAGTTGTGTATTCGTACTTCACGACTTGGCCAGTGGCGGTTGTGGTTTGGGCGGGCCGCGCTTGGGTGTCGTAATTGTAGGCCGACGTGGCTCCGTTGGGGCCGGATGAGCCGGTGATGCCGAGCATGCCGTTCCAGGAAAACGTGGAAGTGAGTGAGCCGGTTGTGACGGCTGAGGGTACGGCGGAGTTTTTGGAAGCGTCCATGGTCATGGAGACGGAATGGCCGTTGCCATCGTTAGCGGAGGCTGGGCTGCTAGTGGTGTAGTAAGTCACATTCTTGATTGCACCTGGTGTTACGCTCGTGGTTACATTGCCTCGATAATTAGTTACTGTGGAATCCCACTGCAGGGGCGTGGCTTGCAGGGACGTCATGCCGTTGGGGTAACTGTCGTAACCGTTCTGCACCAGATTAATGACGCTGCCGCCGGGTTTCTGCACCGTAACATGATCAACGCGGTTGAAGATGTGCTTGGACACATAGGCGGAGTTGATGTTATGGAGATAGTAGTAGTTGTAAGTGCGGGCGGGGTTGGTGAGGTCAGCATAATCGTACATCTTCATTTGCGTGACATTGCCGTACACGTCGATGGTTTGATCGCTCTTCGATGTTTTGGCGTTTCCAGTGCCAGGGTCAATGGTGGTGCTGGTGGCGGAGATGTAGGGGCGGCCGTAGGTTGGCTCGTTGGTCCAGGTTGGGGTGGTGATTCGCATGCTTGCGTAACTGGGCAAGGTGCGTTCATAGAGGGCATTCAACAGGCCGTCGGCACGCCAGAAGTAGGCTTTGTCGGCAGTTTGACTGGCATCCAGAACTGTTGTGTAGCTGTGGACATTGTTCCCGGCGTCGTTAGGATGGCCGAAGGCGTAGGTCTGTTCGCCGGTGCCGCCGCCGGTGGACCAGTAGCGGTATTGCACTTCGCGCTTGGAACCGGTTATCAGGGGGACTGAAGCGTAGTCCCAGCGCAGATAACCGCCGGAGGGTGTTGTCATTTGGGACAGTTCCAGGGAGCCGGTGTAATTGAAAGTGTGCGTCTCTCCGGGAATGCCGGTGAAGGTGATTGGCTTGATTCTTACATCGGTCAGAAAGGTGGAATTCCGCATGCTGGCGCATGGCGGCTCAGAATGGCTTTCCACTGATTCCGCATTTAGCCAATTTTTGGACTATTGAGTGTTGCGCGGCCGACAAGCACTACCTAGGTCGCGGCTCTGTAAGTAAGGGGGGTGGTTTATTTTGCGACTAGAAATATATGGTGCCGGCGTTAAACTGCCCCTTGCTGCGAACCGGGTAATCGTGAGACACTTCCGCGAAGGTACAAGAATGAATCCGTTGCTGGCGATACTCAACATTTTTATAGATCCTGCTGAAGCCGTTAAGAACATGGAAGGCCGTTTTGCATGGGTGTGGCCAATGTTGCTTACAAGCATTGTTGGAATTGGGGCCACTTTCGTAACCATGCCGATGATCCTGCAAGTGATGCGCAACAATCCGCCAGCCAACATCCCTGTGGAGCAAATGGAAAAAGTGTTGGAATCCACGGCTATTATGAGCAAGGCCAGTTTGGTGACAACTCCATTGATAATGGCTATCATAACCGCACTTACTGCTTTGGTCCTTTTTGCTGCTTGTTCGGTGCTGGATGTCAAAACCAGTTTCAAGCGGCTATTCACTTTTTGTGCACACGCGGGGCTTATTATGTCCGTTGCTCAAATTGCCGGTGCTGTGGTTTTGAAGATGAAAGGCGAGATCAGTTCGATGAAGGAATTGCAGCCCAGCTTTGGTCCTGATATGTTTCTGAGCGAAGATGCCAGCGGGGTACTGGTTGGCGTTTTTCGCTTTTTCGGATTGTTCAACATTTGGTATTTTCTGGTGCTGGTGTTCGGTTTGGCGGCATTGCTGAAGATAGGGAAGGGCAAGGCTTTGGGTGTGGCGACACCGATCATTTTCCTGTTCTTCGTTTTTACTGTTGTCTCCGGGCTGTTCTCAAACCGGTAAGATAATAAGCGAATGAGCCCACAACAAAAAGCGGAAAGCCTCGGCATTTCCTTCGAAAAAACCACGCCTGGTTACCTGAACCTTTGCATCCGTAGCGGCAATCAATTGCTGACTTCCGGCCACGTGAGCACCGTCAAAGGCAAACTCGGCGATGGCATGATTACTGAGCAAGGCTACCAAGCCGCGCGTGATTGTGCCGTGAAGATCCTACAGTCCGTTTGGAACGCCCATGGCACGCTGGATGGTTTGCGAGTCCTTCGCCTGCTTGGCTGCGTCAACTCCACTCCCGATTTCATAGAACAGCATTTGGTGATTAACGGTGCCTCAGACCTGCTTCACGAAATCTTTGGCAAACAAGGTGATGGCTTCCACGCCCGCAGCGCACTGGGCTATGTTTCTTTGCCAACGGGAGCAGCGGTGGAAGTGGAAGCAATTTTTGAGATAAAAAGTTAAGCAATGCCAGCGATGAAGCGGATCTGCGTTTTTTGTGGATCCAATAAAGGAGCGCGCCCGGTGTTTGCATCTGCTGCCCGCAAACTGGCGGCACTCCTTGTGGAACGCCAATTGGAGCTTGTCTACGGTGCCGGCAACGTGGGACTGATGGGTGAAATTGCGGATGCAGTGCTTGCCGCCGGGGGCAAGGTGATTGGCGTCATCCCGCAATTATTGGTGGACAAGGAAGTGGCGCACCGTGGGCTTACTGATCTGCGGATCGTTAACACAATGCATGAACGCAAAGCCTTGATGGCGGAGTTGGCTGACGGCTTTATCGCAATGCCCGGTGGCTTTGGAACCGTTGAAGAATTTTGCGAAATTGTTACTTGGGCGCAACTGGGCATTCACACCAAACCGTGCGCCTTGTTGAATGTTGAGGGCTATTACGACCCTCTGCTTGCTCTTTTTGATGGTGGTGTGGGCGAGGGGTTTGTCAGGCCCGCCCATCGAAATTTGGTGATCTCGAATTCCGATCCAGTAGCGCTGCTGGACCAGATGCAAAGCTTTGTTCCGCAGGATCTACCTAAGTGGATTTCGCCGGCGCAGGCGTGAATTATCTGGGATATACTGATCGAAGCTAACGCTTCCAGAAAGGGTCCACCCATGAATTTCAATTTCCGTGCCTTATCGTCAACTATTTTTGTGTCCTTACTGCTTCACCAGACCACATACGGACAGTCCTCGGCAGGGGGTGGGACTATTCAGGGAACGGTGAAGGACTCAACTGGTGCGGCCATTCCTGCTGCCAAAGTAGCCATCCGCCACGTTGACACTGGCCGCGTCACAAACACTGTTGCCAACGGAGACGGGTACTTCATCACGCCGCCGATCGCCATTGGTAAATATAAGGTTCGCGTGGAATATTCAGGAATGAAAGCCTGGGAAGAAGAACTTATTCTTGAAACCGGGAGATCGGTGGAAGTGAGTCCGCAAATGGTTCCCGGGCAAGTGAACGAAACCATTCAAGTGACTGCCAGTGTGCCTTTGGTGACCACAACAGACCCAACTGATGCTACAACTTTGGATAGTCAACGCATTCGCGAACTTCCGATTAATGGCAGGAGTTTGAACACGTTGTTGGCCGATGTTACTCCTGGTGTTGAGGAAGTGATTGACGTGAATGGCGGCATCCGCACAGGCGGATTGATGGTTTATTCCACCAGCTTTACGCAGGACGGTGCGGCTTCTAATAACCGTGAATTTGGTGGGTCGATGAATCTTCAGGGGTTGGAATCGGTGGGCGAAGTTCGGGTGGAAACCAGCACTTCTTCGGCGAAGTTCAATACTCCAACCAATGTGACTGTTTCCACGAAAAGTGGCGGCAACAAGATTCATTTTGGAGCTCATGAAACGGCCCGGAACAACGCTTTCGGGGTGGCCAGGGCTCGTCAGGATATCAGCTTCACCTCGGTACCCTATAGCGTGCCCAAGCTAATCCGCAATGAGTTTGGCGGATTCGTAAGCGGCCCGGTGGTTCTGCCAAAACTCTACAACGGACAGAACAAGACCTTCTTTCTCTTTTCCCGTGAACACGTCGAACTGCGGCAAGGTCTAACAAGGGATTATGCGGTTCCGACTGCGGCTATGCGCAACGGCGATTTCAGCCAACTGCGCGATGCCACCAACCGCTTTCTTCAACTCTACGATCCGCTCACTACGCGCCGAGGCTTTGTAGGCAATCGTGAAGTGGCGGTGCGCGACCCTTTCGTCGACAATCAGATTCCAGCCAATCGAATTAGTCCGCTGGCGAAAGCCATTTGGGGTATAACTCCGTTACCTAGCGATGTTACTAATCCGGTAATCACTACTAACTTGAAAATGGCTGTTCCCACCAACGGGAGCCCCAATCTGAGTGATAACCCCACTACGATTAAGATTGATCATCGTTTCAGTGAAAGGGATAACTTTTTCCTGAAAACGAATGGCGGCCGGAGAAAAGCGTTTTTCTTGGGAACAGCGGGTGGCACAGGTGCCCCGACACTTAATAAAGAAGCCAACACTACCTTTCTACCAATGCAAGCAATCGCCGGTGCAATGAGTTGGACTCACATGTTTTCGCCACGGCTTAACGCGGAATCCCTTGCAACGCACACATGGCAGAGCACAAAAACTATTACCGGTCCTCCTGACGTTCAAAGAGATTACTCGAAGTCCTTTGGGCTTCCTAACCCCTATGGTGAAATCGGTTTTCCCAACATTACCAGTCTTGGGAATTTCATGGGCTACATTGAAGGGGACAATCGCAGGGCGCTCACCAGCCGTATCTTGAGCTTGCAGCAAAACTACACGTTCACGCTGAATGGAAAACACGATTTTCAATTCGGCTGGGCATATTATTCTGAAGCGCAGCACTTGTTGCCCGATCAAGGCGCAATTTCGGGGACATCCGCTTACAACAGTCTTGCCACCGCGCTAGAGAGCGGAACGTTGGGGTCCATCACCAACCCATCGGCAGTTCCGCAAACCGGCTACGATGCTGCTAATTTTTACTTGGGTTACGCGGCCAGTTACAGCGTCGGACTAAAACGAAGTTATTTGCGGCTTCACAATCGCACGGCGGGCAGCTATTTGCAGGATAACTTTAAGGTGACCAAGAGGCTGAGTTTATTTCCGGGCGTGCGTTGGGACATTAATCCTGCAATGTCTGAGGATAATCACCAACTAAATGCATTTGATCGTGAGTCGCATTCGGTGGTTCTCCCCAAACCATTGGACTACTATTACAAGCTTGGAGTAACCACGCCGCAGATTGTGGGGCTGTATGAAAACGTCGGAGTGACGTTCAAAAGTTCGGCAGAATTAAACAAGCCATTAAACCCATTTCCGTCAAACTATTTCGACATCGGCCCACGGCTTGGATTTGCCTATCGTGCTTTTGAAGGAAACAAAACGATGGTGATCCGCGGTGGATATGGAATGTACATTTCGGCTATTCCGATGCGCACTTTGCTAGCGCAATTTTCTTCTATGCTGCCATTTCGCGGCACCTTCACCAGCAGCCCGAATACAGCGGCGCAAAGTCCGGACGGAATTCCAAACTACTTACTGCGCAACATCCCTCCGATTAAGGCGGGAGAAAATAGCCGCGACGTAATTGACTTGAATAACCCTGTCTCTGTGGGCCGCGGCCAGCCGGTAACCGGAATTGATCCCAGGTTCCCCAACCTGAAAATTCACGAATGGAATTTACTGTTGGAAAAGCAAATGAAGAATTCCATGGTGTTCCGGCTTCGCTACAACGGCAAGTACGGCGTAAACGCTGATCAAATCACTAACATCAATGCTTTGCCTACCAACTACATTCGCTACTTGACGTCACTTGCACCATTGCCTTCTGGAACATTTGGGAGTGTGGCCGATCGTCCGTACGACAAGAACGCCTATACCAACGTCAACTTCATTACGAAGACAGGGCAGATAACCACCAACACTTTCACGATTGAAGGTGAGCGGCGTTTCAGCAAAGGCATTGGCTTTCAGTTGTTTTATACATTGACTAACTCCATTCGACTGGCTGGCAATTCCTTCCGCGATGGTGCCGGTACACTGCCATCGCAATTTCTGCCAGGGACTGTGCCCACGGATTTAGCTGAGTTGAATCGCTTCCTGAATTATGCTCGCGATACAGCAATTCCCAAGCACCGCGTTCGTTGGAACTTTCTCTACCAGATGCCATTCGGCAAGGGCCGTCACTTCCTCAATAACAACAATAAGTTTTTGAATGGAGCCATTGGAGGTTGGCAGCTAGCGGGGGTTGGCACAGTGGTTAGTTCCTGGTTTGCACTTTCCACTGCGAATTGGAGTGCTTTTGGTCCAGTGGAAGTTTATGGAAAACAATACCCTATTCTGGATTGCCGTAGCACTGCCGCCGGAGCCACAAAAGCGAACGAAGAACGTTGCTATTCGGGCTACCTTTATTACAATGGTTACATTTCGCAACGGCAAATCAACAGCAAAAATGCCGCGGGCTTGCGCAACGGAGTTTACGGTTTGCCAGATAGTTACAAACCTTTTTCGCAGCCCATCACGCCATGGCCGTTGGGTGGATCATCCACCGATCCTGGTGCGAATTTGTTCGACACCAACAACGTCCAAATCCGGCTAAGCAACGGCAGTCTGCAGCAGGTGGCATACGACACTGGGCTGCACCCATATCGGAACCAATTTAGACTTGGACCAATGAATTGGAATCAGGACGCTTCCTTGCAGAAGACTTTCCGCATTGGTGAGTCGCTGCGGATTCGCGGTACCTTCGATGTGTTCAACGTCTTTAATACTCAGGGACTGAACACTCCTGCAGCAGACGGCATCGCCAGCTTGCAGAACTCCTACGGAGGTTTTGGTTTCAAGCCGCGGCAGGTGCAGGTTTCTATGCGAATCGATTGGTAGAAGCGGGGCGGCAGATGCCACGTTCACAGCAGCGGATGAACTGCACCAACTGCATCACTTCGTCGCCGCCGATTGTAGTTTCCATTTGCTGAAGGGCATCGGCGAGTTTTAAGTTTGATTGATACAGCATGCGGTAGGCTTGCTTTAACCGGCTAACTTGTTCCCGACTAAATCCAGCACGGCGCAGCCCTACTTTATTCAAACCCACCGGTTCGGCATACAAGCCTGAATAGAGAAAAAACGGCGGAAGATCCTTATTCACCCGCACGCTGCCTCCCACCATGGCTAAGCGTCCGATCTTCGAATATTGATGAATCCCTACGCCGCCGGAAACAAATGCCTGATCTTCAATTTCGACGTAACCGGCCACCAACGCGCAACTGGCGATGGTGCAGTTTGAACCAATTACAGCATTGTGGGCAATGTGGCCTGAGGTCATCACGTAATTCTGATTTCCAAGGACGGTTGAAGATTCTGGTTTGGTGCCGCGGGAAATTGTGTAGTGTTCGCGGATCTTGTTGCCGTCGCCCATTTTCAAATAGCTGCGTTCCCCGCTGAATGCCTTATCCAATGGATCTGTGCCCAGGACGGTATGCGCGGAAATCTCATTGCTGTCGCCCATGGAGGTCCAGCGTTTGACGAATACGTAGGGCTCCAGAATGCAGTTGGCCCCCAGAACAACGTCTTGTTCGACGATACAAAAATCGCCAACAACGCTGTGGGGGCCAATTCGCGCTTCTGGATGTACTTTGGCTAGAGGAGAAACCTTCGCGGAAGGATCAATCGGCATCTCCTATTAGAGATAGCGCACTTTTGACCCATGGCGCGCCTCTAAAGTGGATGCCAACTGTTCTGGAGCCAGCACCATCTGCGATTCGCCAATTTCAAACGGCTTGCCCGCAAGCTCCAACCGCAGGGCAATTTCCTGGAACCGTTGCACAACAATGATTTCGTTTAGATTCTTGATAGAGTGAGTGACGGTGCGGCAAGGGTAGACCATGCGTAGTTCATTGCATTCCACTTCAATTCGAAGAAGAACCCAATAGGAAGCAACGCCCAACGCAACCAGAGCGGCACCGTAGAACCAATAGGCGCTTATTGTCGGATGCGGGAGCCTTGAATAACTGAGGCCGAAAATTGCCAGCATGACTGGAACCGCAAAGACCATGCGCTTTTTCAATGATGATTGAATGGAAAGAGGATCTTGTGGAGGCGGACCGAATGCTTGCTTGGGTATTCGCATGCGAAGCAAGCTGTAGAGTTTAGGATAGTCCTTAAATTGTTTATGAATAGAAAGTACGCCGCGCTGGCTTCGTAGATTCAACCGGTGCAGGGTAGGGTTCTGCTCCACAAAGTCAATTTCTTCCCAGGTAAGTGCTTTTGTCCAAAACAACCGGCGCAAAGAGATTTTGTCCTCTTCGATTTTCAGCTCGGTGAAGACAATGTTCACCACCAAGAACGGAATCATGGCGCAGGCGAGAAACGCCAGCACACGTGCCATTCCTCCTGGGGCCAGTTGAATATTGCCGGCAATAATTCCCTCCAGCAAAAGCAGGGGAATGAAGCCAAGGCAACTCACAAATATCCGCAACGGCTGCGGGTAACGGAAGGTCAATACTTTCGATTGAGACATCAGCACTCCTGACTAAAATCGCATCAGCTCACGCATCGTTTCCTTCCGATTGTGAATTGGCAGCAGAGGCTGGTTCAGAAAATCCACAAATGGAACCAACGATTTGGTGCGTGCCAACAACTCCGTTAAGAGGTCGGGGGAAGTAGCTGTATGTAATGCTATCGTCTGTGTGCTGTAAAATATCCACTGTTTGTGTCGTAATAATTCTATGGCAGGATGATCAGCCGCAAACCCCTTAGGTGGGCGAGTAAGTTGTTCACCTTTAATATCACCCATGAATCGCACTAGATTCTTGTTTTCTATGATGCGGCGAAATTCCTTGTGATTTTCGGCAATGTGCGAACGGACTGCCACCAATTGATCGGGCTCGGGCATATAAAGTCCGGCGGCGAATTCTAACTCATCGGCTCCCACGCTGAAATAGAACCCAGCAGAGGCGTGCTTGGCCATGCCTTGGCGTGGAAAGATTGCGCCCAGATGAGTCTTATACGGGGTTTTATCTTTACCGAAGCGGGTATCGCGATAGATACGGTAGACTGCCTTGGCCGGTGGGTTTACATTAAGCGGCGCGAGTTTTTCCAAATGGCTATTGTAGGCCTCAACCAGTGAGGTCATCGGCGCTTTCACTTCATTGTCGAAGACTTCTTTGTTGGCCTGAAACCAATCGCGGTTATTGTTCTTTTTCAGCTTGCGAAGAAAGGCCATGCCGGCCTTTGGAAAGCCAGGGAATTGAAGAGGCATTATTCCAAGTGTATGACGGGAAGATCCGGGAGGTGACGGGAAGATCCGGGGGAAGATCCGGGACGGTGGTGACAATTCGCCCAAAACCAACCCGATGAGTTCTTGAATGTAGTGGAGACGAATTGTTACCACCGTCCCGTCACCTCCCGGATCTTCCACCGTCCCGGATCTACGGATCTTCCCCAAAGAAAGAGAGCCCTACCGATGCGAAATGCTGCATCCAGAGGCCCGTCTTTCTTCGTGTAGATTATGGTCTAGCGATCAGCGGCCGTGTCTTGAACTGAAAGCTTCATAGTGGTTCCGCCAACGCGGATTTCCTGAATCTGAAACTTCCCACCGTAGTTGAGATAACGGGTAGCAGTGCTAGTGAATTTCGAGGGATTGTTTTCAACGTTGACGTTGGCTTCGAACGATTTCTTTCCCTGTTTCAAAACAAGTTTGCCTCCATCGATTTCTGCCTTGTATTCGCCGGCCTTTATTTCCTTGCCGTTGAGTGTGGCGTTTTCATAAAAAACAATCTTGTGGGTGGACGCACTGGCAATAGCCATCGTCAGGGTTGCGCAGATTAGCATTAACTTTTTCATGAGCAGAGTTCTCCTAAATAGACCCGGTGCTAAGCACTGCGGGCCGGTTTAATTCAAAATTCGATTTGATTTAGGCTGGCAATCGGGGTTTCCCTCCGGAACTCCCGTTTGTCACATGCCTTCTATGTAATGCTATACGAGCGAGCTTCGGATTCGTTCCGTAAAAATGGAATTGATTTACGTAACCGGTTTCAGGAAGCGCTTAACTAAGTCGGTTGCGCTTGCTTGCGCTGCGCTTGTATCACCGAATTCAGGAAGCCATATTACTTCAGGGTCGCGCCGGAACCAGGTTAGTTGACGTTTGGCATATTGGCGGCTGTGAGTTTGAGATTGCTCGAGCGCATCTGCTGCAGTGATCTCCCTGCGATAGAGAGCCAGACATTCGCGATACCCGATGGATTCAAAAGGCTTCGAGGATTCAGGATACCCTCTTGCAACAATGCACTTGATTTCGTCCAGAAGTCCGGAACTGAACATTCTTATGCAGCGTTCGTTCAATCTCTGGTGCAGCAGCGGCCGCGGTGGATTCAGCCCGATCTTCAAAATCCGGTACCCCTCAAGCGCATCCCGCTTGCCCACCATTAAATCCTTAGCAGCCTTCCCGCTGCTGATGCGGATTTCAAGAGCCCTCATGCTTTTGTTCACGTCCTGAGGATGAATGCGTCCAGCTGCTTCTGCATCCAGCCTTTTCAAAATTCGATGGATCGTCCCGGGGTGTGCGGCTTCTTTTTTCGCTAATTTATCTCGCAACCCGTCATCGCGCTCCGGACTGGGTGACAGCCCTTCGATAAGCGCTTTCAGATAAAAACCAGTACCGCCGCACACAATTGGCAGTTTTTTGCGATTCGTGACATCTTTTAATGCTTCTCTGGCAAGTCTGGCGTACTCACCGGCGGTCATCAGCGCGTCTGGATTACATATATCAATTAAATGATGAGGAATCCCTTGGCGTGCCTCGGGCATCAGTTTAGCGGTACCGATTTCGAAATAGCGAAATACCTGGAGGGAATCGCAGTTAATGATTTCACCCGAAAAGTGATGGGCAACGGCTAAAGCCAGGTCGCTTTTCCCAGAACCTGTTGGGCCGATAATTGTAACCAGCGGGTGGAGGTTGTCCGTCAACCTTCTAGGCTAGCAAGTCGACAAAGGCTGGGCGGTCGCATGGCATGCAAAAAATCGCCGTCGGCCTTGGCTCGTTTCGTCGGCGAATATTCAGGAGCGGGGCGCGCCTCATGCTCCGCTGTTTGTAGAAGTATACTGGAAGTGAAATTAAATCGCCCGGAAACGGGGGGGTCGAATGTTCCGTTTTGGCAAAACTGCTGTTGGACTATTGTTGACTGGCGCTTGCGTTTTCGCACAGTTGCCGGCAAAAGATGAAGACCGTGCGTCGGCGTATTACAACTACTCGATGGGCCGTATCTATACGGAACTCGCTGGAGCCTATGGCAACAAGGGCGAGTATGTTGGAAAAGCAATCGAACATTTCAAGTCTGCCCTGAAGTCAGACCCAAGTGCCACTTTCATCACCGAAGACATTTCAGACCTCTACGTGCAAGGGGGCCGCATCCGTGAAGCAGTGCGCGAAGCCGAGGATGCATTAAAGGCAAATCCGGATAATCTTCTGCCGCGCCGCATTTTGGCACGCATTTATTCGCGGCTGATCGGCGATCCTCAAAGCCGCAGTGTGAATGAAACCATGCTCAAGAACTCTATTGAGCAATACTCCAAAATCACAGAGAAGGAACCGCAGGATCTGGAAAGTTGGGTGATGCTTGGCCGACTGCAAAAGATGAGCACTAACTCTCTGGAATCAGAGAAGGCGTTCAAGAAGGCTTTGGAAATTGATCCAGAGAATGAAGACGCGATGGCTGGGCTTGCAATGGTTTATTCCGATTTAGGCGATACCAACAAGGCCGCAGAGCTATTGAAAAAAGTCACCGAGAAGAACCCTTCTATGCGCACATTAACTGCGCTGGCCGCATCGTACGAACAGATGCGCGATTATAACCTGGCCGCCGAGACCTATAAAAAGGCTTTATCGCTGCAGCCAGATAACGACGAAATTAAGAAGCAGTTGGCGAGCACGCTATTGTTTGCCGATAAGATCGAGGAAGCCGCCAAGTTGTTTGAACAGATCGCCGCTGAGGATCCTAAGGATTTTCAATCGCGGTTACAACTTTCGCGCATCTATCGCCAGCAAAACAATTTTGACAAAGCTTGGGATCAGCACAATAAGGCTAAGCAAATTGACGCCAACAATCCGGAGATCCGCTTCAATGAAGCGGGGCTTTATGAAAGTCAGGGCAAGCTTACCGAAGCCAGTGCTTCGCTTAAAGAACTTTTAACCCTTACGCAAAAGAAAAGCTATACTGCCAACGAACGCGAAACTCGAGGGAAGCTGCTCGAAACTTTGGGCCGATTGTATCAGCAGAACGAGCAACACTCGAAGGCAATCGAAACCTATCGATCGATCGCGGAATTGGACCCCGCTTTGGCACCAAGGGCTTCGGCTCAGGTTGTGGAAGCCTACACACATGCTCGTGAATATCAGAAGGCAGTTGATGAAGCAGACAGTGCTTTAAAGAAGTTCCCCAAAGACCGTATCCTTGTGGGAGTCCGTGCTGGTGCTTTGGCGGAAATGGGCCGCACTGCTGACGCCGTGGCTTCCATGAAGACACTGCTTGACGGAAAGCCAACTGATCGGGAAATCCATCTTGGGATTGCCAGAATCCATGATCGTGGGAAAAACTACACGGAAATGGCAAAGTCCCTTGACGAAGCAGAAAAGCTCAGCAACACCAAAGAAGAAAAAGAAGGTGTAGCTTTCACTCGCGGTGCAATGTACGAGCGGCAGAAAAAGTTTGATTTGGCCGAAGTGGAGTTTCGTAAAGTGATCGAATTGAACCCACAAAATGGCAGTGCTTTGAACTACCTTGGCTACATGTTCGCTGACCGGAATTTGAGGTTAACAGAAGCTCGTGAGCTGATTCAGAAGGCGCTTGACCTGGAACCCGGTAACGGAGCTTATCTTGATTCCATGGGTTGGCTGGCCTTCCGCCAGGGCAAGTATGAAGAAGCTGAGGACAACCTGAAGAAGGCTGTGGAGAAACAGCCGAAAGATTCAACCATTTACGATCATCTGGCTGAAGTCTACTTCAAGCAGGAAAAGACCAAAGATGCCATCAGTTCCTGGGAAAAATCGGTGAAAGCCTACGAAGCAGCAGGCTTGGCTGAGCGGGAAGGAGTGGATATCGCCGGCATTCAGAAAAAGCTGGAAAAAGCCAAGAACCGGCTGGCGAATAACAATACTCAGGGATCCAAGAAAGAGAAAAATCGGGATTAGAAAAGGGCTGCTGCCTGCCCTTATTTGCTTTCCAGTACGAATGTAGGCACTAAGCCCTGAATACTGGAAAATCCCGATGGGGCTGATGTGGAAAGAAACGTGGAACCACTTTGCACCTTGCCCTGATAGGCATGGGCAAACATATCAATCTGCATATCTTTCATTTCCAAACCACCATATAACTGCACAGGGAACTTTTCGGTAGCCGAGGTTGTGACTTCTTGCACGACGTATGGATTCCGGATGGCTGTTTTCAATGCACGTTCCCAGGAAGCAGCATCCATGGACGAGCCTTGGTAAGTGTTCTCTCCGCTGGCTTCATCGTTGGGGCGCATCACCAGCTTTTCGCGATTCGCCACAATGTATTCCTGCAAATCAACTGTTTTGCCACGCCAATCTGTCTCTGTGGCCTTAACTACGCGAGTCCAAGGGACAAGGTCCCGAATGGCCTTCCGTTCCGCAGCTGGGAACTTTGCGGTAAGGGCATCGTCTGTCAGCAGTTCGAACACGGCGCGCTTCTGGGCAATTTCTGCGCGGAAATTATTCACTACGCAAACTGCCTTGTCACGGTAGGCACGCACCAGCGGCTGTTCCAAATCATAACGGATCACAAATTCCTGAGCGTTGAACCTGCGAAGTACCAGATCAATCGTGAATTCCCCGCGTCGCAAAATGCCGTTCTTGTATTCCAGCTGCTCCGGCGAAACCACTTCGGTTGCATAACCTGATTTACGCAAGAATTCACAAAGCAAAACATGTTCGTTCGATTCCACCGTGGGAAATGGTTGCTTGAATTCAACAATCGCAATTTGGGGCTTTTTCTTTTGCCCGAATTCTTTCCAGGCTTTTAGCGTTGCTTGCAGAAAATGCTTCAAGCCGCTAACCTTTGCCAGCTTGTGCTTCTTGCGAAACTCTTTCATCGGCTCGCAATCATAGAACAAATCCGATAGCGCTTCTGAATACATCACGCCGAAGGGAGCCGCTGCCCGATAGTTCAGGAAATGCATTGTGCCATTGCCTGTCGATGCCTCAAGCGTGCTCATGGACGTTAACTCTGCATAGCCAGGATCCGTATTGGCCAACATTTTTTCCGCTGGCAGCAATTCCATGCGTGCCATTAACTGCGGATTTGTTAGAGCCGCCTTTTTCATGCGGTTGATGGCAGCGAATAGAACTTCTGAATCTCTTGTCAGGTGATCGTATTGCCGCTTGGCAACAAAATTCGGGCGCAGGAACGGGGTCACCGGCCTGGTGGATACAATCAGACCGCGAGTTTCCATGGATTGTCGTAGCTCACCGACCCATCCAAGGTCTCTAAACGATTCAGATTCCAATAATTTGTGGTAGCGGGCTACCGCCTCGCTAAGTTGCGTCATCGCGACCGGAACTCACTTATAACACAGAAGTATCTCATACCGGGCAAGCCTTTGTACACCTTTGATATTTGAATAATCAGAGTTAAGTGCTTATTCTGCATATGGTTAAGGCGAACTAAAATTTCTGACAGACTTTCCTTTTCAGAGCATTTCCTGCCACAATGGTATGGAAATGCGGAATTTATTGTCGATACTTATCCCTTTGATGCTTTCTGTTTCGCTTCCGGCGGAGGAAGGTTTGTGGCTGTTCAATCAAGCACCCAAGCTGGCCATAAAGAGCAAATACGGATTTGATTTAACCGATTCGTTTCTCGATAAGCTCCGCTTAGCCTCGGTAAGGTTCAATAACGGTGGCTCTGGATCCTTTATTTCTTCTCAAGGACTTTTGTTTACCAACCATCACGTTGGGTCCGATTGCATTTATCAACTTGGAACCAAGCAGGACAATTTCATGGCCAAGGGTTTTCTGGCTTCAACCAATGCCGACGAAAAGAAGTGCCCTGATCTTGAAGTGAACGTTCTTCTTTCGATGGAAGACGTAACGGCCAAGGTGAAGGCCGGCGTTGGCACCCAAACGCCGCTCGATGAAGCCAACAGATTGCGCAAGTCACAGATGACCGGAATTGAAAAGGAGTGCAACACACGCACCGGAAACCGTTGTGACGTAGTGACCCTTTACGCCGGTGGTCAATATCATTTGTATCAGTACAAGAAATACACGGATGTGCGGCTGGTTTTTGCACCAGAAGAATCGATTGCGGCTTTTGGCGGTGATCCTGACAATTTCACTTATCCTCGATTTTGCCTCGACTTCGCATTATTTCGTGCCTATGAGAATGGAAAGCCAGCGAAACCTGTGGAATATTTGAAATGGGCAAAACAAGGAGCAAAAGACGGAGAGTTGGTGTTTGTCACTGGTCATCCCGGAAAAACGAATCGGCTGGATACGGTAGCGGCTCTAGAATTTGCCCGTGACGTTGAGTTCAAAATGCGCCTTCCATTGTATGAGTCCATCATCGCCCGCCTGATTGCCTTTGGAGATGCGGATCCGGAACAGAAGCGGATTGCTCGCGACATGCTGCTGGGTTATCAGAATTCCTATAAGGCATTTTCCGGATTCAATGCTGGGCTTACCGATCCCGCATTAATTGACAAGAAGCGTGTGGATGAGAACAAACTGCGCCCATCCATTGCCGACAACCCCCAGAAGAGCAGGGAATTTGGCAATGCCTGGGATGATATTGCCAAAAGCTACGAAGCGTATAAAACTTTCTACCTGCGGTATTGGTTGCTGGAAGCGCGAGGCATCGCTGGTTCAGAACTGTTTGCCAGGGCCCGCAGCCTGGTTCGCCTAGCTGTTGAAAAGCCCAAACCGAACGGTGAAAGATTGCGCGGTTATTCCGATACAGCCATCCCTGCGCTGGAAAGTTCGCTCTATTCTGAGGCACCTATCTATCCATCGCTGGAAAAGCAAATGTTTGAGGAATCGCTTCTGCAAATGCAACGGCTGTTGGGAAGGGATCCCTTACTCGCCACGATCCTTGATGGGCGTACTCCTCGTGAAGCTGCTGCCTACTATGTGGATAATTCTAAATTGGTGGATCCAAAGGTGCGCAAGCAATACGGCGAAAATCTAAATACTATAGTTGGTTCCGAGGATGCCATTCTACGTTTGGCCAGCCTGATTGATCCAGAAGCGCGTCGGCTGCGAAAAGAGTATGAAGACAAGGTGGAAGCTGTTTTCAACGGTTCCTATAGCAAGATTGCCCAGGCACGGTTTGCCGCCTATGGATCCAGCGAATATCCCGATGCTACGTTCACCCTGCGCTTCAGCTACGCCAAGATTGCCGGCTATAAGACGGAAAAAGGAGAGACCCGCCCCTGGACAACCCGGACCTCAGAGCTTTGGCCACGGGTTACCGGCAAGGAACCATATGAACTTCCTGAAACGTGGAATAAGGCTCGTAAAGCCATGTCGGGTTCTACGCCGTTCAATTTTGTGAGCACTGCCGATACCCATGGCGGCAATTCGGGCAGCCCTACAGTAAATACTAAGGGAGAAATCAACGGCATTCTGTTTGACGGCAATATTGAAGGGCTTCCTAATAACTATGTGTACCGCGAAGTGCGGGAACGCTCGGTACATGTAGCTAGCCAGATTATTTTGGAATCGCTAAAGAAGGTATACAAGGCAGACGCCATTTTGAAGGAAATTGGTAAATAGGCGAAGCCATGACAACATGTAACTGCCTCGGAGTACGAGAGTTGACGCGCCAACTTCCGTTCTTGAAACAAAAAAGAGGCCGCTGATTGCCCGGTACTCTAGGCAATCAGCGGCCTCGAAGACAACTTGCGTCAGGGAGAGAAATTTATGCCGCGGCGGGAATCGGGACTTCCATGTGCGACCGGAGCATGGCCTGCATCTGCAGTGCATTCACCACACTTCTACCTCCCCCATCGTTGTTGAAAATCACATAAGTGGATGCGGCGAATTTGGTGACATGATCAATGCGCTGTTTCCAATCGCCCAACTCTTCAGGCGTGTACAGATAGTCAACCGGAGTTTGATCGCCGGCCTGGGTTCCGAAATCATGAAACCAGTTTCTGTGTTGCTTGCCGTTCAGCCGGACATATCCAACCGAGGTTGTTAGGAATGACGTGGGGGGCATCGCATTGATCCCTTCCGGCTGATCAATGTTTACAAATCCGACGCGGTAGTCAATTAAGGTACCCAGAGCTTCATCCAACATCCAACTGGAATGCCGGAATTCAGCTACCAAGGGGAACTCAGAAAATGCCCGGCGCAGCTCAATCAGAAACTCACGATTTTCGGCCGTATAGCGAAAGGCCCAGGGAAATTGCATCATCAGGCAGCCAAGCTTACCTGCTTTTTGAAGGGGGCGAAGTCCATCACAAAAATTTGCAATGGCTGCCGGATTCAACTGGCGTTCGTGCGTGAATTCCCGGGCAAGGCGGGCCGTGAAGGCGAAATTAGGATTCCGGCGGACTTTATCCAGCCACATGTGCGAAAGTTCAGGGCGAAGCGGCTGATGAGCATTGGTATTGATTTCAACAGTATCGAAACGCTGGGCCAGAAATTCCAGGGGGTGAAACCCTTTGGGGGCGGTTTTGGGGTAAATCACACCGGTCCAGTGTGGGTGTAACCAGCCAGCAGGGCCGGTTCGGAGGTTCAAAGAGGGTTTGAAATTCGCCATGGGGATAAATGTACTTTCGCTGTATCTTCGCCCTATACTAAGGCAAATTCCCTAAGCCAGTCAAGAACTATTTTCGCTGTTTATTCGCCATGGTGGGTATTCATCGAGGGAGGTGATTGAAAATAATGATGGTACGGGTAACTTTAGGTACTATTCGTTCGTTACTTAATTAATCCCCGTTACGACAAGCGGGCGCGTTCATTCACCCCTGAATACCCCAAACGCGTCCGCTTCCCTAGAACTTCCTACTCTACCCGATAGTTAGGAGCCTCTTTCGGTAATGATCACGTGGACACTCTCTAAGAATTTAGACCGGTCCTGCCGGTCGGGTATGGTGGCGCATCCGCAGTAACCCATGCCGACCTTCAGACCGCCCAACAATTGATGTCATGAGGCTCGAATCCGATCGGCTTGTTGAATGAATCGGTCTTCCTTCAAAGCTCATTCTATATTGGATATGACTCGTTCGTTGACATTTCTACTTTCGCAGGGTTACCATTCCGCTAGATGGTAACGGAATGGGAGAGTCTCGTCAGAGGCGCATATTCTGAACTTCGTCAAATCGCGGCGTTCCTGATGCGAAACGAACGGCCTAACCACACCCTCGGGGCCACGGCGCTTGTCAACGAAACATTTCTCCGCCTGTCGCGGGCATCCGCTCCGGGCACAACGGAGTCTTGTACGCTCATGGCGTTTGCCGCCCGGACCATGCGCCAGGTATTGGTGGATCATGCGCGCAAACGGAAAACAAAGAAGCGTGGGGCGGAACTGGTTTCAGAACCAATTGCGGATCCGTTTGGCCGTGCGCTTTTGACTCCCGAGGTCATGTTTGACTTGAACTGCGCTCTGGAAAGACTCGCTGCCTTGGACCCAAGAGCGGTTTCAATCATTGAACTGAAGTTCTTCGCGGGATGCACCAACAAAGAGACGGCCAAAGTACTCGGGGTTTCCGATGCAACTGTGGAATCGGATTGGCTGCACGCGCGCTTGTGGCTTTATCGCGAGTTGGAGAAGACACCTGCAATGGTCAGCGGAATTGCTCAATCAGCATAATGTCGTCGTTGTCAATTTCCGCGTGGGTCAGCATGATCTGCCCCTCATCTGGAGACAAACTCATTCCCCAACCTATTGACTGTGCAAGCTGACTGATAATGGCGCTGTTACCCTGATTGTCACGAAAGCGAAGGCTAGGATACTTGTACGGCCCCTCGGGCGGCGCTACAAAGTAGATACCTTTGCTGCTCAAGGAAAAGAGGCTTCTGCGCAAGATTTGCCTGAGCACAAGCTTTGCGGGCCCGCCAGCCATGGGCCGACGCCAAACTTCATGCCCTGCAGAGAAGTATAAGAAGCGTCCGTCTGGCGATTCCAGGGCATAGCCGGCGGGCTTCTGGACTAGAATTGGTGCGCCTCCACCTGGAAAAGGCAGACGCCATACCTCTTGGCCAATCTCTTGGCCAGTCCCCTGCTTAAGGACATAGATCCAACGCCCATCCTGGGAGAAACTCAAGGGAACGCCTCCCTTGTATACATCCTTCATATGGGTGCCGCTAATGGGAGAGATCAGGCCTATTCGGGATCCATTTCCATCGGTAATCGACACCACCAACTCTTTTAAATCAGGTGTCCACATGCCACCGACGCTGTCAGCCCCGTTGATATGCGTGACTTGTTTAGCCTCCTTGCCATTCGCATCCGCAACCCATAACTGTTGGCTTCCTGAGCGCAGGGACGAAAACGCCATCCTGGTTCCATCGGGTGACCAACTGCCTTCATCCTCCGGATAACTGCTTTCCGCGATTCGGATTGGCCGATCCTTGTTTGAGGTCGAATGAAGCAAAAGATTCGTATCGGATAAGTCGCGCCCAAAAGCAGCTTTCCAAGCCTTGCTGGCGACGCTAATGTTGTGGAGTCGGTCTCCCATTTCGGGTAGACTCTCGATGCGCGAAGGATTGTCCACCCAAATCCTTCGAAGGGTGCCGTGACCTAATGGGCCCGCGATATACAGAATACTGGTTCCACCCGGAACCCATTGCAGACTGTTAATTCGTTCACCTATGTGGGTAACTTGCTTTAGCTCGCCGAGAGCCGACCAGTCTTTATTTGGCTTGGCAGTGAATAGATCATCGGAGCCACGCCGCCACCGGCATGCAAACGCGAGGGATTGGCCGTCCCGCGATACCGCTGGATGGAATGTTCCACAGGCCGGCGAACCAGGTAGGGAAAGTCCGCGATCATTGCGGGTTTCCAGATCCAGCCGCCGCAACTCCTGATGCGGGCCTTCCCGGGTTGAAAGAATTAGATAACGGTCATCTGGAGTCCAAGTGAAGTCGTCAACGTCAAGCGAATCGGCGATCACGTCTTCCGGACCGGCAGGTAGCACCTTACCAAGCAGTTGCATCTTCCCGTCTTGTTTGGAGCGAATCCACACAAGATATTTGCCAGAGTTAGAAGGCTTGGGGAAGTACTGTCGCAAGGGCGATACAGAGATGATTTCCGGCTCCCCACCTATGACGAGCCTTTTACAGATCACACTCTGCTGCCCATTTTGAACTACGTAATAAACTTGAGATCCGTCCGCCGATAGAGAGGGGAATAGTTCTCGCGCTAGCGTTGAAACCAAAGGAGCCGGCTTCGAATACCGGGAGGCCTCTATTCCGGGCCGGACAAACGCAATAACTGCAAACACGAGCGCGGCCGCAGCGGCAGGAATTAGGATAAATCGAGAGACTCGACGCGGGTGCCACAGGGAGCCGATGAAGTCCACCGCATTATCCGGCCGTTGCAGGGGATCGGCATCAATCGCCTTGGAGAGAAGATCTCGCTTGGTTCTATCCAGATCCCTGGGGAGTTGTGCCGAAATCGAGCGGCTTGAACTGGGAAGACGGCCAGTCAGCATTTCAAATATGAGCAGACCGAGGCTGTAAATGTCGCACTTCGCCGACGGCAATTGTGCTTGTTCCGGGGCCATATAATCTAGAGAACCGGCAAAAAATTGGGGCGAGCCCGAATTTTTCAATTTGGCTATGCCGAAGTCAATCAGCGTCACATGTTGGTCCTTCGTCCCATAGCCATAAACCACTACATTGCTGGGCTTCACATCCAGATGGAAGATTCCCGATCGATGAGCTGCGGCCAAGGCTTTGGCGAGATCTTCCGATATTTGACGTGTGAGCGGTCTTGGCAACGGGCCCCGGGAAAGCAGTTCCGCCAGTGTCTGGCCGGGCACAAAATTCAGAACTAAAAATGGCTTACCACTCGAAAGAACGCCAATATCGTTGATGCCGGCGATGTTCGGGTGGTGCAATTCGCTGAGCGCATGGAACTCAGCCATGAAGGTCAGCCGCATCTCATTCTCAGTGGAGATCTGGTCCGGCGTCTTAATCACAACACGTTTGCCTAACAGTAGCTCGTCATGGGCAAGATAAACGGTAGAGAAGTTGCTTTGGGCTATCTTCTCGGATATCCGGTAGCGATCCTTTAGCAGATCCCCGCAGTTTAATTGCTCCGGTTTCGGGGCAACCGGAATCAATTCTCCCAAACAATTTCCGAAAAAGGCCTCGGCCTTTCCGTTCAAACTGAGGAGTGACTGAACCTCGCTAACGATTGCCTGATCACCGCCGCTTTCAACTTTAATGAAGCGCGCACGTTCTTGCTCCGGCAAAATTATTGCACCGGCTAATATTGCGCGGACACGATTCAACGGGGTAGCCCGGTCAAACTGGTGCATATTCAGCCCCTGCAACGAAATGCGTGATTTCCGGACCGACAACCCAATTATTTTTTTTAGGGCGGTTGGCCAGCGTTTACGCATTTAGAGCAGGACCAACCATGAAAACAATTAGACACATCCTGATCAGCGGTGTGCTGTCTCAAATTTTAGTGCGGGTAATCCCCATGATAGCGCTCAGCACTTTACAACAGCCAGCGGCCGCTCAACCACCCTTTACCCTGACGTCCTTTAGCGGCACCTATTTTCCGGGCTTTCCGGCGCCGGTTGCCGATTTGACCTTCACTTCGTCCGCCCCGCTAGTGCAAGTGATCATCTTCCTGCGAGGCCCAGATAACTTCCTCCATCAATACAATATTCCGCCGAATCCGGGAAACATAGGTCCAAACCTGTGGCGAGCATTCGGCCCGGGACTTGGAATGCCGTTGATCAATGGATTTTATAAGATGGAGCGCATCAATGCGCTCAACTCGTTGAACCAGAATTTCAACATTGCTATACCACTCAATGTTGTTCCAGATTTCTCCTTCACGGTTGTCAACCCCGTGCCATTCGCATTTACCGCGTATTCCCAGACGCCATTTCAGTTCAGCGGGGCCAACTCGGTGCGAGCCACCTTAAATTTCTCGTTTTCCACCAGTTCTGCACTATCGACGAGTTGCCGGGTTAATATAGCCGGGCCGGGCAGCACGACGCTCCAACTTCCGCTCTCCTCATTAACATTCGATGGGGCGGGACAAACCGCCACTGCGCGGACTTTTTTAGACCTCAATGATCCTGCTCGCCCGAATGGAACCTCTTACGTGGTCACGTCTCTGGAGTGCACAAACTCTGCCGCGCAAAGCCTGAATGTTGCGGCTGCTAATTTTCCTGGTGGTTCGCCGGCCCCGCTGTTTGATCTACCGCACTGCGCGCCGCCCGTTGCTCCCCCAGGCAGCACGGGAGTTGACCTGACCGCCCCCTTGCTGACGTGCTTAGCCCTCTCCCCCGCCGCAATCAACACCACACTTGTTGATTCGGTTGTACAAATTCCTCTCGGTGCGACCGACGAGAACTCAGGGCTCGATTCTGCCAGCGTAACACTGACATCTCCTTTGGCTATTGCCTACAACGGATTCACCTCGTTCAACTCCCCGGGGCAGCGGAGCGGCAATGCGCTCTCCAGCATCACCATCCCCCGATATGCTCCCGCTGGATCCTACGCCCTTTCTGTCACGCTAAAAGACTTGGCCGGCAACAGCAGAACTTATTCCGGCCAGGACCTTGCCACACTCGGTTTCCCTGCAACCCTAGCTGTCTCTTCTTCCGACCCTGACTCTACCCCACCAACGCTAACTTCAATTGCGTTTCTGCCGAATACAGTGGATACGACCAGCCAGGATGTTACTTATAACATTGATGTGGGATTTCAAGACGCTAAGTCGGGTCTTTCGGGGGCGAGTATTATACTTCCCTATAACGACGGATTATTGGCCTTCCGGTACGAGCCTTCTCTCAATCCCGGCAACTACGTAAGTGGTAACGCCAACGGCGGTATCTTTCGAACCCAGGTAACCCTGCGACGGCACTTTCCAGCGGGAGTCTATACTCCCTCGTCGATCACGTTGACCGACCGAGTTGGGAATAGTAGCACGACCACCCCGGTGTCTCCGCCGGTGTTCACCGTCAATTCCGCCAGTTCCGACACCGGGCGGCCGAAGGTTGTTTTCTTCGATTTCACTCCCAAGGCAATCAATACGGCCTCGGCGGCTGTGGTTGTTAGTTACACTTCACGATGGACTGATGACCGGTCGGGATTTCCGCCATCGGCACTTCCTGACGTCACGCTGCAGTCTCCCTCGGGAAAACTTGTCCGTGGGCCTGGAACTTGTACGCTTCTTTCGAGCGGGGACATTTTCACCGTTTACCCTCGTAATGTCCTTTATCAATGCACAGTGACCATTCCAAAACTTGCCGAGCCCGGAATTTGGACCGTGACGAGATTAGGCATGAATGATGCAGTCACATTTGGGCCCGGTCCGTTTGGACGCGGTCTGAACACGGGCGAAGTGGCGGCAATGGGTTTTCCCACGCAACTTTTCAACGCCCAATCGAGCGCGACCTCCGACGGGATACTGGGCCCACAGGGCGGCACGGTAATTTCGCAGTCCAACCCCCTTCTCAGTCTTTCGGCGCCGGCTGGCGTTCTTGGTCTAAGCACGTCGATCTCAATGTTCGCCAGTATCAACCCGGGCAGTTTGCCCGTTCCGCAAGGCTTCTCCGGCGCTGTAACCAATGTCGTGACATATGATCTCACGCCGCTGCCCAACGGTGTTTTCCCGGCTCCCGGTCTCACAATCACCATACCCACGCTCAGCACTCTACCTTTGAACGCGGCACTGGTGTTATTCAGATTGGATCCGGTCTCTGGAGCCCTGACGCCAGCGCCAAGCGTTTTTGGCGGATCGGCCACGGGCGTAGTCGCCTCTGGAGGAAATCAAGTGACATTCACGGGGATTGGAATGCTCACTAACTTCGTCGCTTTCCGGCGTAATAGTGAAGTGCTTGGTGACGTGGATGGCGATGGTGTCGTCACTTGTACCGACGTCGCCATTATTCGAGCCGCGTTGGGCCGGCGCGCGGGGCAGCCTGGCTTCGACGCTCGAGCCGACCTGAATCGCGACGGTGTGATAGACGTTCGTGATCTTGCAAGCGTAATTAGACAACTCGCGCCTGGCGTCGCTTGCCCGTAACCGGAGGAATATCATGCAAATCAAAAAACTCACCCTCGCGTTACTACTGGCCGCAATCCCAGCCAATGCGGCCATCATCAACGTTCTCCCCACGGCGCTAACTATCGGCACCGGGTCCAGCGTAACCGTAAACATACAAATCAGTAATGTTAGTGATCTTTACGCCTGGCAGGTCGATTTCAGTTACGATCCGATGATCGCAATTGTCACGCTAGTGAATAACGGCCCGTTCCTTGCCACTGGAGGAACCGAGTCCTTCTTTGCCGGCAGCATAGACAATTCCGCTGGCGCGGTCAGTTCGATAGGTTCCACGCTGACCACGGCCCCGACCGGCGTGAACGGCAGCGGAATTCTAGCAAGCATTACAATCACCGCAGTGGCCGCCGGCCAGTCGAATCTCTCGCTGTTCAATATCATCCTTCTGGACAGTACGTTTGCGGACATCACACCGGTAACCGCGAACTCGGCGTTACTGACCGTCACGAGTAACACGTCCATACCGGAGCCCAATTTTTATTGGGGCTTCGTGTTGCTGATGGCGGCCTTCGTCGCTGGAAGAGGCTGCTGGCAATTCGCGGATTTGCGGCTCCCGCGCCGCTCAACCGGATAGGGCATCCGAACCGTTCATGCGGTTAGTGGCTCCAAACAGCAAACATCCGCGCAGGTTTTCAAGCCGCGCGGATATTTCTCTCAGTCACATTGAGCTTTAGCGGCGGCCATGATTTTCGTGTTGGCTTTCGGAACGGTCGTACACATGTCGAAAACTGGTCATTTTTGTTATATTGAGCCAGTCGGTTCAGCCTCTTTATGAATGAGTCGCATGGTGCAAGTTGAGGAAATTGCTCCGTTTTAACAACTGTTTCTACGATCCGGTCAGGACGCATATTAATAGGTAGATGTCTGTAAACCCCTTGTGCGCTTACCATGGAAGCGCGGATTTCTTAGACATCGGGCACAGCGTGGAGTCCCGATCAGATCGGCATTAACTGCGCAGTTGCGTCGGCCCTGAATACCCCAAACGCGTCCGCTTCCCAAAAATTCCCTATTCTACCCGATAGTTAGGAGCCTCTTTCGTGATGATCACATCATGCACGTGACCTTCGCGCAGACCAGCCATTGACACTCGTACGAATTTAGACCGTTCCTGCAATTCCGGGATGGTGGCGCATCCGCAGTAACCCATGCCAGCCTTCAGGCCACCAACCAGTTGATACACCAGCTCAGACAATGGGCCTTTGTAAGGCACGCGCCCCTCAATGCCCTCGGGTACCAGCTTGCCGCCGGCTTCCTGGCTATAACGATCCGTTGAACCCTGAGCCATAGCCCCTAGCGATCCCATTCCACGATAGCTTTTGAAAGTACGCCCCTGATACAGAATCGTCTCTCCGGGACTCTCGTCGGTGCCTGCCAGCAAGCTGCCGATCATCACCACATCTGCCCCCGATGCAATCGCCTTGGTTACGTCGCCAGAATACTTAATGCCGCCATCGGAAATCAGCGGTACATTAGCTGCGCGGGTGGCTTTTACTGCATCTGCAATGGCGGTAATCTGCGGCATCCCAGCACCGGAAACTACCCGAGTTGTGCAAATGGAACCCGGCCCGATGCCTACTTTCACACCGTCGGCACCGTACTCGATCAAGTCCCGGGCACCTTCAAACGTTCCCACATTTCCAGCAATCACGTTGATGTGCGAAGGAAGGAATTTCTTCAATGTGGCCAGCGCATTCAGAACCCCTTCGCTATGGCCATGGGCGGAATCAATGGCCAGAATATCCACCTTCTTATCCACCAAAGCCTGAGCCCGTTCCAGGAAGTCTCCGGTGGACCCAACCGCAGCCCCAGTGCGCAAGCGCCCCTGTTCGTCCTTGGCGGCGTTGGGGTATTTCAACTTCTTCTGAATATCTTTAACCGTGATCAGTCCTTTCAGGATGTAGGCATCATCCACCACCAGCAGCTTTTCCACGCGATGGCGATGCAGAATCTCCTCGGCGTCCTCAAGTGTGGTGCCCACCGGAACCGTGATCAGGTTCTCCTTGGTCATCACTTGCGATATGGGTAAATCGTAACGAGTCTCAAATCGCAAATCGCGATTGGTCAAGATACCAACCAGCTTCCCGTTTTGGGTCACAGGAACGCCGGAGATGCGGAAGCGCTTCATCAATTCCAAGGCGTCGGAAATTTTCTTGTCCGGGGAAATCGTCACGGGGTCAACAATCATGCCGCTTTCAGAACGCTTCACGCGGTCCACTTCTTCAGCCTGGCGTTCAATGGTCATGTTGCGATGGATGAAGCCTACCCCGCCTTGCTGGGCCAGGGCTATTGCCATGTGGGATTCGGTGACCGTATCCATGGCTGAGCTAACGATTGGGATGTTTAGATAGATGTTACGGCTAAGGCGAGTCCGGGTGTCTGCCATGGCAGGCAGAACACTACTGCGGGCTGGCTGGAGCAGGACATCATCGAAGGTAAGGCCCTCGGGGAGATGTTCAGGAATCATGTGGATTCATTTCATGATAACTCATACCTGCTCATTAGACAGTTCAAAGAAAACTTTTTCTCAATCATTTCCGCGTTGCCGCGACGATAAGACAACAGAGCGTGAACTTGAATCAGATTAAATTCGATCAGATGATGCAGCCAATCTATAACGAAGGAGACCGGATTGTTGGCCGTGCTTTGCTCTGGTACTTTGGGATTGCCTTGATTTGGGGAGGAGTGCAAGGTTACCTGACTGAAACCTTGGTGATTGGTGGGGCTTTAGTTGCAGCCTTCCAAATCGCCGGTAGGATCTCTCCCGGTCATTTCGCTGTCCGCTTCATCGGTGCGGCCGCACTTCAGACGCTGGCGGTTCTGCTTCTATACAAGATACTGCCGATCGGAGAGATGCACCCGCTTTTCCTGGCAGGTTTTACAATCCTCATCGTCTACCAAGATTGGCGATGTATAGTGCTGGGACTATTGCTATTGGATTGGCAATACATTTTGATTGGAGTAAGCCCATCGGGAATACCAGCCGTTGGAATGGTCAAGGCCGCGGCGTCCTTCGGATTATTCCAGATTGAAGTGGGGATATGCTGTTGTTTGGCGCATTGGATGCAGCGTCAGACTTTGCTTGCCTGGACCAGAGAACAAGACCTTCTGTCGCACGGTAGTGAATTACAGGAGGAGGTGAACGCTAAAGATGAGTTATCGAGTAAGCTGAGTCATTACGCCTGGGAAATAACTTCGGCAAAGGATGCTGAACAACTCCAAAAAGAAGAAACCCAACGCTTAATTGCCGAATTGGAAGCTTCAAAGCACAAGGCACTGGCTGCGGTCCAAGCCAAGAGTGATTTCCTTGCCTCCATGAGCCATGAGATACGCACTCCGATGAATGGAATCATTGGAATGACAGATCTGCTGCTGGACACTCCTCTCGATCATCAACAAAAAGAGTTTACGGAAACTATTCGCAGTTCTGGAGATTCGCTTCTGACTTTGATCAACGCGATTCTGGATCTATCGAAGATTGAAGCCGGCAAGATGGAACTGGAGCGCATTCCGTTCGACCTGCGGTGTTGCCTCCAGGATGTATTGGATGTCTTCATGGCCAAAGCCCAGCAAAAGAAGATTATTCTTGCTCTTCGCTACCGGCCCGGCACCCCCACAGCAGTGTTTGGGGATGCCGGTAGAATTCGTCAGATCTTCTTGAATCTCGTTAGCAACGCAGTGAAATTCACCCAGGCTGGACATGTGCTGATTGATGTCGGCGTGGCTGGGACTCAAATCTCCATTCAAATATCGGACACAGGTTGCGGCGTTCCAATTGACAAACAAAAACTGATCTTTGAAAAATTCACGCAAGCCGATTCCTCTACCACACGCCGTTTCGGTGGCACCGGATTGGGATTGGCAATTTCGCTGGAACTTACCCGGTTGATGAAAGGTGTGATTGAACTGGAAAGTGAGCCGGGCGTTGGGTCCACTTTTAAGTTGAGCTTGCCGCTGGGTCTTCAGACGCCGGCAAGGAGCGTTGAGTCCTGGCCGTCTCTGGAAAATGCAAAAGTTTTGGTGATTGACCATTCAGAGCTGCGGCTCACTATAACCACCGAGGTCCTGCAGTCAAACGGCATGCAATGCCACGCTTGGGGCGATTGGACATCCTTAAGCAAAATGTTGGAGCGTGATGGGGAGATCTGCGAACCCTATCGATTCGTTTTGCTTACCTTATCCAAACCGGAGCCGGAAATCTGGACCGAAGTTCAAGAGCTGGTGGCCAGCCACCGATATCCGGTAACTTCCTTTGTGCTGCTCTCGAGTCCGACTATGCTTGCTGCCGAAAGCTGGAAAGAATCAGGCTTTGCTGCTTTCGTCTCTCTTCCTTTGCGACAAATGGAAGTGTTGCAGATCCTCGAAAAACTTGCCGGCATGACCAAGGCAGAGGAAAGTGGGAAACTGCTCACAAGGCACCAGCTAGGAAGTGAAAAAACAGATACTGTGCCAACCGTTGTTGCCCCGAATTTCACGCACCGAATTTTGCTTGCTGAAGACAATTTGGTGAATCAGAAAGTCGCAACGCGGTTCCTGGCAAAACTTGGTTGCCAAACGGATATTGCGGTCAACGGGATTGAAGCTGTCCAAAAATGGAAAGCAAGCATCTACGACCTGGTATTCATGGATTGCCAGATGCCGGAAATGGATGGTTTTGAAGCCGTCGGCCGCATCCGGAAACTGGAGCAAGATTCAGCCAGCGGCAATCGTACCCCTATTGTCGCCCTAACGGCAAATGCATTGGCTGGAGATAGGGAGATTTGCCTTGCCGCCGGCATGGATGATTATCTTTCAAAGCCCGTGAAAATTGAAGACTTACGCAAAGTGTTGCAAGCCTATTCTTCTACTCAGACTCGCCAACTGCTTCCCGAACCAATCACAGCAAAGTAGATTCGCAAACTTGACGCGCCGGTTGTGCTGAAGTGGAATGAAACGAGCCACGCAATCTTCAGGAGCTCAGGGCAAGAATCGGAACTTGAGGCTTGGTTGGCAGCGGCAGCCCCCACAGAAGGTTGCTCTGTCGTTGTTGGTTACTTTCTTGTCCACCAGCGCTAGCTTTGCAAAGGGCGGGTTTGCTGCCGTCACGGGTATTGGGAGGCGAATGCGCCGAGGCCGCGCATTGACCCCTGAACTCGAGGCAGAAGATCGTCGATACTGCGGTGAAGACTCCTCAACGTGACTTGCAGCACCCACTGGAGTGTTCGAATGCTGGTGAGTCAACTCAGAATTTGGCAGACCATCGTTCAACGGGTTCGGTAGCGGCACGACATTCAACCTCATCACCTGGAACGGTTCAAACTGTCGAGTGATCCGCGCTTTGAGGAGAAGGTGCGGGATATAGTCGGCCTTTCCCTGAACCCGCCCGAACGCGCGCTGGTATCGCTGCGTTGATGAGGTGCACTCCCTGCATCATGGACAATTACTGCAAGTATAGGAGCGCCGAGGCGCAGCGATGACTGAAGCCCAAGAACCGAAAACGATTCCTGTTCCACTTCACGCCGACCATCTACAAATGGCTGGCACCTGGAATGGCGAACACCCTCCATTCGTTTGGAAAGCGTCTGCCGATCTCATTCACGGCAAAGTCTGGCACCTGAACAGTTCAGTCAGTCACATTTGGGATTTGGTCTTAAAAAACATGAAAGCTAGGTGTGATCACCGATCCGAAGTACAATGAACAGAATTGCTCAAAAAATAAAGATGTGGACATCCAGTTCTCTTCAAGAATTTTTCGTCTCTAAAGCCAAACAGTCAATAATCAGTTTTCTATGGGCTGCCTTTGTGGCGTTCATTCTAATCTTGATGTCTCCAATCGTTACCGGCCGCATTTTCACTGAAAACGACCTCGGCACTCTGTTTCTGCCTACGCGGTACATTTACTGGAAGGCACTGCACGCTGGAGATTCGTTGCTTTACACTTCGCAACTGTTTGGCGGTTTTTACTTACAAGGCGAGGGGCAACTTGGCAGTTTTCATCCGCTGCATTTGTTGCTTTATTCTACGCTGCCTTTTCTGGTAGCCAGCGCAGTACACATCACCGCGATCATGTTGGCATACTTTGGCGGTACTTATCTGTTTTTTCGATCGTGGTTGCTCAGCAGAAGCGCATCCTTTTTCGGGGCCGTGATATTCGTGTTCGGTTCAATCCCGATGACGAAATACTTTCATCTTCCGGTAAACGAAGTCCTATGTCACATCCCCTGGCTCCTGATTGCCATCGAACGCATTGCGAACGAGAAAAAGCTGGGTAGGAAGCTACTCTGGGTGGCGGCAGTTACGCTGCTAACCACATCACAGACACTGATTGGATATCCCCCCAGTGTCTATTTAACGCTAATTATCGAAGCATGGTATTTGTTGCTGGTCTGCTCCAAGGCCAATTTACCGCAGACAACGCTTCTGTTCGGTGCCGCGAAACTCTTCGCCGTGGGCCTTTCTTTCACTCAATTGTTGCCTACTCTCTACATGGCCGAACAGTCTTCCAACCGCGCGGTCCGTGACTTTGAATTTCTTTCAGTTGATTCCTTCTACCCTGGCAACCTGCTGCAATGGCTCAATCCCTTTTTCAACCTCGGTGCTCGTTGGGAGCAAAGCATTTATACTGGCACTGGCGTGCTGCTGCTTGCTATTTGGACGATCAGCCGGAAGCCGGAAAGCATTAAGGAAGCGCGGCGCAGAAACATGCTCCTTGGCCTTGCCGCATTCGCAATGTTTCTTTCTCTTGGCAAATTCAACCTTCTCTTCAACTATTACTCTTCACTACCAGTTCTGAACATGTTCCGCGTTCCGTCGCGTCATCTGCTGTTATTTGTTTTTCCGCTCATTGTTTTTGCTGCTCTTATATTCGATGAGGTCTGCAACGTTAGAAACTGGCCCCAAAAAACGCGCTTCGTGGAGGTTTCCGCAGTCTTGCTGCTGATTGGCTCCCCCGCACTGTTAATTGTCCGGTTCGCTGCCCCCGCTGTACTTCAAGGACTTCTGGCCTACGCCAGTAGTCCTCTGACAAAAAAGATTATCCTCCGGGCAGAAAGCTTGCTGTTCGCAAGCATGGCTGATGCCAGTACAATCGTCGTTGGAGCCGGTTTGGTTATGATAACTGCTGGAAGCTTTCTGCTTGGTCTGCGCGGAGGACTCATTGCACGGTATCTGTTTTTGATCATGTTGGTGGCTGAACCTTTCAGTATTCAGCTTGCACATCTGGCGAACCAACCTCGCGAGTATCTAAAGGACCCGGAAGTGACCGGAGTGCAGGGTGATCCGCCTGTTTCTCGCCCCGGACCCCTTGTGGCTTTAACAATACTAGGCAACGATAAAAGCCTCTTGAGCGGATACAGATATATTAATTCGTACGCCGGTTTCCGTCCGAAATCTTATCTTCCAGACGATTCTCCCCGATTGTGGGAATTGTTTGGCGTATCCGCAGTTTTGTATGAAACCGGGTGGAAGAAGGTGGAGCCCTTCAAGCCGGTGTCCCGGATGCACATTGTTTCCGATGTACGTTACTCCGGGAATCCAGCGAACGATGTGCTTGCATTGGATCTAAGCACACAAGCTATCGTAGACCGACCTGTTGCAGTGCCGGCAAAAGCTAGCGGCTCCGTCAAGGTTGTGGTGGACCGTCCAGGGGAAATTCAAATTGAAAGCGAGACCGATGGAGCGGTAGTCGGATATCTGACAGAGCGTTTTCATCAGTCGTGGAAGGTGCTGGTGGATGGAGTGCCGCAGCAATCCTTGCGAGTGAACGCTGAAATGTTGGGAGTGCTGATACCAGGAGGGAAGCATATCATTCATTTCCAGTTCTCTCCCGACGAGTTCTGGTTGTCAGTCAAAATTACAGCAATCAGCGCCGCAATATTTCTGGCGTTCATGGGGTTCACCTTCGTCCAACTATATCGCGAGCGCCGTCAGGAATGAACGTGCATTATTCAAGTCTATTAGCTAGCGCGTCTTCCGAACCCGTGGAAGAAGCGGCTGCTCTGGTAAACTAACAGCTAGACCTCTCGTCAAACCGATTTCTCAAAAATCCAGGAGTTTTTCTTTTTCATGATCACGGCAACACAATTGCGCCCAGGGATGGTGATTGTTTTTAACAAAGAACTGCACACCGTTTTCACCATGAGCCACCGCACGCCCGGCAATTTGCGCGGATTTGTGCAGGTTAAAATGCGCAATCTTAAATCCGGCTCTATGTTCGAGCACCGCTTTTCTTCAGAAGATAAAGTGGAACGCGCGGTGCTGGAAGACCACGAAATGGAGTATATGTACGATGACGGCGACTACTATTACTTCATGGATATTGTAACTTTTGAGCAGATGCACTTCACCAAAGACATCCTCGGCGATGCTGTGAATTACCTAATCCCACAACTCAAACTCAGCGTGGAATTCTATGAGGGCAAGGCCATCGGTATTGAACTGCCGCCTTCCATTTCAATGAAGATCCTCGAAACTGAACCCGGCCTGAAAGGTGCCACGGTTTCTAACGTCACTAAAGCCGCCAAGACGGAAACTGGATTGGTTGTGATGGTGCCCCCGTTCATCAGTGAAGGCGAAGTGATCCGTGTTTCAACCTCGGACGGAAGTTACCTGGAACGCGCTTAAAAGCAGTTCCAACAATTGCTGATCGTCCTGCGGAAATACAGTTCGTAAATCCACTAGGATTTTGTTCTCTTCAATTCGTGCCACAACCGCCGGATCACCTTTACGAAGCCACTTCTCCATGGAGGTGGCTTTTCCATTGGGGATTACCAGCAACCAAGTGGGTAGCGATTGCTCCGGTGTAGCCCCGCCCCCAATCACCGAACGGCCTTCTACCACATGCCAATCGGGCTGCGAAGCTTTGGCTAGTATGGCCTCGGCCCGAATCTTGATCGCCTCTGCAGATAATCGGATCATCGCCAGCGCCGGTACCGCGTCATAGTCCTCAAACAACAACGCCCGAAGCTTCTCGCCCAAAACCTCAGTGATTAGTTTGTCGATGCGAAATGCCCTGAACATGGGGTTGCGGCGGATGCGCCTCACCAAAGGTTCGTCCCCGGCAATGAACCCTGCCTGGCATCCGCCCAATAACTTATCAGCGCTGAACGAAACTATGTTCACTCCGGCAGCAAGGCTCGCCCGCACCAGTGGTTCCTTTACACCAAAGGCCTCAAGGTCCACCAGGCAACCGCTACCCAGATCCTCATAAAGCGGAATATTGCACTCGCGTGAAAGTGCCGCCAGTTGGGTAAGCGATGGCTTGGCAGTGAAACCCTCAATATGAAAATTGCTGGGATGCACACGCAACAGCAAGCGAGTTTCAGGCGTAATGGCCGAACGATAATCTTCAATGCTGGTGCGATTGGTTGTGCCAACTTCGCGAATCGTCACGCCGGCGCGACTCATTATATCGGGGATTCGAAAGCCGTCTCCGATTTCAATTAGTTCCCCACGGCTGACAATCACCTCGCCCCCCGCGGCCAATTCGTGAAGCACCAAATAGACTGCTGCCGCATTGTTGTTCACAACAATCGAAGGACATTCCAGCAAGCGGTCCAGTGTCGCCGATAAATGGACGTCGCGCTTCCCCCGCCGGCCTTGCGCTAAGTCATACTCCAAATTCGAATAGCCCGCCTGCACCGTCACGTTCCCCAATGGGGCACGGCCCAAGTTAGTATGCAACACCACGCCAGTGGCATTGATAACGCGCTTTAGACTGGAGTTCGATAATTCGCCCAGCGCTGCTACGACTAAGCCAGGAATTGCTGCTACTTCTACTTCTTCCCCAGCGGCTAATCGACGCCTGAATCCATCCAGAACACGGCGGATTTCCCCAGTCACCAAGCCGTGGGGCAATGCCCGTGTTTCATCCGGAAGTTGCCGCAGGACAGCATCCACCGCCGGAAGATTTCGCAATGAACCTGGGTTCTTCACAGTTATTTCAGCATCGGAAACAACGCCCGAATCTCTTGTTCCTTCGGCTGTCTGCCATACTCGCAAATTTCAAACGATTCCACAAAATCCACAGTTTCGGCCTTCGCCGCACCATACCACTTCACCAGAGATGCCTTCACTAAAGGGTCAATCGGCTGCTTCCGTGCACTTCGCAAATAGGCAAGTCGAGCTTTAGGATCGGCTGGAACTTTATCCAACTGCCCATCCACCCAAGGCAGCCATTCATAGAACTGTGAAACATGTGCATCCAGTGCGGCAATTTTCTTTTCCAATACATCGTCAATAGAAACTACAATGTCAGGCCGGAACGGTGCGGGCTTTTGAAAACGATCGGAATAGTAAAGGAACAATGGATTTTTCTTGAGTGGAGGAACATCACTCACAACGTTCGGCACCACCACCATGTAGGCGGCATCCTGCACCAATACACCGGTGTAACGGTGGTCGGGGTGATAATCATTAGGGCGAGGCGCTACTACGATGTCGGCATTCCATTGGCGAATGGCGCGGATAATCTGCTTTCGGATTTCCACCGTCGGCAGCAGTTCACCATCGTGGTTGTCCAGCACTTCGTATTCGGCAATGCCAATACGACGGGCAGATTCTTGAGTCTCAGCCTTACGCCGCATTGCCAACTGGCCGCCACCTATAGTCTGATGCCCGGCGTCACCGTTGGTTACGCTCAAGAATTTCACCTTGTGCCCCATCCTCGCAAATTGGGCGGCGGTGCCGGCGAACTTAATATCGCAATCATCGGGATGTGCTCCAATGGCGATAATTCGCAAGGGCTCCTGGGCGAACAGGCCAGTCGATATGGCAATCAGAAAAATAGTGTGGTGCAAGAATCTCATTAGGGAATTATACGCGCGTTGGGACGATGAAGCTCCCGGGCATCGCGACGGATATCGTCTAGCCTCATACGGGTAGCGATAAGGGCGACGAATCCGGTCATCCACAAAGGGATGGTGATTACTACAAATAGCAGAGTAGCAAAGCCAGTTGCAGTTGCTCTGTTGACCCCAGAGAGTGTTAGCCCAACAATGACCAGCGCCTGAAACGAGCCGATGTTTCCCGGTGCCTGCGGCGGAATGCTTCCCAGTCGCAACAGCACCAACACCACCGCGGCAACGCCAAACATGCTTGTGGAATCGAAATACCCACACATCAGGAAATAGATAGGTCCCATCTGCAAAACCAAGTAGAGCAAACTCAGAATCGCTGAATAGAAAAAAGACGGTGAATTTCCCATCGCCTCAAGCGCGTCTGCCAGATGATTCAGCCAGCGCTGAGTTGTACTCTCTGTTTCTTCTTTCTGATGCCTGCGCCTTGCCATGGTCACAAACATTGCAACGGCAATCAACAGCAGGATAGTGGCAAGGATCAAGCTACCCATTAAGAAAATCCGCGGTACCTGCACGGTTGTTGCAATCAAAATAAAACCCAGAATCAGCCATACGCCATCGAAAAGCCGCTCAATTACTACTGATGATAAGACGACGGGGAAATCCACTCCCGACCATCGGGATTGCAGAAAACAACGGATCACCTCACCTGGTTTGAAGGGTAGAATTTCATTGGCAAAAAGTCCGATGTAAATCGCTTGGACCGTTTTTCTGATTGGGATTGCCCCAACCGGACTTAACAGTAGATTCCATCTCCAGCCCTGCACAACGTAGACGGCAATATCACAGGCAACAGCAGCAAGCACCCAATACCACTCAGTGCCTCGAATGAGTGCCCATTCCTCTTTCCAGTTTGTCCCTTTATATACCCAGATAAGGCAGGCGATCGAGACAGTGTAACCAATTGTGGGCCAAAGCCAGGAAGGGACACCCTGTTCTTTACTCCTTCGCTGTTCCAATTCCATTCACCCTCATCATAGCGAACCAGCTACGACGAAGCTTTTCAAAAATGACTTGGTTTCGATGGAAGGCGAAAGGGTATTCTAACGAACAAGCGAACTACGGCATCGCGAAACAGGCAATGGGAAATTTGTTCAACTGGCGTTCCTTATTTTATCGTCTCGACTGCCACCCAAAGCAGCCTGCTTCTTACCGCTCGCATTCACGATTCTCAGCCGTGTTTGCGATTCAGATTTAACTTAGAACGCCAGAGGAGTTGATCGCCTCGAGGACTCGACGTTTTCGGGAAGTTGCTGGCCAGCAATTTGTCTTCCTGAATCAAGAGTCTCATGGGTCTTCAAAGCGCAGCATGTTACTTTTTTGCAAGAGTGTGAAAAGAGGGCAGATTGAGCTGAACAAGTGTTGGTGACCCCTATTTTCATGATTGCAAAAATTGGCAAATTGGCTTTGTTTTTGCAACTTCGGAATTCAGGCTTAGTTCTCCGCTACTCAGCGGCACGTGGAAGGGTCCCATTGGCGGAGTTTCGACGTAGGCCACGCCAAAAACCATGACCTCATATCTAAACTCCGTCAACAACGGTTTTGGTTCGTTATCTAGCCACGCCGTATACACGGAGACGAACGTTGTCGATCTTGCCAACGATTCCATTCTTCTTCAGGTCGCCGACGATGAACTTCCACTTACCCGTGGAGCTTTCGCCCCAATGCATGACCGACGTAAAAGTGTAGTTATTGAAGTCGGCGTTTTCGTCGTTCGGTCGCGTAGGGACTTCACTGGCCATGCCGGATGGCGAGACCAGTTGAAATGCCAGATCCCCACGATTGGCGTGTTTCACGTTGAAACTGATTTCCACGTGCTCCACCCGGAGACGGGAGGTGGACAAGTCGAACTCCGTAGTAACGAAGTCGCTTTCGCTGATATCAGCACTGCCAACAATTTCGGAGTCGTTCACCAGTAAAGTGCCCAGATTGGTCCATTTGCTGGCCAGTTCAAGGGCAGCGCTGACGTTGATCACGCCCGCTCCGAACGAGTGGCTAAGGACGAAATCGCCTCCGTTCTTAACGAACGGGCTGTCGCCTTCAAGCCCTTCGGGGTTGGCCGTACGCATCAGAATCTCCTTCACGTCGCGATACCCCAGCTTCGGATTTCGCTCCAACAACAGAGCGGCTGCACCCGAAACCTGGGGGGCAGCTGCCGAGGTCCCATTGAAAGCATCGGTATAGTTGATCGGGGCTTGCGAGGTAGGGAAATCCTTTGCCTTAATGTCAAAGGCCGCCTGGCCCATGTTGTTAACAGACCACATCATCTCGGGTGGTTCGGACTCTCCGCCGAAAGCGGAAACCGCAACTCCAACGCCGCTTTCCGAGTAAGAGCTCTGCTTTCCACTCTTGTTAACAGCAGCGACCGCGATGCCATAACGAGTAGACGAGAAACCGTCGTAGCTCTGATTGTCTCCTTTGCCGCGCCCGTTCCCGGCCGAAATGACAAAGATGGTGCCGAGTCCATCGCGATTTTTGGTGGCACCATTAGCCAGACCGGCCAACTGTAGAGAACTGATCCGGCCATCGGCCATACCGTCGTCGACTGGACCCCAGCTATTGCTGGAAACGTGGGTGATGATCCCTTCCGGCTGCCAAGCCATCGCCTTACCGTTGGCGTCTTCGGCTGCGTCGCCAGCGATCAGGCGAATACCCATAAGGCCCACCTCCGGGGCAACACCGATTACGCCGATGTTGTTGAAGCCAACCGCGCCAGCCAAGCCAGCGCAACTGGTGCCATGGCTATCTTCGGCTTTGCCGGGCGAGGGGTCTTCGGCGGCACCGCCGTTGAAGTTCGCGTGCAGGCCCTGACCCAGGGCGTAGGCATTTGCAGAAAGGTCTTCGTGCTTGATATCCAGGCCGTCATCGACGATGGTCATGTTGATGCCTTTGCCCGTTGCAATGTCCCATGCATTTTTCATGGAGAGGTTAAACGCCGTGCTTTGGAGGTGCCATTGGCGAGGATAAAGCGGGTCGGTGGGCACGCGCTGCAAACTTTGCCGCTTCACCATTGCTTGCGAAAAGACGGGCGAAAAATCAAAACCGCCCTGGCGTATTAGCCAATCAGCGGCGTCGAGTGCCGCGAAGGCGTCGGCGTAGGAGACCAGGACCCAACCTTCGACGAGAGACTTTTCAAAGGCGAGTGGTTGGGTGGGTGCAAGACTGGAGGTATGATCCAGCTCCATACGAACATGAAGCTTTGCGGTCATGACTCTCCGGGCAATGCTAAGCCTGCGTTCGCGCTCAGCGAGGGGAAGCGCGGCGAGGCGTTCGGCCGACGGGAGGTCGCTTGTGTAGTAAAAGACTGGAGCGAGGGCACTGCGGTCCTTGGCCCAATTGGCCTGAGCGAAACGTCGGGATGATGACTGGTTGCCGAGACGAACCACCTCTCCGCTACCCCATTTTTGGCCCTTAGCGGCGGAACTGATACCCCGACCGCCGCGGCTGAATACTTCGTCTTCGGCCATGCGAAGGGTGACGGGGCGGCCTCCATCTGAAAAGTGATACTCGGTTTGCGCTAAGAGTGCGAGCGACGCGAATTGCGCCAATATGATAGCTGGGAGGAATAATCTCATTATCCCCATTATTATACAAAGCTTAAAGGTTCTGCTAGCGGCGTTTCTCGTCTAGGTCTCTGATTCTCACTTCAACGTCTCCAAGACAGCCTTACTGACCTTTGCAACTATGTGAATTTGATTGTCCACCACTTCCGCAATGTCGTATTTGATGGAAGTTCCCAGAACTATCGCTGATTCGTTGCCCGTCAGCTTGTAATCACGTTCCAGCCATCGAGGAAGCTCCGTGGTAGCTTGTTGCAGTGCTTCCGGTAATGAGTTGTGAACCCCAGAAGCCATCAGAAATTCATCGCTTTCCATGAGGACTCCATCTCGGGCGTCAGTGCTACCCTGCGACTCAAATGTATCCATGCTGCTGGAGCACGTTACTACCCGCGCAAGCGGGATGCTAACGCTCCCAAATAGGCCACATTGTGGGGCTTGGTCAACCGCCAATTCACACGGCCGCCGCAGGCCCGTGCCACTTGCTCTACAATTTCCGGCTCAAGGTCATCACCCGGAGTTACTGTTAG
>JAYUSZ010000083.1:0-5608 GCA_043755435.1 Bryobacterales bacterium | reverse complement strand
CGCGGTTTAGTTCACTCTGATCGGGCGGGTTGAGAAAAACGGACTAAAAACGTTCCGAACGGCAACGGCGCGCGGTAATCTTTGCCACTGCAAGGTTTTTTCCCTGGTAAGAGTCCAGCGAGCCTGCAATTCAGTCGATGCTGTGCTGAACCTCAACCAGCACGCCCGAATAATCGCGGTTAGAGAAGGCATAAATTTGGCGATTCATTACCGATCAGCGTAACTGATTCAACTTCAGCGAATCGTAACTTCAATAGGCCCTTAAAAGCTATACCGCAGGAAAATACTTTGCTGATGGGCGTGATAGGTTCCGAGCCGGGTATTCAGCAGCAAGGTGCGATGGATGTTGATTGGAATGCCGCCGGCAGTTACCAAACCCTGTGAATAAGGTTGTAGGTTATTCAAGAAGAAGTCATCCAGGAAGCTTGCCTCAAACCGGTATTGGACGCCGAGTTCCAGTCCTGGCCGTAATTTGTGGGAAGCGGAGAATACAACCTCTTGAAACCGGTTTCGAGTGTCGGGGTAATTGTAAGCACCCGCTGTTCGAGGCGAGCCTACAAGTATGGGAAAGGGATTGAAGGTATGGATTCGATCCTTGTCGTAGGAATATCCGTAGGAGAGGCTGATGGTTGTCTTCTCCCCGCTTGAACCCCAATTGATTCCTGTTTGAGTTGTATCTACTGTGCTTCGGCTACTTCTGTCCCAAGTGTTGGCAATTGGATACATTGCGCAGCAGGCAGAAACGTTAACTGGGGCACCGCCAGCGCAAGAACCACCAGGTTGGGTACCACAAATAAGATGACCGAGACCAAGGAGGCGATAGCCATTCATTTGACGGGATGAATTCAAATAGATGAAGGTGCGTTCGCCAAGCGAGAAGGTCAGTTCGGCATCAACGGATGCCTGCGCTTCAAACTGCATACCATAGAATCCCTTGGCGTAGTTATTACGGTAATGCTGATAGGATGCGGCGAAACCGACTTTGCTGCCAAGCGGAATGTCCAGGGCCGCTTTGCCTTCGTAGCGCTTGCGTGCTGCTTGATCATATCGACGTAATTGACTGAATTCCAAAGGCACAGTAGGATCATAAATCGTCGCTCTTGTAACCTCCCATCCTGGGCCGAATGCCAGACCAGTGGGAAGCGTGTCTCTAAGGTTTTGATTGAAGACAGTTGCGACAGTCCTATAGCTGTCTGGTTTCCGGTTCCCGTAGGCGTAATCGGTAACGAATCTGATATTTTTAGGGAGCTTGAATTCCAGCTTTCCACGAAAGATATCTTCATTGGAATGGGGCACGTCGCGATTCTTTCGGGTCCAAGTCTGGTGCTGATACTCCGCGCTCCAGGTTGCCCATGATGACAAGTCCCATTCCCAACTGGCGATAACGTCTCTGCGAATAAATGATGCTGGCAGATTCTGGATAGGGATGCCATAGTACTCCGTGGGAGTTACCCAATGCGAATCGCCGAATCGGGCAAAGCCAGGAATTACAATGTTGGGGCTTTTATCTTTCATGTCCTCGCTTCGGAATTGAAGGCGGAAGTTCATGTGCTTCCAAGGCTTACTCACAAGGGTGGAATCGATGTTTATGTTGCGGACCTCGCCATTGTAGCTACGTTTGGGCAGTGCGGCTAAACTTGTAACCGATACGCCCGCCGGAAGGTTTTCTGCAAATCCTAGAGTTGAACCAGTTAACGGTGGATTTAGAGCTGAATTTTGAGTAAATGCCAGAAAAGGATCATTCTGGGTGGATCTACCCCACGAAATCAGCCCACGGAGTTGACTGTTTTTCGGGAGGTCGATTCCCCACCAGGCGGTGACGTTGTGGAAATTTGTATCTGGGGGAAGAGCCAGTTGCTGGGAAATATACCGATTGCGCCCAATCGCCGAGCCGGGAAGAGGAACGCCTGCCGCGTTCACACCCACGTTATTGGTTACACGGAAGGGATTTTGAAAGTTCAAAGTCCCGACGTTGTTTCTGAACAGGGTTACTCCGTAATTGAATCCAAACCGCCACTTGACGCCGGAAAGTTTAGCTCCGAACCGTAGATCCGTCGCCCTGTAATCGAGCCTCTCTGGCATCTCTGAGCTTAGAGCTTCCCATACGCCGTCTCCTTGGGGGCCAGTACCCTGACGTGCAAAAGTGCCAGCGGCTTTAGGCCGGGTGCCACGTTGAAAAGTGGTTTGCGCCTTGGCACTTAATTCCAGCCGACCAAACCGAATGGAATGCTTCATCCCGGCGCGATCCCATTTCACCCTCACATCTGAAGGAGTGATTGCCGCCGCCTCAGCCCTGGCGAACGGAGCGAGACTCGCGGGAACGCTTTGCGCCGGTTGCCCGTCAACATTAGCCTGAAATCCGGCGCGAATGGCTGGGCTAACTACCAGGTTTCCGGGTGAAGTTTCATCGAAAAACGAAGTTCCGGCTCCAAAGTAGCGTGGAATACGATCCCATTTGAAGCTGGTTCGGAATTTGCCAATTTTCAAGAGATCAGCCGTAATTGTCTCGTCCAGTTCCCTGATGTTGGAAGCGTTGAATTGGAACGAAAACGGGGAGGGTTCCGATTCGAACTTAAGATTGATTCCATTAACAAAGTACCCCTTTGTTATGTCACGATTTGCAAGGAACCGACCAGGATGATCTCCAGAGAGATTAAAATTTCTGCCACCATTGTCTACCTGTATTTTCCAGTTTTCAAACAAGGGAGGCGGTGGAGGTATCTCCGGTGCTGTTGGCGCTGCAGAAGGTTCTTGGGCCGCAACCAAAAATGGCGTGAACAGATAAGCTGCCGCTCTGACTAGAGTTTTAGTTTTGATGGATGTCATATTACCTCCTTAGTGAGTGAACGCCTTCCCCGAAGGGTGGTTTGAGCCATGGATTTGGCTGTGACAGTTCGTGCACCCTTTGTTGAAGGTGAACATGTCAAATCCGGCCACGGTTTGGTGCCGCCACATCATATGCATATGACATGATTGGCAAAGGACGGTGGTTCGTGCCTTAAGAAGGTTCAGGTTGTTAGAACCGTGCGGAACGTGGCAGCTGTTGCAGTTCTCCCTCGCAGGCGTGTGCTCCCAAAGAAATGGCCCGCGTTTTTCGGCGTGGCAGCTGTAGCATAATTGCGTAGTCGAACTTGCCCAGAGCATGGGCTTTCCTTCACCGCCGTGGGGATTGTGACAAGATATGCACGTAATTTTCGTATCGCCATGTTCGGTTGCAAACAGGTGGGTGGACCGCTGCAGGGTCGATTTTCGCTTGTCCTTATGACAACTCAGACAGAGTTCCTGATCGGGCATCTTGAGGAGTTTTCCAGTGACTTTAGCCAGTGTTGCAGGCGTTGGGCGCAATCCTGTCCGGCTCTGAAGTCTACCTTTGCTTGCCCCGTGGTGCTCTTTGTGGCAGGAAACGCAGCTCATGTCTTTCCGGTCATGGGCACTTCCGCGAAATGCAACGTGGGTTTCATCGCGAGCATGGCAGTTCATGCACATTTCACTGGCTTGCGCCGAGGGCATTGTTGGCGGATTTAGGATATCTGCGGGCTTAGAAGATTTCGAGTGTTTCGCCCCGTCTCCGTGGCATGTGTCACAGTTGGCTGCTTCCTTCCCTTTCAGAAATTGCGAGCTCTTGGCATGGGCGGAAAACTGGTAATTCTTTACGTCTTCTTCGTGGCATTTCGAGCATTTCTGCCCAACTTCGTGAGGCGTCAGTTTTGCAGCTGCTTCCTGAGCAATAACGCTATTGGCACCCATTGTGGCTAGGAGGACTGCGGAGAATATTGTGAGTTTCGGTACAATCAAGTTCAATTGGTACATGTAATCCCCGTTCGGAAAAGTTAACCACATAGGCCTAGTGAGCTTTACAGATGCATCATTTCATCCATGCTTACAACGCCGTGGGAGGAGTATATACCAATTCATAGCTCCGTTCAAGACAAAAATATTGAAACTATTGACTTTAGTTGTCTTGGGAACCGCTAAACGGAGAGTATTCTTAAGAAGAATTAATTATTCGTTTAAGCTTTTGGAGCTACGCGCCAGACACTTTTGCATAGCTTCGTACTTACAACCCCACAGATCGGTTGGTGCGTCGTAGCCTTTTAATTGGACCTGACAGGGACTGAACTGGGTCCTGAGTTTGGAATTTGGCTTGAGCCAAGCGTAGGTTCCGCCGCCTATTGCCATGTCAACCCCAGTTTCCTTGGTGGAAGACTCAATGCGAAATGCTGCGTTGACGGTGTCACCCAGGGCCGTAAAATCGGCGGAATCTTTGCCCCCAGTGTTCCCAACTGAGGCCATTCCTGTATTTACTCCGGCACCAATGCGAAACGGGAAAGGGAGAGAGAACTGGCTTGAGAGCTTGAAGGAGTAGGCCGCCAACTCAGAATAAGCCTTGAACATCTCTAAAATATCGCGCGTCTCGGAACCGGGAGATTGATGGAGCCAAACTGCCATGATGGCGTCTCCAATATACTTTTGAGACCAGCTTCCATGGGCCTGCATAATGCTGCCGCCTTCGCGGAACCACGCACCAATGGTGGCACAAAGCAGGGTTTGGTCAACTTGTTGAGCAAGTTTAGTGAAATCCCGGACATCGACAACAAGTACCGTCATCAACCTTGATTCATACATTGCAACGGTTTGGCGGGATTGCTGGTTTGAATCAGACGATTGCTGCACTTTGGCCAATTCATCCTGACAAAAAGCTAACTCATAAACACCGATTTGAATCCGATCGCCATCGGACAAGGTTTTAGGAATATTCACACGAGCGCCGTTGACGTAGGATCCATTTGTGCTACCCATGTCAATAATGTAGAATTCGCCACTGCCTGCGCGTTGGATAATGGCATGACTGCGCGAAACACTGTCATCGGGAAGGATTATTTCGTTTTGAAGAGTTCGACCGACTTTCCAGGTGGTTCCTGGCGAGAGTAGGAATTGCTGGCGGCTTTCCGGACCGGAAACAAGCAAATGCGGCACCAGCCTAGCCTTAGTCTGATCTCTCGTCATAACTACGCCTGCAGAATTCATATATACGGTTCACCAAATGGTGGATCTTTCGCCACCAACATCATTTTACACGCCAAGGAAATCAAAGCAAAGGACCCTTGAACCATCAAGTACTGAATAAATCTCCTTTCGATACTGCGACAAAAGTTTGATCCATGCTGAAAGGTGAAAGATTTAGTACCCTTTGAGGTACCATGTTGCGATAAGGAGCCGCGTCAAAAGGAATCCATGAAGGAAGAGGAAGTAAGTCAGGAAATTCTTGGCGTATTGCAGTCCATGGAGCTATTCCAAGGCAAGGATGCTGACGAGCTAACAGAATGGTTGGGGAAAGCCCCCATAGAAGGCGGAGCAGAATGCTCAATCCGTGAATTCGCAGTTGGGGACACTATTATTGCAGAGGAGAGTTTCGGAAACTCCTTCTTTCTGTTGATCCGCGGAACAGTTGTTGTTACCCGCGGGCTGCAGGCGCTACGATTAGCAACGCTTCGTGGCGGCACATTTTTCGGTGAGATGACTTTGATTGCGGGTTTGCCGCGGTCTGCCAGCGTGACGGCTTTGGAGCCATGCCTGGTGATTGAAGTCCCAAGGCGAGCCTTCGAGC
>JAYUSZ010000082.1:0-5613 GCA_043755435.1 Bryobacterales bacterium | reverse complement strand
GTGGAATTCAACTGTCACCTGAATGGTGAGTGCCCTCAATTCACCTGTGTTGAAGGCTGGGGACTAGAGTGTGCGCGGCTTGCGAAATCCGGGACGGGCTACAATTCCAATGAAAATGTTCTGCTTACGGAAGTTGCGCAACGGAATTGAACCCCCGTCCCGGAGTTTCGCGAACATGACACATGGGGTGCCAGTTACGACATGCAACTGCCGTTTTTGGGTTAATGCATTGGATGGCAATAGTATTTCGGGAAGGGTCGATGGCAAACCTCGAGCCAAATGCAATGCGGATAATCTAAGACAAATATTCATGCATAGCGTCGCAAATACGGCGGCTGGCAAGCCCATCGCCGTATGGGTTATGGATGCGGCTCTGCGCTTCACGCTTTTCCGGATGGTTCAACAGGTCTTCCGCCGCTTCCACTATGCGGGCGGGATCCGTTCCAACTAACTTCACAGTCCCAGCATCCACCGCCTCGGGACGTTCTGTCTTTTCCCGCAATACTAGAATCGGTTTCCCCAGCGAAGGTCCCTCTTCCTGCACTCCACCGGAATCTGTAATCAGCAGGTAAGCCCGCCGCATCAGATCGACGAACGGCACGTAGTCCAAAGGCTCGCAGAGGTGAATCCGCGGATGTGAACCTAACGCCCGATTCACCGGTTCCTGCACCTTAGGATTGGGATGCACCGGATAAACAAGCTGAACATCTTCGCGCGCGGCTAGCGTCAACAGAGCCCGGCAGATGTTTTCAAACCCCTCTCCATGATTCTCACGCCGGTGCGCGGTTACCACAATCAACTTCTTCAATGGGTCCAGTTCCGGCCAATTCCGTCCGGCCAAACGGCCAGCTTGCAATTCCTGATTGACGAAGAGAATGGCATCAATGCCAGTATTGCCTGTCACCCAAATCCGATCGGGATCCACTAATTCCCGTTTCAGATTCTGAGCAGCGCCTTCGGTTGCGGCAAAGTGCAGGGTTGTAATTCTGCCAGTCAAGACGCGGTAAGCCTCTTCAGGAAACGGTTGTTGCAGATCGAACGTGCGTAAACCTGCTTCCACGTGGGCAATGGGGACTTTTGCGTAGAACGAGGCCAATGCGCCGGTGAATGTAGTTGTGGTATCGCCCTGCACCACGGTCATATCCGGTTGAACATCGTTGAATACCTGTTCCAGGGAAGTGAGAATACGCGCAGTGGAACCGAACAAAGTCTGCCCGGGTTGCATCAAATTCAAGTCAATATTGGGAGTGACGGCGAAGGCTGCCAAAACCTGATCCAGCATCTTGCGGTGCTGGCCAGTGACGCACACAACTGGCTGGAAACGGTCCGGCTGCCGAGCCATTTCCCGCAGCAGAGGACATAGCTTAATGCCCTCAGGCCGGGTTCCAAAGATAAATAGGATTTTCCTGGACAAGCCGGTGATTCGCTTGGTCTGCTACTTGTGGCGGTAGGTGATGCGGCCTTTTGTGAGATCGTACGGTGAAAGTTCCATGGTGACGCGATCGCCTGCCAGAACCCGGATGCGGTTGCGCCGCAACTTTCCGGCCAAATGCGCCAGCACGATACGTTCCTGATCTAATTGAACACTAAACAAGCCCGATGGGAATTTTTCGACCACCGTTCCTGTAACTTCGATGCTATCTTCCTTGCTCATTCTCCCCCTGGGTTGGATTGATCTGCCGCTGCTGCTTGAGGCAAATACAACGGCACCCTTGATTATATCTGGCTTGGGCGGTTATTGTTAGCCCCTTTTTCAAGGGAATTGCTAGAATGGCCAATACAACGGCAAAGTGAGACCCATTGGCAAACGACTTGAAACAAGTAGCCCGGAACCTGGGAATCGGCAATATTCAGCGGCATATATTTCTGTGCGCTGATCAAACCAAGCCAAAATGCAGCGGCAAAGAGGATTCCATTGAAAGCTGGGATTATTTGAAAAAACGGTTGGCGGAGCTAAATATTCCTGCTGATGAGCCTTGTATTTTCCGGACCAAGGCCAATTGCTTGCGCGTTTGCGAAAACGGACCAATCGCTGTTGTGTATCCAGAAGGGACGTGGTATCACAGCTGCACTCCTGTTGTTTTGGAACGGATTATTACGGAGCATTTATTGGGCGGCCAGCCCGTGGCAGATTTCGTTTTCGCGGAAAATCCTTTGGACTAGGTGTTGCTATCTTTAAATATTGTCACCGATTCGCAACATTTCAGTTTTCTGCCTGCTGAGCGCATGCCCATGTTTTGCCCAAAAATCGTCCGAACCGTTGAAGGAAACCCCGAAGCCCATTGGTGTAGAGACCCTTAGCACGCAATCTGCTGAAAGTCGCCGTAATGAAAATGTTCAGTTCAACCTGATTGATAATAACGCGCTAAAGGATTTGAACCTTCGGCTTGGAACAACTGCAACCATCGTTAGCGAATTTCAGCCACAGCGTCAGTACTTCGGAGTTGAATTCGGCAACAGCCCTCCACCTACACCGCATCTTTCCATCGTCAAGCTACTTGCAGGTACCCACGGATTACTGAGTGAAACTCACAGTAACAGCGTCTTCAGCGCGCGCACTTTCTTTCAAGCAGGCTCAGTTCAACCCGCGCATGAAAATCAATACAGCATCAACTTAGTCACTCCCCTTTGGCCCAAAGCATTTCTCACGATTGACGGTGGCATGCAGCAAATTCGTGGCAGTGTGAATGGCAACATTCTGATTCCGCTGCCCTCGGAACGTACGGTTGAAGCCACCGACCCAGCTACACGAGCGTTGCTGCAGCGCTTTCTCAACGCCTATCCGAATGTTGCACCGAATCGAACGGACATTGACCAGCGTGCACTTAACACCAACTCGCGCCAAACCATTAATACCGGCCGTGCGGGGGTGCGGTTAGACCAGAAACTCACCAGCCGCAACCGGCTAATTGCCCGCCATGCACTTACTTCCCAAGTGGTTCGCGCTTTCCAATTTGTGGCCGGACAGAACCCGGATACAACCATCAAATCGCAAACTTCCCGGCTTACCTGGCTTCACACCTGGTCAGCCAACACAACCGTTGATTTCACCGCCGGGTTCGATCGCGCGACAACTCTACTTGTACCTGAGCCCAATGCTGTTGGTCCGCAGGTGCAGATTGGAACAGCATGGACCGGACTCGGACCCGGCTCCAACATTCCTTTGGACCGAATTCAAAACCGCTTTCGTTACGCCGCACTTGTCAATCATAAGCAGGGCAAACACAATTTCACAGTAGGCGGCGAGTTAATACGTCTTCGTTTCAACGGGCGCGAAGCCAGCAGCAATCGGGGCAATTGGTATTTCCGTAACGACTTTGGGCGCGACGCTATTGGCAATTTTCGGCGTGGTCTCCCCAGCCGCTACTCCACAGGCATTGGTGACTTAGATCGTGGATTTCGCAATTGGGAACAAGCCTATTTCGCAGGGGACACCTGGCAAGTAACTTCGCGGCTAACCTTGAATTTCGGAGTTCGCTGGCAGCCGACACTTGCACCTCACGAAGTGAATAATCGGACCCCCATTCCTTTCCATTGTGATTGCAACAATCTTGCCCCACGCTTCGGATTCGCAATCCGGGCAGCAGGTGGCGTGATCCGCTCGGCTTATGGATTGCACTATGGCGACTTGTATCCGGTAACGTTCCAGCAACTCCGTTGGACCCAACCAGCGTTTCAGAAAATCGAAGTGTTAGCACCTGATTTTCTCAACCCATTGCGCGGGGCCGATATAGGGCCAACTGGGCGCAGTATCCAAATTGTCTTGCCGGTTGATCTGCGGTCTCCATATTCTCATCAGTACAACTTCAGTTGGGAGAGGCCGGTGTTCCACAGTTGGCAATTGCAACTTGGATATGTCGGAAGCCGGACCCACAAATTGTTGCTTTCCAATGCTTACAATCGTGCGCCTTCAAGTCCCGATGCGACAACGAACACAGTGACGGCCCGGCGCCCCGATGTGCGCTATTTTGAGGTGCGCCGCGTAGAAAATTCCTCACGCGCCTGGTACGATGCTGCTCGCATCACAATAGTTCTTCCGGAACGTCTTGGCTTTTCGGTAGATGCATCCTACTGGTTCAGTAAGGCACTCGACGCCGGATCGGCCTATACCAACACTGCCGCTGGTGATGATGCTCTCCAAGGAAACAGCCAAAGCCAGATCCTGTTGCAGGCCGATTTAAAGGGACCCAGCGCCTTCGACCAATCGCACGCCGGAATCTTGCGGCTTAGTTACAAGTTGCATGGCCCTAGAGTTTTTGCTAAATGGGTTCTGAATTCCACTACCCTTGCGAAAACTGGAATGCCATTCACCGTGTTCACGGGCTCTGATGGTCCCGGCTTTGGAAACGTGGATGGGACTAACGGCGACCGTCCGGATATCATCGACCCATCGATTCTGGGCCGGACAATTGGTAATCCAGACACGGCATCAGCACTGCTTCCGCGTGGCGCTTTTCGTGGCATTGCCCTCGGGCAATTGCGCGGCAATATTGGCGTCGGCACATTCCGCCGCGGTGGTATTTTTAATTGGAACGCTTCGGCATCTCGTACCTGGATTATTGCTCGGGAACGCGCGTTGATATTCCGGGTTGAAACCATCAACCTTACCAACACGCCACAATTCGCTGCTCCGAACTTCGACTGGAGTTCGCCTTCTTTCGGTAAAATCACCAACACGCTGAACGAAGGAAGAACGTTTGCGTTTACTGGCCAGTTTCGCTTTTAGCCTCCACGAATTCATTCATCCGTTCCAACTGCTTGGTTAGGAAAGCAGTGTCGCTGAAAGGATCGCCACCGAACCGTCCCCAATAAACTCTGCCCTTTTTGTCGATCAGGATAGTTGCGTGCAGTTCCAGATCTTCAAAATCATCGTAGGAGTGGAAGCGTCGTGAGTTCGTGTGATTTTCATCGGATAGCAAGCGGAATGGCAGATCTCCAAAAGACTTCATCCCTTCGGCATTTTTCTTGGGCTGTTGGCTGCTGACGGCAAGCAATACTGTGTCCAGCTTTGCCCACTCCTCAGCCTTCTTTCCAATGTCGTGCAGTTGGCGCATGCAATGCGGGCACTCTTCACCCAAATAAAAAACCAGCATCACATTTTTACCGCGATACTCTTCCAGCGAAACGCGCTTTCCCTTGGCGTCGAGAACATCCAGCGCTGGAGCCGAATACGGTTCCCATCGGCCTGGCCCGTACATATCCAGCTTCATTCGCGCGTAATTCCGTTGTTTCCCCGGCGATGCATCGCGCGCAGTGGCAGTTACGCCCGTGGCTTTTGCGGCATCAATAATTCGCAGTCCTGGTTGTGCATCAGCAGTTACAAAAAGCAGTTGGGCCATGGCATCCTCGGCATTAGCTTTCTGGCCGGTGGCCGTGTAGGCACGAACCAAGCCCGACAATGCGAATAAGTCACTGCGAGTAAGTTGCAGAGCCTTTTCAAATGCTTGTGCTGCCAGCACGGGGCTCTTAGAAGCAAGATATGCCTCGCCTAGTCCCAGATACAGAGATTCAGGGTATCGCGGAGGATCAGCATATTGCTTCTGCATGTCATACTCTCGCTGCGCCGCATCTGCTAACAGGCCCAGCCCTGTGATTGTTTCGCCACGAGCCAAT
>JAYUSZ010000081.1:0-14561 GCA_043755435.1 Bryobacterales bacterium | reverse complement strand
ACAAACATTATGAAGGATCGATTCGGAATAGATTGGAGCAAAACCCGCGGCTCACGGTTTTGGAAGCGTCCTCACTTAACGCGCCGCGTTTTCTTCCGGCACACAGCCACTGCGCTGGGCGGCTATTTCCTAATGCCGTCGCGCCCCATGGAAAATATCGCGCAGGCAGCTGCATCGCCCATCGGCAAGGCTAAGTTCTGCATCTTCGTATTGATGACCGGCGCCCCCAGCCATGTGGATAGCTTCGATTTGAAAACTGGTCCTTGGCTGCCTGCAAGTTTCGATCCCACCACTTACGACGGTGTGATTTGGCCTCGTGGACTGTTCCCTCGCATCGGCGACAATTTTGACAACGTGTCCTTAGTCCGCTCCATCAAGCCTTGGGCTGCCGTCCACGGGCTGGCGCAGAGTTGGCTACAAATTGGCCGCAATCCAACTTCGCAACTCGCTAAAATCGCACCGCACATTGGGTCGGTGGTTTCCCTTGAAATGGCTTCGCGTCCGGGCAACAAAACGCTTCCGGGCTTCATTGCTTTGAATAGCGCAAGCGGACCTAGCCAAGGTTACTTGGCACCCGATCATGCTCCGTTCTATGTCGCCAATGCTGGTGGCGGACTGCCCAACACAACGTTCTCCGGCGGTCAAGCCATGTTTGAACGGCGCTTCCCCATGGCGATTGACTTGGATGAGGAGTTGCGCGGTGGAACGTTGGGCGCGGCCAGTCTGGAAAATGAGTTGGTGAATGCCAATGCCAGAAAGCTGATGTACAACCCTGACATTACCAAGGCATTCACGGCTGACAACACAGAGCGAGTAAAGTACGGGAATTCAGGTTTCGGAAATGCCTGCATTACCGCTCGCAATTTGATCCGCGCAGATATGGGTACGCGCTTTCTGCAAATCAACGTCGGTAGTTGGGATTTGCATGCCAACATTTACCAAACAGGAATGAACCCAACTAACGCTGCCTCGCTGGGTCGTCAGTTCGACGCTGGTTTGGGAACTTTGATAGAGGATCTACGCAAGGAAAATCTTCTGGATCAAACTTTGATTGTGGCGATGGGTGAATTTGGCCGCACCATTGGCGCGTTGAATACCACTGGTGGCCGCGACCATTTTCTGCAACAAGCTGCGCTGTTTGCTGGTGCTGGAGTTCGTGGCCGCAAAGCAATTGGCTCAACGGATGACAGAGGGGCAGCAACGGCCGATCCAGGTTGGTCCCGTCAGCGCGACATTCGTGCGGAAGACATTGAGGCAACCATCTATTCAGCGATGGGAATTGATTGGACTACCATTCGCCGGGATGATCCGTTTGGGCGCGGCTTTGAGTATGTGCCGCAATCGGGAGTGGCGGATGAGTACGGTCCCATCCACGAGTTGTGGGGGTAGACTTCGAAGCGGCGGGAAATATCTTGCCGGAAAGGTTCGATGAACGCTGGGTTGATCAGCGCTCATCAGCGGCCAATAAATCTTCCCTAAGGACTTTGGAAACTAAAAGTTCAACCGCAACGAAAATTGTATTTGCCGCGAGGTGCCAGTGCCAGTGGCCCCATCATTGGCTGTTGATAGTATCCGTCCAAAGGTGGAAGTTGAGATGTTGTTTACAGGGTTACCGTATTGTGCCCTGTTGAAGAGGTTAAACATCTCACCACGGAAGTCCAGATTCACTTGTTCGGAAATCGGGAAGCGTTTGGAAATGCTAATATCCGTCTGCCACAGTCCAGGCCCTCGGAAGGCATTCCGACCTGAGTTGCCGTATGTACCAGATGTTGGAACGGCAAATGCTGCTGGGTTCAGCCATTGATCTGGACCACGGTTGGCAATATAAGGATCAATACCGCCGACGTAATTGGCCCTCTGCGTTTGTGTCTGCCCGGATGGCACCACTCCGGAAGCTCGGGTTACTAGGACAGTCAGGGGCCGACCCGTTCTGGCAGTGAAGATACCGCTCAAATCCCAACCGCCGTACCAGCGGTTTCTTGCAAAGGGAAGCTGATAAACGCTGTTGGTTGTAAGCGTGTGCCGAATGTCGTAATCCGCCGCACCACGGTCACAGGCGCGGCAGTTGACGTTCTGAATCTGGCCGCCCTCGCCGGAACCGGAGTTGTCAGAAATCGCGTTACCCCACATATACTGTGTCTGAAACAGCCAGCCTTTGGAGAATGCCCGCTGCAGTGAACTTTGCAAGCCGTTGAAATTGGTGTTGCCATCGAACCGCTTCTCATCGATTTGCCCGAACGCCGAAAGAGCACGGCGGCGCGTAACTGGATCCAAAGTATTAAGATAAGTCCGGGTCAACTGATTCCGGCCAACATTGCCGACATAAGCCAACTGGCCAACAAAGCTGCGTGGCAATTCCCGTTGAATGGAAATGGTCCACTGATGGCTTTCCGGCTCTTTACGATCGCGCTGAACACTTCGCGGGGTCTGACCCTGGCCGCGTAACTGAGTTAAGAAGGCTGTAGGAGGATATGTAAGGCCGGGAGCATCGGCCGCTGTAAGTGAGTAATTTTGGGGCAGGCTATCAATCGCTGCGGTCACATCGTCATTCTGGCCGGGGCCAAAGTAGCGTCCGTATCCAGTGCGGATTACGGTTTTGCCGCCAAATATCGTAGGCGACCATGCCAGTGAAATGCGGGGTGAAAAATTGTTGTTGTCTCCAAAAAACCAAGGAGTGCCGTCAGCACAGAAACCTTGGCAGCGCGTAAAGTCAAATACCCGGCCCCTGCCATAAACGTCTTTGGACACCGAATACCACTCGTAGCGCATCCCTAAATTCACCGTTAGTACAGGAGAGAATCGGATTTCATCCTGCAAGTAACCTGAGTAGAAAGTGCGGCGGACACCGACTGTATCCAGTTGGCTTCCAACTGTTACCCGGTCCATTGCGTTTCGCAGGAAAGCATCAAGGCTTGCGAACGCTACCGACGTTGCTGGGCCATTGCCAACGTTCAAATGAATGCGCCGGATCTCACCGCCGGCTTTGATGGTATGTCGGCCTTTGATATAAGAAAGATTGTCCACAATTGAGTAAGTGCTGGGCTTTTCAATAATAGAAGTCGTTGCTTGAGTGTTGGTGAAGCCAGGAATGGAAAATCCTTCTGGAATGCGGCCGACATCGTTGCGGGTCAGCGCGGATCGATTAAATCCGAACTTGATTTCGTTCACAGTGCGCGTGTTCCAGATCTGCTGCCATTGCGTGGTTACGTTTGTTGGGCGAATGTTTGAGTCACGCGTTTCCAGCAGGCCATTGCGAATTTCGCTCACTAAGCCATCTGTCATTGCAAAACGGAAGAACAGGCTATGTTTATCGTTGATTCGTTGATCAACGCGAGCCATACCACTATGCTCATTTCTCCGTTCCGGTGTGGTAGCTAGAAGCCTATCCACATTCGCGTTAGGACCTACTGCGTTCCCTGCGGGATAGGCATTAATAATGCTGCGGAGTGAGGCAGGTGTTGCCGCCCGGAAACTGGCGCTGGGCACAAGACCATCCGCCCGTGTGATGCTTAACCGCTGCAACAAACCTTCATAATTGCCGAAAAAGAATGTTTTGTTCTTTACAATTGGCCCGCCTAGACTGCCACCAAATTGATTCAAGCGAAAGGGAGGTGGCGATGCTCCATCAAACGGACGGCGAGCATCCATTGCGCTGTTGCGAAGAAACTCAAATGCTGAACCATGAAACTGATTGTTGCCTGACTTTGATACTAAGTTGATCTGCGCACCGCCACCCACGCCGCTTTCAGCCGTGAATGGCAAGGAGTTCACACGAAACTCGGCAATGGAATCGGTGGAAATAACCAAGCGCAAATTGCCTTCTTGACGAGGATCCTTAATGCCCGTTGCGTCCACTCCGTCGAAGGTCCAGTTATTATCGTCACGCGGCCGTCCAAAAAAGCGGATTGAATTCTGGTTGCCCTCTCCGATGTTTACAGCTCCCGGAGCAAGCGCCATCAACGAAGCCCAGTGACGGCCATTCAAGGGAATATTACGAATTTGTTCAGCACCGATCACGGTTCCAAGCTCAGCGCTTGTCTCTTCAAGTGGCGTTGCAGAAGCGGCAATTTCAACGGCAGTCGCCATGGGGCCAATCGGAAGCTGGGCATTGATTGTGCGCGATTGCCCCACAGTCAAGGCAACGCTGTCAAAGCGAATTGTGTTGAAACCTTTTTTGCTAACAGTGATCGAATACGTTCCAATCACAAGACCACTTAATTGGTAAACACCAGCGTCGGATGTCCTCGACTCGCGGCGTAGCCCGTTGGCCGCTGATTCCACAATCACTGTGGCATCACCAATAGTAGCTCCTGAGGGGTCAGTTACAATGCCGGTTAGCGTGGTACGATCCACTTGTGCCGTCAACGTCATTGCCAGTATCAAATAAAAAACAACCTGCTTGCGCGAAAACATATGAGCCTAGTTTCGCAACCGATTGTGACAATCAGTTAACTTTGCTGTTACGTTTTGATGACAATGACCTTTAACGTAGCTTAGAACACAATTTTCAATCCCAACTGGAACTGCCGCTGTGCACCAAAATCTCCACTGCTGACGGCTCCTGTAATCTGCCCGAAGGTAGGGCTGGCTGCGTTCCCAATTGGAAGCAGGAATGTGGGGCGGTTGGCTACATTGAAAACCTCAGCGCGGAATTGCGCGCCGAGTCTTTCCGTGATTGCTATCTTGCGGAAGATTCCTATGTCGACATTGACAGCTCTTTCGCCCCGCATGGTAGTGCGGCCCACATTTCCGAATGTGTTAATAGCGTTGATCTGCCAAGCCGGGGTGTCCCCAGCCAAACAATTCCGCCGTGTCCCATTTGCCAGCAATGTGCAAGGGTTGAACCAGCGCCCCACCGTCGGGTTTTCAACACGCCAGTCGCCGATTGCATTCGGCCGATCTGCACCACCGTCAGTATTGCTTTCATCCCGTCCGGAAGTGATGGAAAAGGGCCTGCCTGCCTGCATGGTGAAAATACCTGTGGTCTGCCATCCTGAGACAATCGCCTTAACGAACTTGTTGTTTCCTGCAACTTTGCCGAAAGGCAACGAGTAGACCGTGGATAAGACAAAACGATGTGGGATATGGAATCCTGAAACTCCTCGTTCTCCTTTGAGGTTGCGAGCGTTCTGAGCTACGGCGGTGCCCGAAGCATCGTCAGTTGCAACACCTGGAGACATGTCAATCGATTTCGACCACGAGTAACTTGTAAGGAAGCTGAGTCCCGATTCAAAGCGGCGTTCCAAACGGACGGACATGGAATTGAAGTTGGAATTCCCAACTGAGGAAATATAGCCACCAGAAAGGCTGCCCCAGCCTGGATAAGGCCGACGGCTGGCGACAGTTCCTGGACCCGGTAGTGCTTGGTTAATATTCCAACCCACTGGGAGCTTATGTCCAGCGGAACCCATGTAAGTCACATCTAACACCAAGTTACGCTTCAGTTCGCGCTGGATGCCGAAGCTATATTGCTGAATGTATGCTGTCTTGATATCTCTTTGGATCCCTGGAACCACGGGGGTGCTGGTGGTTAAGGTAAACATGTCCCGAAGATTGGTGAGGAATGGTGGAGAGAACGGTCCAGCCTGTTGCGCCTCTCGAAAGGGAGTGCTGCGTGAAAGAGGCGTAATTCCGTTGCCCACCATTTGGATGTTGTAGAACATGCCGAATCCAGCGCGGATCACGGTTTTGCCGGCTTTAGCAGGACGCCATGCAAGACCGATGCGGGGGGAAACATTGTTGTAATCGGTCTCAAATACCTGACGGCCAACATCGGCACGATTGCGGATCAAAACTGACCCTCCGGGGCCAAGGTAAGCCTCACGGCCGCCCGCCACGATCAATGTATTCGTCCGTGGGTCGAAGCTGGAGAGCTTGTCGACTCTTTCGGTCAAAGCCGGATAAAGGTCATAACGAAAGCCAAGGTTCAGCGTTAGTTGAGAGTTAACTTTCCAATCATCTTGAAAATAGGCGCCGGAAGATTTCAGCACTGCATTGTGGAATGGTTCGCCCAGTGCGCGGCTGGCCTGGAAGGGAAATCCTAATAGCAAATCAGAGACAGAGTTCCCAGAGTAGCGGCCATCAAAGTTAAAGCTTCCACGTCCGGTTGCAGTGTTGAACGAGTTATATAGGAACAGGAAATAATCTCCACCCATCTTGAAAGTGTGGGCACCTTTGATGTAAGTCATCGCGCCGACGTAATGATAAGTGTTCTCGCCGCGGCCCTGTGGTTGATTGGTACCGCCGCCAATTCCGCCGAAGCCTGTGATGGCCACTCGCGGTGCGCCGTTGTTGAAGGGAGTCTTACCAACGTCGGTCAGCCCCTGAATGCCAAGCCGCTTCACAACATCTACTTCATAATCTTCCTGCAGATTCAGCACCTTCAATCGCGAGAAACCCATGCGAAATTCAGCAATCCAGTTAGGCGAAAAAATGTGGGTCCAGTTGGCAACCGCATGCTGCGTTCCGGAACTGCCGATGGTGCCGTAGCCAGGCAGTCCTACTCCCGCCAAGGGTGACAGACCGCCACTGTCCTGCCATTCATAAACTAGATAGGCACTATCTTTTGATGAAAATCGATGGTCCCCGCGAAGCATGAACTGATGAGCTTCGTTCTTGGTGGCCGCCGAGACGGCATAGTTCTGCACACCGGCTGTATTCGGCTGCGGATATAGAGCAAGCAAGCCTGCGCCTTGAGGACTCCAGGCAGGTTGAGGGATGCGGTTTCCGGGGAAGGGCGTATTGCTATTTCGAGGGTCACGGATGGGCGTCGTTATGGCGCTGAAGTCTCCATTGCGGAAAGCCACCGTTGGAAGATTCAAGCGGCTTGCATCCTGCTGGCCGCGCAACTGCCCTTCGTATCCAAGGAAGAAGAAGGTTTTGTCCCGCCGAATTCGTCCACCAGTAACTGCTCCAAACTGATTGCGGCGAAAAGGAGGCTTGCTGGGTGAAAAGAAGTTTCGTGCGTCGAATGCAGAATTGCGATGGAACTCCCACAGCGAGCCATGTAAATCATTTCCGCCCGACTTTGTTGTAACCATAATCTGCGCACCGGAAGCCCGGCCATACTCGGCCGAGTAGGTGCCCGTCAATACTTTGAACTCGCGAATCGTATCCAAAATGGGTGTGTGACTTGCACCATCGGAAGCAGAGTTGTTATCAATTCCATCTTTCACGTATAGGTTCGACACTTCTGAAGCACCTGCTATATTCAAGCCTCCACGACTGGCATTGGCCGACCCCTGCGTTGGCGGCAAAACATTGGGTTGCAGCGTTGCCAATTGCAGATAGTTGCGCCCATTCAAGGGCAGTTCTGTAATCTTGCGTTGTTCAACCACGCCTCCTATAGAGGCATTGTCGGCATTGATCAGCGGGGCTGTTGCCTCAACTTCAATTGTTTCGCTAACAGCACCAACCTTTAGGTTAATGTCGACGCGGAAATCCTGACCAGTTTCAAGAACAATCCGGCGAACCACTTCGCGGCGGAACCCTTCGTGTTCAGCGGTCAGAGTATAGGGCCCTGGTTCTAATTGAGGAATTATGTAATCTCCTGTGCCTGAAGATTGGACAGAACGTTTCTGGTTGGTATCTAGATTGGTGATTGTGATGGATGCAGCCGGAACAGCGGCGCTGCTGGCATCCGTGATTCGTCCGATGACAGTGGACCGAATATTCTGCGCTGCCATTGGTACAACAGCTGCCAACATAAACGCTGCGGCGAGGATTCTACGATAGGTATACATTTGGGATTCCCCTTTTTCACTAAGATGGCTTCTGAATTTCTGTTTCTCTAAACGGAGCCAGCGTGGCGATGCTTGCATCACCCTGCGACCGGCTCCATCGGAAGAATCTTGAGACGATCTTTTCCGGGAAGAAATCCATTAACAGGAAACCGTTCTCTTCCAAACACGGTTGTTTTTCATCAATTTCGATATGGTGAGGCGGAATTGCCCGCACGCCTCGTGCGCTGGAAGGCCAACTGGTGCCGGTTCCAATGGGTCCTGGCAAAATTGACACTACGGGGTTAGCGCGCAGGTCAACATTGCCTGTGCGCATGATTCGTCCTTCGGCGATGGAATGCAGGTCGCCACTAACAAACATCGGAATACGAGTTCGTTGCCCGGAAGCCGCTTTCATCAAACGATCATGCTGCGCAGCCCAGCCGGGTTGCCAATAGGGCTTTGTCTTTTTGATGGTCAAGCGTCCATCATCGGCAAGAATATCCGGATACCAATCGCCCCATTTGCCTGCGCTCCAGCCTGGCGGCATGGATGGAATCTGCACTAAGTGACTCATCGATGAATCGGCCAGGCGTGCCGTAATCCAGTTTTCAACATCACGGGGAACCACCACAGCATTGGGGCCTGCTAAATCTAAGTAGCGGCGGCAATCATACAGAAGTACTTCAGCAAGGCGGCCGAACCGAAGTGTTCCGAAACTTTCCGCTGTCCCGGCTGGCGTATCCGCAGCCGAAGCACCCGGCAAGCCCGCGGGCCGCTGCGCATCGGGAAGAAACTCGGGGTAATACAGACGTCGAGTTGCGCGGGCCAACTGCAGCATGAAATGATCCGGCGGAAACGTCACCATCTTTTCATCCGCATCATCGTTCTCAAAATAATCGTGGTCGTCTTGGACGAAAAATACTGGTAGACCACGAAACCGCGTCCCATACAAATTAGCGATTTGTTGATCTCCAACTGCCCGCAGTACATCTTCATTCGGCGTGCCGAGCACCGGCTGATTACGGACGAAATGACCCGTCTTCTCCACCACCTGCGGAGCGATTCTCGGCGGGAATTCCGACAATCTCAAGTCCCAATAAATATGGTCTCCATTGGCTATCGCTGCATCAGGCTGAAAGGAAAGTGCCCGATCAAGCAGCATGCCACGTTGCGCCAATGACAAATAACCCTTCAGCCCTTTCCCGCCCACCTGACGTTCATCCCCACCAGTGCAGGTGTAGATCAGAAGCCGAAAACGGTTGGGCCGATCAGACGGATCGGGAAGTGTCTTCAGCGTCCAAGGATCGCAGAGTGCTTTTTTAGCAGCGCTCAGCAGTTGCAACTCGTACGGCTGTCCTGGCTGTAGTTGGGCTGCATCGAAGGACCAAAATAAACCGCCGCGATCAGTCTGATTTCCTGCAACCAACCGGCTTCCAACTTTCAACAGTGGAGCGCGGTCCTGCTTGCGGCGAAACGAAACTTTCACCAGCATTCTGCGGTCACTGGCTGTTGGAAGAATGTGCGCAACTTCACCAGCATTCCACTGCGCAGCGTCCGCATTTTGGAGTGCCGCAGCCGCCATACCCGATAAAAATGCTCTCCGTTGCATGGTGGAATTAACCTACGGCAATCAGGCTATCTGTAGTTCTGAAGTAAATGGTGTTTTTAAAAATCGCCGGGGAAGCAAAGCAGGGCTCGCCCATATGGTTGCGCGAAACTAAATCAAATTTAGGGCCGGCCTTGACCACATACACATCGCCATCCACAGACGGGATGAAGATTTTCCCATCAGCAGCCACCAGCGATGCGTAAATCTGCGCATCGGGGGATAACCGTTCTTCGTAGATCTTCTCGCCGGTTTTGGCGTTCAAACATCGCAACACACCATTCGTGTTTCCAAGATAAATGTGATCGCCATAGACAACCGGAGTGGAAATGTAAGAGCCAGCGCCAGGAGTAGCCCAAACAAGACCATCATTTTTGGCCGCATCTGGCTTAGGCGTGAGATCCCCTTTGGCATTGGGTCGAATAGCATATACAGGAGCCTTGCCACCGTGTGCGTTGGTTAAGTAGATCCAGCCATTCGCTGAAAAAGGCGTAGGTATGGGGTTATCGCCGCCTTCGCCAATCCGCCATAGTTCCTTGCCGGTTTCAAGATCGTAGGAAACCGTCCAGGGCCAGCCATTGGCCACCACTTGCACGCTGGAAGGTCCGGCGTGAATGAACGGCGTTCCCCAACTTCGCTCGGAAATTCCTTTGCGCGATACACGCCACAACTCTTTGCCATCGGTCAGGCTTAACACTGCGATGAAAGGGTTGGAAGGATCGTCACACAACAGCGCAATTCGATTCTGATGCAGTGCCGGAGAACTGCCATAGCCCCACCCAATACCGTACTTACTAATGTTGATTACACCCAGATCGCGGGTCCACAGCAACTTACCATTCAGGTCGTAACAATGCAGGCCTTCGGATCCGAAGAAGGCAACAAGGTGCTTTCCGTCGGTGGCCAACGTGGTGTTGGCGTGGGTGGCTTTTTCATGACGAGTGGCCCGCGGCTTCGATGTTTGCGACGTCTTGCGCCACAATTCCTTGCCGCTTTGCGAATCGTAACAGAGCACAACCCAGCTTTGTTCTTCGTTGTCTTCCGCAGCTGTGGGTTGTCCACCAACTGCCAATTTTAGGGGAGCTTTGCCTACGGCTTTGCGAACTGCGGAACAAACATAAATGCGGTTGCCGGCAATGATTGGACTGGAATGACCAAGACCAGGAACAGGGCTCTTCCACTTGATACCAGCGATCTTCCCCGTCGAAGCATCAGCATTCCAGGCTGCGCGAATCGGATGTCCGTCAGATACACCAACGCCTTCCCGTCCTCGAAAAGCAGGCCAGTTATCCGTCTCAGCAGCGATTGCTGTTAACGATGCCGTTAACGATAGAGACGTGGATAAGCTGAAAAGCTCCCGCCTTGAAAATTGCATAATTGCCCCTTTAAGATTGCCTCAAATCATCATAATCAATTTCAAGGCTAGTTTGGACGGTGCTGGGAGTCTTAATTCCCAATTCAGCAGAGAATAGCTCAATCAAAATCATATAATCGCGATGTCTAAGTTATTGAGAAGCGGCGCGATGCAAGCGGTCTTGAATGGCGGCCCAGGCTTCATTGGTGGGCAATGGTTCCACATAGATTACAGGTACGCCGATTGAATCCAGTTGGTGCAGCGACTCATAAAGTTGCTCGGCATAACTGGAAGCATCGAGGGGGAGACGCAAGCTATGGTCCACGGTGCGTTGGGTTGAGTGCCACAAGTAGGCGCAGGTGCTGATTTCTGGAATCCCGATTTTCATTGGTGTTAGTGGACTGTAATGCTTGGCGTGGAGTCCTGGAGCTGGATGGGCTGCGCCGGGTTCGGGAGTATCAAGTAAGGCGATTGGACCGATGACTGCTTCCAACTGGGCTTGGGAAATCATACCGGGGCGGAGCAGAACTGGAACGCCGGCTGCAAGGGAGACGACCGTGGATTCGATGCCAACGGTGCAGGGTCCGCCATCAATAATAAGGTCGACGCGGTCGCCTAGGCTTTGGCGCACATGTTCAGCGCGAGTTGGGGAAAGTTCAGTGAATCGATTTGCGCTGGGTGCGGCTATGGGGATTCCGGCTTCGAGTAAGATTGCCAAAGCCACGGGATGAGCGGGTACGCGGAGGCCGACGGTGTTGAGTCCGGCGGTAACTACGTCGGGTACAGCAGCGGTTTTCTTGACGACGATTGTGAGGGGGCCGGGCCAGAATACGGCGGCCAATTTACTGGCTGCTTCAGGCCATTCGGCGGCTAACTTACGGGCCATGGCAACATCACTTACATGGACAATCAGGGGGCTTGTTGAGGGACGGCCTTTAGCGGCATAGATTCGCAGAACGGCTTCGCGATCGAGCGCGTTGGCACCTAAGCCGTAGACAGTTTCGGTGGGGAATGCCACCAGGCGGCCGGCGCGCAAAAGTTCGCCGGCTTCTTTGTACTCGGCCTTTTTAGACGTCGAGGTCATCCTTGCCATCACCAGCAGTTTTGCCCGTCTTACGGAAAACCAGAAAGGCATGCTGGAGTTCGTCAATTTCGCCATCGAGCACGCGGTCCACATCGCCAATGGAAAGCTTGGTGCGGTGATCCTTAATCATGCGATAAGGAGCTAGCACATAGCTGCGAATCTGGCTGCCGAAGTTGATGCCCATTTTGGTATCTTCCAGCTTGCGATCAGCGGCGCGCTTTTTATCCATTTCATGTTCGTAGAGCCGGGCGCGGAGTTGTTTCATGGCGGTGGCACGGTTCTTGTGTTGCGACCTTTCGTTCTGGCACTGCACCACAATGCCAGTGGGAAGGTGGGTGAAACGGACGGCGGATTCGGTTCGATTGACGTGCTGACCACCTGCGCCGGAAGCGCGGAACACATCAATGCGGATATCTTCCGTTTTGATTTCAATTTTCACGTCGTCATCAATCAGGGGAAGGACGAATACGGAGGCGAAGGAAGTGTGGCGGCGCGCAGCGGAATCGAATGGCGAAATGCGGACCAGACGATGCACTCCGATTTCGGAGTTCAAAAGGCCGTAGACGTTTTCACCTTCAATTTCCAAAGTGGCTGATTTGATACCTGCGCCGTCACCGGGGAGTAAGTCAGTAACATTGCAAGGGAAGTTATTGCGTTCGGCCCAGCGGACGTACATGCGCATTAACATTTCCGCCCAATCCTGACTTTCAGTACCTCCTGCGCCGGGGTGGATGTTGAGAATGGCGGGAAGCCGGTCGTTCTCTTCGGAAAGCAGCATGCCGGTTTCCAACTGCTCCAGGAAAGCGGTGTAGGGTTTAAGGTCGCGCTCAATATCGGAGGTTACGTCTTCGCCTTCCTTGCCCAGTTCAAACAAGGTGTCGAGGTCTTCAGTCATGCTGGCGACTTTGGCTTCCTGGGCGATGGCCACTTCCAGGCGTTTACGCTCCTGCATAGTTTTCTGGCTGAGTTCGGGGCTATTCCAGAAAGCTGGATTGCTAATGGCGTCTTCAGTTTTGGCTAGATCGAGTTTCTTCGCGGGTGCGTCAAAGATAGCTCCGCACAGCGATGGCCTGCTGGCGAAGCGTTCCGTAGGCTCTTTCGAGTTCTTCAATGGTCATGACGATTCTATTTTAGCGGGTTTGAAGGCACGGTAGATGTTTAAGACACTCCGGCCTTGCGAACTGGCCCACTTTTCAAAACGCAACAACTGGTAGAGCCGCCTTCATTTCTCCCGTTGAAGATGCCGCCCAGCACCTTTGCTTGACTTACAAGCTTAATTACTTGACCTCCCAGCCAAGTAAGTAACGCGGGTTTTCCATGTTAGCGGCTCTACTGATTGTTTTTAATTACGACTTGGATCGACCCAAGTGCCTCCCGTGTTGACAGGAGGGCTTTGTTGAACAAGAGCATTCCGGCCGGAACTTATCTCTCTGATTAGATACTAGCAAGAGGTTGGTAACTTTCCTGGATGACGAAAAGCGTAAATGCTTGGAATCAATCAACAATAAGAGCTTTATTTCATCTGTGACCGCCATCTGTCCTGGATTAGCAATGTCTGCGTGGGGATAGTTGAGCGAGGAGGCGGCACGGGCGGGCTTCCTGGTTGAATTGAAGGCGGCTTTGCTGATCGTCAAGTTGGCCGGGAGCGAGGACTTTGAGGGCAACGGGACGAAGCAGGCGAGAATCCATTGCATGATAGACCGTCCCGGTACCGCCTTCTCCTAATTTCCCTTTTATGGTTTAGTGGAAAATTTCCGATCCGGGTGTCAATTCTTTCATTGAGTAGTTTGGCCACCGGTGCCGTTTTTGGGGCTTACGTTTATCGTTGTGGTGGAATTGGCGTCAAACAATTCATTTTGAGTGTCGCGGGTGGAGGGGAGTGGTGGGGAATCAGGGTAAAGTAGCTTCGTTCCAACGGGCATAGTTTTGAAGAATTCGGCTGCTGCTTTGCGGCCGATGCGCAGGAGGGATGCGATTCTATTATGCGCGGGTGGGTCCACGAGATTGTCGAAGATTCTTGTGGCCCTCAAGAATGATACAACGCGGGAAATACCAACCGAAGCAAATGACAGTCTGGAGAGAAGGCTATTAGTATTGATTTTTGAGATAGCTAGGCAGTTTTGCGGCGCAAGGAAACGATCTGTGATCGGGAGTTTCTGATTGGCCAAAACCACGCGAGAATTGGATGGTGGCGAGGGTGCTTATACTTCATTCTGCTATACCGCTTCTTCGGTATCCGCTCTGTTCTGCAAGTTGGCTTTCTTGGCTCGAAGATCAGATATTCTGGTACGGAAACCAGCTAATTTCAGACTGTATGCGCGCTTCGGCTTGTTCGCATTTCTTGGTTAGGCCGAGTCGCCACTTCCTCCGCAAAACGATTCCGTTGGTATTAAGTTTCACCCTTGGTTGCGTTTGCCGCTTTATCAGCCGAGCCTTTGTTATTGACGATGCGATACCGGCAGGTGGTGAATGCCGCTCGCTCGAAGTGAAGCTACAGCCAGTTCCCCATCAGAAAGAACGGAGCCCAGAAGTAGGGATGTGCGTAGGGCGCGGCTTCGTTCACCTGGAAACTGGGCGCAATGACCTTTGTGGCCTTCTTCGTCTGAGCCTCTTGGATGAACGCACGCTCTGCTCCGACCGTCGGCTTCGCCGTCCCGCGCAGGAGTTCGATCTGAGCGCGCCCCATGGCCTCGGCCTTCGTGATTCCTGGCGTCGATTCGCGGATCCGGTAAAATTCCCGCATCAAGAAGCTGGTGCTGGCATCGGCGACTGGCCACAGGCTGGCAATGACGGCCT
>JAYUSZ010000080.1:0-14579 GCA_043755435.1 Bryobacterales bacterium | reverse complement strand
GAACGAAGCGGAACGTACGAAATTTCCGTTTACCGTTGGCTACCTGAATTGAACCTACCCTTGACCGCAGGTCGTGAACCCCAAAAAATGACGGCTGGCCAGTTGCCTTCTGGTAAAGCGTTGCCTATCGCAGCCGCTAAATTGACAATCGCCGGACTACAAGTCAGCGCCAAAGCCAAGGCGGGGGACCGCTCCATTTCGTTTCGATTGAAGCTGGCCGCTGGAACTAAGACGCAACTGCATGCCTGGTTTCAGGACGCACAAGGAAACGATTTGGCGGGTGCATTTTACGCCACAGTTCGCCGGAACTAAAATCAACAATTCATGATTATGATATTGTGTTTCAAACAGGGACCCAATATTCATGTCAACCAAGTCGCTTGCTCTATTCTTCTGTCTGCTGGCCTCACTTTACGCCCAATCCAACCAGGCATCCATTAGCGGTGTAATCACTGATTCCCAAGGAGCAATTGTTCCCGGCGCAAAAGTTACCGCCACGAATCTCAACACCGATGCAGCTTCTGTGGCAATCAGCAACAATGCTGGATTTTATTCAATTCCGAATCTTGCGGTAGCCTCCTATAAACTCTCTGTTGTGCACGAGGGTTTCAGAACCTACCAAAGGCAAAAATTCACGGTAAGCACTGGTCAGACTTTGGGGATGGATGTGCAACTAGAACTGGGTGCCGTCACCGAAACAGTAAATGTAAGTGGGGAAGCTCAATTGCTGGAAACTCGGACATCGGACGTGACGCAATTGATCGAATCAAAAAGCATTGAAGATCTTCCATTGGGAAATCGCCGAACGCTGAATGCCATCAATTTAACCGGCGCTGCGGTGTTTGTCAATTACGGGAACAACCCTGGGAACTCAACACCAAATTTCAGCTTGGCTGGCGGTCGAACACAAAGCCAAATGTTTTGGATCGATGGAGGCTCAGGCCAAAACATGCGGTTAGGTGTCGGTCAAATCAATTTGGATCCTCCGGTGGAAACAGTGGAAGAAATCAAGGTACTGACTAATAGCAATTCTGCAGAATACGGTGGATCGGCTGGTGGAATTATTGTTGCCACAACCAAATCCGGAACCAATCAAATTCGTGGCGCACTCTACGAATACTTGCGCAATGACAAACTAGACGCCCCGGCTACTTCGCCCCCATCCTAAATGGAAAGAAAGCCATTCCAACATTACGCTACAACGTATTTGGAGGAACCGTTGGCGGTCCTATCCGCAGAGATAAAACCTTTTTCTTCTTCGCTTATGAAGGGCAGCGCTTGCGCACAGGCGGCACAGATACATTAACCGTTCCAACAGATGCCCAACGGGCCGGCGATTTTTCGCAAACTCGGAATCAGGCAGGGGCCATTGTTCCGATCTACGATCCGACCACAACTCAGACCACCAACGGCGTGTCAACCCGCATGCTGTTTCCGGGTAACATCATCCCCTCCAATCGCCTTGATCCTGTGGCAATAAGCCTGATGAAATTTTACCCGGTCGCCAATCGCACGCCCGACAATATTAGCGGTGTGAACAATTTCCGTTCCAATTTTGTGACCAATCCAGGTGCCGATTTTTACATGATCAAAGTGGATCACAATCTTAGCAGCCGGGATCGTGTCACAGGCAGGTACCTCCGCAACGGTGGAATCAGCGGAGCAACTAGTGTCTTCCCTGACCGCGGTTCAGACCCGCGCAACACTGCTGAAAATAGGCAACAGTATGTTTATGGAAATTGGACCCGCACTGTAAATCCAACCACGGTAAACGATTTCAGATTCACTTATGTGAACCGCAAGTTCCACAATTTTTCATCCGGTCTTGGTGGTAACTATCCTGACAAGCTTGGATTGAAAGGCGTGCCCAATGCTGCGTTCCCGCAGTTTTCACCAGCCGGATTTAGCACACTTGGCTCTGGCGCGCAGGAACGGCAGCAGTTCCCCATTGTGCAGCATCAATTCGTGGATAATCTTTCCAGTGTTCGTGGCCGTCATGCTTTGAAGTTCGGGGCAGAAGGTCGCCGTTCCCGTAACCATGAATTCAACTTCCCCACAATTTCCGGCGCATTCGGTTTCACTGTACAGCCCACAGGTTTGCCTGGCAATGCTGCCAGCGGAAATGGACTGGCATCCTTGCTGTTGGGGTTCCCGACTAGCTTCGGCCAAAATCAAACCCAGGAACTGGATCGCTCCAGTTGGTATTTAGCAGGCTTTGCGCAGGACGATTGGACAGTACGTCCCTCACTGACGATTAACCTCGGAGTGCGTTGGGAAACCGACACACCCATCGTCGACGTACGGAACCGTATGAACGGTTTTGATATCCGTCAAATAAATCCAGTTTCTAATACGCCCGGCGTAGTGAAATTTTTGGGAGCCGGTGGATTCCGCTCTACTCCATACAATTTTGACAAAAATAATTTCGGGCCTCGCATCGGTTTTGCGTGGAAGCCATTTCGATCCCCGCGCACCGTTATCCGCGGCGGCTTCGGCATCTTTTTTGCTCATCCCTTCGAAAGCGGCCAGCCGAATTCGGCGGCACTTGGGTTTAGTACTTCAACTGCAATGAATACCCCCGACAACGGCATTACTGCACCCTTTTTCTTACGTAACGGCGTTCCAGCAATTCCCCCCAGTTCCCTGCAACTTGACGATAGCTTCGGCACAGTTGCAGTCGGAAGAGCTGCCACCACCGCCGTTACTTTTTATGAGAGCAATCGCCCAACAGGTTATTCAGAGCAATTCAATTTTGGAGTTCAACGTGAATTGCCGGGGCATAGCGTGATTGAGGCCAGCATCCTCGGCAATCTTGGAAGGAAGCTGCCCAGCGCAAATCTATCCTTGAATCAGATTCGGCCAGAGATCCTGAGCCCTACTCGCCAATCACAAGCAGACCGGCCATTCCCACAATTCACAGGTGTAACAATGCTTGCACCGCCTCTTGGAGTTTCCAACTATTACGCAGGATTGATGCGGTTCCGCAAACGGTTCTCGCATGGGATGAGTTTCGGCGGGAGCTACACATGGTCTAAGTTCCTCGGTAATGTCATCAACCCTGGCGCTTCGGTGGGCGACGATGCCGGTCCCTATTCCAACTTCTATAACCGCGGCAATGACTACGGTCCCTCTGGCAACGATGTGCGCCATCGAATGGGTTTCGATATGGTTTACGAATTGCCATTTGGTCCCGGCAAGCAATGGTTGGCCAATGGAGTTGTTGGAAAAGTTGTCGGAAGCTGGTCCCTTTCCAACGTGACGGTTCTGCAGAGTGGCGCTCCGTTTACAGTGTTGACACAAACCAACACTACTAACACTTTTGCAGCAGGCGGACTGCGTGCAAACGTTTCAAGAGACCCGAACAACCCGGCAAACAAATCGCTAACCCAATGGTTCGACACAAGTGCCTTCACTCAGCCAGCTACATTTCAATTTGGAAATCAAGGTGTTGGAATTTTGCGAGGCCCTGGGATTGTCAATGTGGATTTGGCGCTCCGCCGCGAATTCCATTTTACTGAGCGCGCCAAACTACAATTCCGCAGTGAATTTTTCAACGCGATCAATCATACAAACTTCGCTTTGCCCGCTCACACTCTAGGGGGGCCGGGCTTTGGCTTAATCAGTGGCGCGGGGCAGGCTCGCCAAATTCAAGTTGGTGCGCGACTGGTCTTCTGACAAGGCTAAAAAAGTCATATAATCAGAATGACCAATCTGATTTCTGGAGGCTTTGAATGCACCGTAGGGCTGTTTGTATCCCGTGTTGGATACCGGTTGTTTTCATGGCTGGCATTGCGGCAGCTCAAGATCGCGCCACGCTAAATCAGTACTGCGTCGGTTGCCATAATACGAAAACGAAAAGTGGCGGTGTCGCGCTTGATACCGCTGATGTGGATAAGGTCGAACAAAATCAAGAACTTTGGGAGCGCGTAACCAGAAGGCTGGCGGCACGCAACATGCCTCCCGCAGGGCTTCCCCGCCCCGCCGATTCCGTTTACAAATCACTCCTTACCGGATTGCAACAGCGATTGGATAAATTCGTTGCCAGCAACCCCAATCCTGGTCGAACCGACACTTTCCGGCGCTTGAATCGAACCGAATATCAAAATGTGATTCGGGATCTGCTCGCCATCGACGTCGAAGTTGCCGCGTTGCTGCCCAGCGATGAATCCAGCCATGGCTTTGACAATGTAACAGTGGGAGACCTTTCGCCAACTCTGTTGGAAAGATATCTTAACGCCGCACAGAAAATTAGCCGCCGCGTAATTGGCATTCCCTCCCGCTCCCCCGGTGGCGATTTAATCCAAATTCCGCCTGATCGAACACAGGAAGAGCACGTGGAGGGACTCCCCTTTGGAACTCGCGGCGGCACAAAAATTCCGTACACTTTCCCGCTTAACGCAAAGTATGATATTCAACTACGCCTGGCTCGTGATCGAAATGAACATGTGGAAGGACTGAAGGCAACGCACGAAGTGGAACTGATGCTGGATGGCGCACGTGTGAAGTTGTTCACTGTAAAGCCCCCTCCACTTGGCACCGATCATAGCGCCGCTGATCAGCACCTTACGATTCGAATCCCCGTTACCGCTGGGCCGCATACAATTGCCGTGGCTTTCCTGAAGAAGCAGTCCGCACTGCTTGAAACGGAACGCCAACCCTATCAAGCCCACTTTAATATGGACCGCCACCCGCGTCCACAGCCAGCGCTTTATTCAATCTCCATCAACGGCCCTTACGATGTTAGCGGTCCTGGCGATACACCCAGCCGCCGCCGTCTTTTTGTTTGCAGCCCGACAAAATCATCTGAAGAAGATGGCTGCGCACAGAAGATACTTTTGACATTAATGCGCAGAGCTTACCGCCGCCCGGTAACCGCTGCTGACTTAAAAATACCGATGAAGTTTTTCTCCGACGCGAAGAAAGAAGGCGGCTTTGACAACGGAATTGAAATGGCTTTGCGTGCTGTCCTGATGAGCCCGGAATTCCTCTTCCGTGTGGAACAGGATCCAGCCAATATCGCTCCTAAAACCGCATACCGCATAAGCGATGTGGAGCTAGCATCACGTCTGTCGTTTTTCCTGTGGAGTAGCATTCCTGACGATGCTTTGCTCGACGCAGCCATTTCTGGAAAGTTGAAAAATCCAACCGTGTTGGAACAACACACTCGCCGTATGCTGGCTGATCCTCGCTCAAATGTACTGGTCAGCAATTTTGCGGAACAGTGGCTGCACCTGCGCAATCTGGCATCAACCACTCCTGACATGCGGGTGTTTCCTGACTTCGACGATAACCTCCGCCAGTCTTTCTTAAAGGAAACTGAGATGTTTTTTGAAAGCATCCTCCGCGAAGATCGCAATGTGTTGGACCTCCTGCGCGCCAACTACACCTTCGTCAATGAACGGTTGGCCAAGCACTACGGAATCCCCAATATCTATGGCAGCCGCTTCCGCCGTGTAAATTTTGAAGAAGGCAGCCATCGTGGTGGATTGCTGGGGCAAGGCAGTATTCTAACCGTTACTTCCTATGCCACAAGAACATCGCCGGTGATTCGCGGCAAATGGATTCTCGACAATATTCTGGGCGTGCCACCTCCGCCTCCGCCTGCCTCTGTACCAGCATTGAAAGAACGGGAAGGCATTGGAAAAAATTTGACGATGCGACAGCGCATGGCTCAACATCGTGATCAACCAGCCTGTTCTGGATGCCACCAGTTAATGGACCCAGTTGGCTTCTCGCTTGAAAACTACGATGCCGTTGGACGGTGGCGTACACATGACGAATCGTCTATTCCAATTGACTCTGCTGGAAGCCTGCCCGATGGCAGCAAGTTCGCCGGTGTTGCCGGCTTACAGCAAGCTTTGCTCCGCCACCCTGAATCTTTCATTTCCACCTTTGCAGAAAAACTTCTAACCTACGGATTGGGTAGAGGCGTCGGATACTACGACGCACCGGCAATCCGCAAAATCGTTCGTGAATCTGAAGCCAATAATTTCCGGTTTTCTTCGGTCATCGTTGGCATCGTCAACAGCACTCCGTTTCAAATGAGGAAATCCCAATGATCATCACCAAGAAGGCTCTACCACGAAGAACGTTCCTGCGCGGCGCTGGTGCAACCCTAGCGTTGCCACTTTTGGACGCAATGATTCCATCCATGACGGCTCTGGCGGCAACATCTGCGGCTCCAGTGCGAAGACTCGGATACGTGTACGTTCCCATGGGCTCCACCATTTCCGAATGGACACCATCCACCACAGGGATTCTTGGTGAGTTGTCCCCAACGCTTCGCTCGTTGGAAAAAGTCCGCGATCAACTTACAGTGCTCAGCAACATGGAATTGCGCAACGCCTACCCTGGCACTCACGCCACATCCAATGCTGCGTTCCTCAGCGCAGCAACTTCAAAATGGACAGAAAGTACCGATTATGAACTGGCCACTACGGCCGACCAAATTGCGGCCAAGCAGTTAGGTCAGGAAACTCGTCTTCCTTCACTGGAACTTTCCATGGATTTGCTGACAACGGTTGGGCAGTGTGATAACGGCTATGCGTGCGTTTACCAAAACAACCTTTCCTGGGCATCACCCACAACTCCACTACCTGCTGAGGCTCATCCGCGCGTAGCGTTTGAACGCCTATTCGGTGACGGTGGCAGTGCCTCAGACCGGCGCGTTGAACTTCGCAAGAATGCCAGCCTGCTCGATTGGGTAAGCGCTGACATCGCCCGCCTGCAGAAAAAATTGGGGGCTGGGGATCGAAACAAAGTCAGCCAGTATCTGGACAGTGTTCGCGAAGTGGAACGCCGCATTCAAAAGGCCGAAGCAGCAACCGCCGATTCCCATTTGCCGGATCTCGATCGTCCAGTGGGCGTTCCTGGAGCCTATGCCGATCACGCCCGACTAATGTTCGACCTTCAAGTATTGGCACTACAGGGCGACGTCACACGAGTGATCACCTTCCAATTGGCTCGCGAAACCAGCACACGGACCTACCCTGAAATTGGAGTTCCGGAAGCGCACCACCCAACCACTCATCATGGCGGCAACGTAGAAAAAATGATGAAGGTGGCAAAAATTAATGCCTTCCATGTTTCCTTGTTCGCCTACTATTTGGAAAAGCTGAAGGCCACTCCCGATGGGAATGGTTCGCTATTGGATCATTCGTTGATTATGTATGGAAGCGGCATGGGCAACCCCGACAAGCACGATCACGTTAATCTGCCGATTCTGGTAGCTGGCGGCAGCGGTGGCCAAATGAAGGGTGGACGTCATATTAAGTATGCGGAGCCCGCTCCACTTGCCAATCTACACCTGACGCTGCTGAACAAAGTGGGTGTGCGGTTGGATAGTTTTGCCGATAGCAAAGGCCAGATAAAGGAACTGCTCAATGATCCGCTTTCTCTCTAAAACAGCGATAACTGCAAGTTTGTTTTTCACTTGCCTCCTTGGCGGAGCCACAACCGAAACCCGGCTGGCTGACGCTGCTCAAAAGATGGATAGGGCCGCTATCCGCGCGCTCTTGAACGACAAGCAAAATATCAGCGCGCCTCAGGTTGATGGCACAACTGCTCTTCACTGGGCCGTCTATCAGGACGATGCTGAAACAGTAGAACTCTTGCTAGGCGCTGGTGCCGACGTCAAGGCAGCGAATCGTTACGGAGTCACACCGCTTTCCTTGGCCTGCACTAACGGCAATGGCACAATTGTGCGCCTGCTAATCAACGCCGGGGCCAATGCCAATGACTTCCTGCCCGGTGGTGAAACGGTCTTGATGACCGCCTCACGCACCGGCAAGGTTGACGCGGTCAAGGCTCTGCTCTCGAAGTCTGCCGAGGTAAATGCCAAAGAATCAAAGTACGGCCAAACAGCCCTTATGTGGGCCGCAGCAGCCGGTAATGTCGAAGTAGTTGAAGCACTGGTCGAAGCCGGTGCTGATATTCATGCCAAATCTACGGCCGCATTTACTCCGCTTCTTTTTGCCGTTCGTGAAGGTCAACGAGGCACAACCAAGGCAATGCTAAAGGCTGGGGCGGATGTCAATGAAACAGTACAGTCCAAAACAATCAGAGCAGGAGGAGTCACTGGGCCTCCAGCGGCCGGGACCAGTGCTTTGCTACTTGCTGTTTCCAACGCACATTTTGATTTGGCATCGGACTTAGTGGATGCAGGTGCCAATCCAAACGCCGCCATCCCGGGGTGGACCCCGCTTCACGCCATCACCTGGATCCGTAAGCCAGGCCTTGGCGATAACGATCCTTCGCCCCAGGGTTCGGGCTCAATGACCAGTTTGGAGATGATTGAAAAGTTAGTAAAAAAGGGTGCCGACATCAACTTCCGGATGACCAAGAAAGTGAACGTCGGACTGACTGCTTTGAACACGACGGGTGCTACGCCGTTCTTTTTAGCCGCCAGATCTGCCGATGCCGAAATGATGCGTTTCCTTGCGAAACTGGGCGCCGATCCACTGATGCCCAACGATGAGAAAACTTCACCACTGATTGCCGCCGCAGGTCTTGGTACTCGGTCTCCTGGTGAGGATGCCGGGACAGAAACAGAAGTAATCGAGGCAATGCAGGCTGCCCTGGACTTAGGTGCAGACATCAATGCCAGGAACATCAATGGCGAAACAGCGATGCATGGTGCAGCTTACAAAAACCTACCCAAGGCAGTTGAGTTTTTGTACGCCAAGGGAGCCAAGCTGGAACTTTGGAATCGAAAAAACAAGTTCGGCTGGACCCCTTTAGAAATTGCAGAAGGTTACCGTTTTGGAAACTTTAAGCCGTCTCCCGATACGATCGGTGCATTCCGCCGCATCATGATTGCAGCAGGAGTTTCCATAGCGATTAATCCAACCAAACGCGCCTCAGAATGGTAGAGAATATCCGAAAGATCCCAACTAGAATTCCAGTCGCGCGCCTACCTGCAGGTTCCGGCTATTCCTTGCTCGCGAAATAGTTCCCCCACTGATGACGTCCACCCGATTCTCCGGCAAATTGAAGTTCGGATGATTTGGCAGATTGAACGATTCCCCACGCAACTGTAGCGTCACTGATTCTGCCAGCCTGAATCTGCGCGAGGCAGACATGTTCAGGCTGAAAGTTCCTGGACCATCCAGAATATTCCTTCCTGAACTGCCAAACCGGTAAGCGGCCAAGGGAACTACTGGGAATGCTTTGCGGTCGTACCATTGGTCAACAGTTGGATTTTCAACCGATCCCTTTGCTATCCGATCCGGCCGGCTGGCTTCACCGTTCGTGAAATTAAAATTGGCTACCCTGGGTGTAAACGGTTGCCCAGTATACATAACGCTGGTTCCAGAAATCTGCCATCCGCGAACAAAAACATTCCTCGAAAAAGCTGGCGACCAGATCAAGCTACCAGCAAAGGTATGGCCGATATCGAAATCACTGCGCCCCCGCTCGCCCTTCAGATTACGGGAATCCTGCGCCGCTGAAAAATTATATTGAATCGTTCCACCAGTGTTGGAGCTTTCATCAATTGATTTCGCATATGTGTAAGCAGATCGAACAAAAAATTGCTTCGTGAACCGGCGCCGCACAGTAACGGCTCCAGAACTGTAATTGGAATTGGAACTATCAGAGATGATGTTTATGCCATTGAATCCAGCGTAAGGACGAGTGGCACGAAGCGCCTGCTCTCGTCCCGGTTGATTCAGATCATATCGCCGCTGCAAATGCGTTCCTTTTGATCCCGCATAACCTACCTCCAGAACCGTTCCCTTTCCAAACTCTCGTTCGAATGTCAGGCTGAAGGACTGCAAGTATTGAGTCTTTGGTTCCGACGGTCCACCATAAGTCGTGGTGGTTCCACCAACGCTTCTACGAGCCAGTGGGAAGGGATTAGAAACAGTCACAGCACCTGGAGTGCCAGTAACTGCGTTATAAGTTTCATTGATTGAAAACGGGAAGGTATCGCTATACTCATCCATCCGGTAAAGAGAACTTGCGCCGTAGAAAATTCCATAACCACCGCGAATCACATTGCGCGTTCGACCAAACGGCCGCCAGGCAAAGCCAAACCTAGGCGCAAAGTTGTTGTAGTCAGTCTTTACAATCGTAGCTGGCAACCCAACTTCCGACGCACGTGCTACTATATTTTGCAATCCGGCAGTAGCAATGCGCGATTCAAATTCTGCTTTCGTTAAAACGCCGGTGCCTGAAATAATCTGCTTCCCCAATTCAGGAATAAACATAGACCAAGCCCCGAATTTTTCCTTCGGCGGCTTGGCCAGTTCGTACCTCATACCAATGTTCAGCGTGAGGGTGTTTGATACCTTGTAGTCGTCCTGGAAGTAGCCAGAGTAGCTGGAAACTAAATGGTATGGCCCAGCACCGTCTAACTGACGGGAAGTGCTATTTGGCCAACCCAACAGCAGATCTGCCATCGGTTCGCCGGTATTGCGGCCAAGGAAAGTAATGCGTCCACGAGTGGCTCCGTATTGACGGGAAAAGTATTGAATTCGCAAGAACTCTGCACCATACTTTATGGCGTGCTTGCCTTTGATCCATGTCATGGAACCTGTGTATTGGTAGTTGTTGTATGACCAGATTTTTGGCAAATCATATGCCGGGCCAAGAATAATGTAACCAGTTGCCGTTAGCTCTGGAAGTCCACTGGCAATAGGGTTGGCAATGCCACCCACAAATCCAGCCTCTCCAGTCCAGTCCTTATCGGCCCCATATGGCCAACGTTGATTATTCGTCTTGCGCGAAAAAGATGCCTTTGCTTCTACAAACATGTTCGGAGTCAGCGTGCGTAAATAGCGGAGGTAGGAAAGCACATCGAAGGTGTTGTTTGCCGATCCGAAAATGGGCAATGGAGACCTTGCGCTAGCCACCGGATCGAACGTTGAATTCGGCCGCCAAATCACTGCTGCTGTCAACTTATCCTTCGGACTCAATTCCTGATCCACCTTGATGGTGAAGTTGTTGTTGCTTGTGGTGCCGTTCCCCTGCGAAATGAAATTATTCACATTGCCCGCAAGATTCGGCTTCGGGTAGTAGGCTGCCAACTTCAAAGCCACTGGATCAAAACGACTAACCGGAATTTGATTTCGGGGAAAAGGCAATTTGGAAATGGGATCGGTAAGCGCAATCAACTTGCCGAAGGCATCCGTCGCCTTCGAAAAATCTCCAACCAACATTTCTGGGGTCGGCGTGATTCCGCGCTGCGTCTTCCCGTCTGCCAAACGTAACGAATCCCAACTGAACATAAAAAAAGTTCGATTCCGCCCATCATAAAACTTTGGGATGAACACAGGACCCGATATAGTGGAGCCAAACTGATGACGACGCAACTTCGATTTTGTGACGTCAAAATAGTGCTTGGCGTCGAACACATCATTCCGTGCAAATTCGTACATAGACCCGTGAAGCTTGTTAGTACCACTCTTGGTGACAACGCTCAGCACCCCGCCCGCGTACTTGCCATATTCAGCTGCGAATCCCGATGTGATCAACTTAAATTCCTGAACGCTTTCAATTGAAGGGTTGATCATGGCTCCAGTATTTCGCCGCTGGGTGTTCTCCACCCCATCAATCACAAATCCAAAATTATCTGCGCGCGCGCCGTTCACAGCGTACGCTCCATCGCCCCCATCGCCCTTAGGAATCACTCCGCCAGTGAGATAGGCAAGATCGGAAAAATTGCGCCCATCCAAAGGCATTTCAGCAATTTCCTTATTCGTGGTTACTTCGCCCCTCGCACCGCTTTCTGTATTTAATACGGAAATGGATTCAGTAACAGTCACGCTATCCGAGGTTGAACCAATTTCCAGCGGCACATTCAACCGCAGAACATTATCCAAACTCAATGTAAATTCAGAATGCTTGTAACTGCGAAAACCTTTCTGTGTTGCCTCCATTGTGTAACGGCCAGGTGCCAAAAAAGGAACCGTGTACTCACCAGAATCATTCGACGTGCCGGTTCGCGAAACATTGGTATCTAAATTGGTAATCTTAATCGACACACCGGGAATAATTGCACCCGAAGGATCGGTGACTCGACCAACTACACTTGCCGATGGCTGTTGGGCATAGATCGCCGCATTCGCGATCAATAAAAGAACAAAAGAACTAAGATTCTTCAGCATCGAAGACCCTCCCGAGATAATCTGATTCTATCCCGAATCCGAAAATCAAGAGGAGGGTCTTTTCACTAGTTCTTTGAAACGGTCCTGGTCTCCTGAAGGCGCTGCGCTTGCAAAGCAATATTTCGAGGATTCTGCGCAGTAGGATCCAAAGCAATTGCCAACTTTGCTTCCTTTTCCGCCTCCTTCAAATTGCCCATCTTCAAATATGCAAAAGCCAGATTGGAATGTACCGGACAGGATGCCGGATCAAGAGCTTCCGCAATCCGCAGTTCCAACAACCCTTCATTGAAGCGCTTGGCAACCATCAGCCTTGTGGCCAGATTGTTGTGGGCTTCCATATAACCTGGATCCAAAGCAATCGCCTTGCGGAAATGTGCCTCAGCCCCATCGGAATCACCAAGCGCAACAAGTTTTGCTCCAATCGTGAATTCCTTCTTCGCTTTCTTGGGAATCTTATGCCGCAACTGGTAAAAGGACACAGGCCCTGCAGGTTTCGGCGAAGAAGTAGAACTCCGTTTGAACAAACAGTCCTCTGCACTCATTTTGCCCTCCGTTGCAATCGGAGGCATCGTTACTCGTCCTGGAATACCCGGAACAAGGTGCGAAGAATTATCTGCCCTGAATTGAGCTTGGCGATCTTCTGCTGAAGTGCATAAACCTGAATCTTGGCAAAATAAGGGATAGGCGGCCACAAGCGTGGCCGCAATGAAAACTTTCATAGATGTCTCCTGAAATGAAAAAATTACAACTAATTGCAACTCAGGAAACGGTCCGGGTTTCCAGTTAGACTGGGAGTTTTTCCTCCGCAGGGAGGATCAGTTTGCTTAAGAAGCTAGGCGCAAGCGGCCAAAAGCATCCCGATTTGGTTGTCCTCGAATGGGGATGCGCAATAATCTTTGGCACCCGCTTCCAGGACTTCCACCCATTCGCTTTCTTTAGGAATTCGGGTGGCAGCAATTACAGCAGGTTTAGGGGGAGCCCCCGCGCTTGCTGCAATAATAGAACGCACTTCAGCGCGCTCCGGCGGACAAAAAACAACATCGTAGCTCCGCCAGTCAATGAGGGATTCTGGCTGATCTTGAGTTCTTTCTAACTCAAAGGCAACCGATTGATGAGAGAGGGTTTTCTTAAGCTCAGCTTCGACCTCGGGATCAAGGTGGGCGAACAAAATGCGTTGCAGCATCGCAATCTCCTAATACGTTAAATCTCTTGGATGCTCGAACAGAGGGCACTTCAGGCCTCGACGGGGCCACACTCTGACAATACTCCTAATAGCCAAAAAATACCAATCAAAAGTTTGTATATGGGTTAGAAAGATGCGGGTGTAACTTCAACCCACAAAGAGGGGAGAATGCAGCTTATTTGCGTCTTTGAAACTAAGGCGAACATAAATAACCTCTTTCCAATGAGAAGCGAAATTATTCAGCCACTGGAAAGCGGCACTTTGTAATCATTAAATTTTATTAGGATCGTCTTGAAGAACGGCGATATAACAGAGCTTCTCAAATCTCGTATTCCGGTGGCTTAGGACGTCCTATCGGAATCTTGTTCCACACACGTTCGTGCAGGAAGTAGAGCCACAATTTCGACACCATATCGAGCATGCCCGCACCAGCCGAATTTTTCAAGTTCCCCGTATAAAGGTAAAAAATGAGCGCAGTCGTCATTGACCCTAAAATACGGTAACTGATAGCTTTGGCGATGCTGCGTGCGTGCGTTTCCATAGAGATACAACCTAGACTGCTCAATCATACCAAAGTCTATGGAGATTGTGAAGTTAGTTTTAGGACTGTATAATGAAATTGTGCCTAAAGTGACTTTTCTGCCGGCCAATGTGACCGTTGAATTTGACCCTGCCACAATGCCCTACCATGAGCATGGCAAGAAAGCTTCGTTCCTGGATATCGCCATTGAAAATGGAATCACCCTGGAGCACGCCTGCGGGGGGAATTGCGCCTGCACCACCTGCCACGTAATCGTAAAAAGCGGTGAACAGAATGTTAGCGAAATGGAAGATGATGAGGCAGATCGCCTCGACATGGCTCCCGGCCTCACGCTCCGTTCCAGGCTTGGTTGCATGGCTGTAGTGAAGGGTGATGTAACAGTAGAAATCCCCACCTGGAACATCAATTACATCAGCGAAGGTGGTGCGTCCATGAACATGGGCGACGCAATTCCGCCTCCCAAAAAATAGCTTCTATTTTTTCCCGGAAAACTTGGACGCAATCAGATCCAGATCGTCCAAAGTGTAGTTCATATCCAAGTTGACGCCATTCTGCGACAGAGTCACCAGCGGCGCGTCAATCAACTTCATCATTTCAGGACTCTTGTCCGGCATCTGTAGCCTCGCCAACCCTAATCCGCCACGCAAGGTGTCGTGCAGGGTCTTCGCGTCCTTGTCCGTAGGGCATTGGGCGGCTACAGTCAAGTGAAGGCCATTGGAAAAATCCATTACCGCCGTCGAACTTTGCA
>JAYUSZ010000079.1:0-2245 GCA_043755435.1 Bryobacterales bacterium | reverse complement strand
TAGCGCTTTAGTTCACCGAGCGGTTGCGATCACTCGCGCGGTAGTGCCGCTACCCGTTCCCATGGCTCTCTCGCCGCGCCCACTGATGCAACCTTTATCAATCACAACCGATCTGCGTCGACAAATCCTGGAGCTGGGTGCTCGTTGGTATGTCTTCATATTCCTGAACGTGTATGGATTCGCCAAATTGCTGAACTTGCAGTTTTATCGGCGCGGGCACTTGCCGCCGGAAGTTGCGCAGATGACGCTGTCGAACGCGGGCGCGTTTGAGTTGGCGTTGACGTTTATGGGTTATTCGTAAACGGCTGAGAATCACCCGAACTGACCAGAGCCGGATTGGAGATAATTAAGCCTGAGCTGCCGCCCAGTTGTGTGGAAGAAGCTTGGAAATCCGGTTGATGGGATGGGTGGCAATGCGCGACAGGACATCCTTGAGATAAGCAAAAGGGTCGATCTTGTTTAATTGGCAGGTGGCAACAAAACTTCTCAATACTGCTGCGGTCTTCCCACCATTGTCACTCCAAGGAAAGTCCAGTTACCACGGCCAACAGCAATACCACGAATGCTGCGTTCGGTATAGTTGTTGTCAATCACCAGATTGCCGTCGTCGCAAAAGCGGTTAAGCGCAATCCAGTTTTTCAACACGTAGCGCACTGCCCGGCGCGCCGGGCTCCTGGGCAACAGCTCAGCTTGAATCTCCAGTAAGTAGGCGTGTAACTTATTGTCGCAGAAAACGTAGAGCGGCAAATAACAGTAGTTATCATAGTAGCCGTGAAAGAAGCGCCCTTCCTGTTTACCGTGCAGCGGCAGGTCGGTGGTGTCCATGTCCAGCACGATTTCAGCGGGAGCGGTTTGGTAGGACTCGGTGAACACCTTCACCATCAGTTCGTCCACTGCTTGTTTCCAGAAGGTGATCTTCTTGTACCGGTTGTTGATGCCTGTACCCAGTTCCATTCGGTTCAAGGTGCTCTTGCCCGCCAGCGGTTCGGCCAGATTCTGCTTCCCCGCGAATACCGGATCGGTCCGCAGTTGGTCGTGATCGTTCAGATCCTCGTAGCCCAGCGCCAGGCCGTAGATCCGTTGCGAGAGCATCTCCAGAATCGAATGATCCACCAGCGATTGATTCCGGCCGTCGAGAAAACACTGGGCCAAACGCGGTATCAGATTCAGCCGCTTGCCCGTCTGGCGCAGCAGCAAAGCCCCGCCGTCAGTACTGATCGTCCCGCCATCGAAACGGGCCACAATCTCCCGCCTCCCCGAGGCTTCAAATCCGAAACTAGATTGGGTACACTCTGTCATAGGGATGGCCGTCCTTCTTCGGCGCTAACTGTTGCTTGGAAACTCAGTTATGCCACAGTTGACGGCCATTTGCCTATTCGGCGTGAGAAATGCGGGCTAGCAGAAGGCTAGTAGAAGCGGAACTAAAAGTTCGAAAACCAAACCCTGGCAAGAAAGGGCATGTGGTAACGGGCAGTACAGTAACGATTGGGTTGGATATCGGAGACAAAACAAGCCGATTCTGCATGCTCGATGAGGCCGGATCGCGACTATGGGAGAGTAGTGAAGCGACAACACCGAAAGGCATTGAGGAGAAGTTTGGACAGGTGCAGGATTGCCAATCGAACATCGGAAACGAATGGGCGCAAAGCCGGACAGGTATTGGCCTCGTCGTCAAAGCGCTAGGACGACCCTGGATCGCCAAACAGTTCCTAAGCCGCTAGAGTGTGTTCCAAGTCACCTTGTTCAATTCGGTTTTCGCCGGTTACTTTCAGGGCCCAGGCAAGTTTGCGGTCCGCCCAATCCAGTGCCAGGCGCGCTGCGTAATCCTGTTCCATCTGATTCTGCGGTCGAATGTCCTGCGCTAGACATCGGGTGTCTGCAAGGCGGGTTCGTATCCTCAGGTTGCCTGCCGATGCAAAAAACAACTCGAGCGAACACTCTTGTCTATAGCCACAATTTTTCACGACAGTGAGAATCAGTGCCATGTTACTCTCTCTCGGGGTAACTATAAGCCTGGGGTGCGGGACATAGATATGATCAAGCTGCCAACACACGTGAACTCCAATAGTCTTCAAACTCGCGATTGAATCTACAACAGCGAAGGGCGATGATGGCGTTAGCGCCGCGAATGGTCCAAAACATTCCGGACTGCTTCAGCCTTTTGGCAATCACGGTTTTGCATGCTGCTTCAATCACGCCTGAACCGATGAATAGATTCTGGCGTTGGAAATCAGCATAACGCATG
>JAYUSZ010000078.1:0-40372 GCA_043755435.1 Bryobacterales bacterium | reverse complement strand
TCCCGAACACGGAAGTTAAGCCTCTCAGCCCCAATGGTACTGCACGCGCGAGTGTGTGGGAGAGTAGGACGCCGCCCGATTAAATTGAAAGCCCGGATCACCTCCGGGCTTTTCTGTTTCGAAGATCCATCATGACGCTTATTCAAGCCCCACACCACTATAAATTTCCGCAGCATGCAGCACAACCCCAATCGACTCCAAATTGCTCTGTAAGAGTCTATTTGCCGTTAAGCGGCTTTGTGTAAACCTTAACTTAACAGCAGGCCGACCCTGACTGTTCGACCCTCGGGTGTTGTGTCACTAGCCAGCCGTAGTATTCCTGGTTGATTATATTGGAGGTCTTGATTTGGTCCGGAGTCAGGGACAAATACTCCGCGACTTCTTGAGCATGAAGCACCGAGCTGATTAGAAATAGGAAGGAAAGCGTACGCACTACTTCAGAATAGAGCCTAATTCAAGCCATCGTTCGCTGAAACTGTTCGCCCTCCACGCCCGCCCGACTCAAAAGAAGGGCTGGCTTTATCCCAGGGATTTCTACTTTGAACACACCAGCTCCTTGACTATACTAAAACTTATCATGCCTCTCGCCCCTGGCACTCTCTGCGGACCCTACGAAATTCTCCATCCAATCGGTGCTGGTGGAATGGGCGACGTCTATCAGGCACGCGACACGCGGCTTGGCCGCATCGTGGCATTGAAGGTTTCAAAGGAAGCATTCTCCGAACGCTTTGCCCGCGAAGCACGTACCTCTGCTGCGCTCAATCATCCAAACATCTGCCAACTATACGACGTCGGGCCGGATTATCTGGTCATGGAGTTCATTGAAGGCGAGCCGATCCGATCCGTCGACTCAACACGAAAGCTCCTCGACATTGCTGCCCAGATCGCCGATGGGCTTGCCGCTGCGCACGCAGCCGGAATCATTCACCGCGACCTGAAGCCAGATAACATCTTCCTCACCCGGAATGGCCGTGTCAAAATACTTGATTTCGGACTCGCCAAGACAGTGGTAGAACCGCTGTCGCAAGACGACGCCACGCGCAAAATGGAACTCACCGACGCGGGCACCATGCTTGGAACTATTGCCTACATGAGCCCGGAGCAGGCCCGCGGCAGTGCCGATCTCCGTCCACAGAGCGACCAGTTTTCGTTCGGTCTGGTGTTGTATGAACTCATCACCAGCCGTCGGGCTTTTCCGCGCGATAGCGCGGTCGAGGTCATGACCGCGATTATTCGCGAAGAGGCCGATCCCCTTCCGGCTAATGTTCCCGCACCGCTCCGTTGGACCATCGAGCGGTTGCTCGCCAAAGAGCCGACCGACCGTTACGAATCCACTGGCGATCTTTATCGCGAACTGCGCCAACTGCGGGATCGGCTGGCAGAAAACACCAGCGGAATCGCCTTAGCGCCCACAGCAGCCCTTCCCTCACCAGCTGCGGTTACCCGAAGGAAACCTTGGATGTCGGCAGCCGTCGCAGGCCTCGCGCTGCTTTCCGGTGTGGCCGGATGGATGCTTCACCCGGCCGGGGGATTGGGCAACGCCCGGTTTACCCCCATGGAAGTCTCGTGGGAAAATCCCTCCGGGGCATTCTGGTCCCCTGACGGTAAGGCCTTCACATACACTGCCGGTCCTGCCAGTGATCGTCACCTGTTCTTGCGTTACGGGAACGCGGCCGCCCCCGTGACGTTGGCGCACAATGCGACACTCACCGACCCATTTGGATGGTCCGCCGACAGCAAACGAGTGCTGTTCATCAACAAGCTCCCTGCCAACTCCAAGTCCCCCATGGCGCTCTATTCACTGGCCACGGTGGGTGGCGAGCCGGAAATGGTGATGCCGCTGGACAAAGGTTTGATCTGGCTTCGCATCTCTCCCGATGGCACGGCGATGGTAGCTATTTATACGGATGAGAATCGAAAGCTTGGCATTTCCACCGCCTCTCCAGTAGGCTCGCCGATGAAGCCGTATAGCCCCGCGCCATTTGCCACCAACACCTTTTCTAATCAACCCACGGCGCAGTTTTCTCCGGATATGAAATCCATTATTCTTCTCATCGATGCGTTAGAAGGAAGGCAAGTGTGGAAGCTGCCCTACCCGGCGGGGCAAAGTGCGCCCGAGCGAATTTTGAAAGGTTTGCCGGAGACGAACTTCGGAGGCGGGTCTTGGTTTCCCGGCGGACGCACTGGCATCTGGTCCTTTGCCGGGCATCTTTGGAAAGTCGGTCTGAATTCAGGCTTAGGGCCAGCGGTTACCAAAGGCATCACATCGGAGTCGCAAACTCAACCGGCAATTTCTCCCGATGGAAAGCAATTGCTGTTCCGGCAAGCGACGATCGACTACATGATTGTCTCAGCCAACTTAAGCGATGCCTCGGTTGAACGGGTGATTTCCTCGCAAACGGCTACGGGAATGCCCGCCTGGGCGTCGCACCGCACCGCCTTCGTATTTGCGAGCGACCGCAGCGGCACCTCAGGCATTTGGATGCGCAGTGAAGATGGCGACCGGCCCATTGTCACTGCCGAAGCGTTTCCGGCGGGCAGCAGGAACAGGTTTGTTTTACCTGTGCTATCCCCTCGTGCGGACCGCGTTGCCTACACGCGAGACAGTGAAGAGCAAATGATCTGGATCTCATCGTTATCCGGCGGGCCGCCGGTGCGCTTGACCAATTCCAAGAGTGTAATCGAGCGTGGTGGGTCCTGGTCTCCGGATGGAGGGCGAATCGTTTATTGGCAATTTGCGGGCGGGTCGGTCTCGCTAATGATAGCCAAAACCAGTGGGGACGCAACACCGGTGGTGCTTCGCGAGAAGGCCGGCAATCCTCTTCCTGAGTGGTCGCCCGACGGACAGTGGATCAAATTTGTGGACGCCAAGGACGGCGCATTCAATCCAGGCTGGTCGTTGCTTTCGACCGACGGCAAGACGGTGCGCGTCATTGGCGAACCCAACACGATCGAGATGACATTTTCGGCGGACTCGAAAATGCTGTATGGAATCCGCAACGAGAACGATCACCGGGTTCTGTATTCACTAGACATCGAGACGAAGCGGATGAAGACCATCGGGGAGATAGCCCGGGAACATTCGCCCTCCAGTTACAGCAATCCCGGCATCCGTTTGAGCTTGTCGCCCGATGGCAAGAGTATCCTCTATCCGGCTTTATGGAGGACGTCCAGCCTGTGGATGCTGGAGGGATTTGAACAGCCGGGTTGGCGAGATTGGCTACGGGAATCAATGCCGTGGTGAGTTGGCCGCTGTCGTTTGTGCTAAGTCACTTCATTCCTCAATGCTACGCCGCTTCTCCAAAAGGGGCCAAGCCCGGAGGGTGCTCGGGCACCCTCAATACGTTCAAGTAAGCGCTCCGTTTAGGAGACCAATATCCCCAACATTAATCAACAACGAGGGAGTGACAGCCTATCGGTTTGGACAATTGAAACAAGCAGAAAAATGTTAGAGGCAAAGCTTGGGGAACTCCTCTCGGCAAAATTGGGAATGATTCTGAACAATTTGGCGGAGTTGGATGCCAAGGGAACGGATGCAAATGCTCGGGAAATTATGAACAAAGCCTGACTATTCTGGAGCGGACTTTGGGGCCACGACATCCACCATTGGTGACGGCGCGCTGCAGAGCCAAGCCATCGGCAAATTGGGGCATCGGGCATTGCCAAGAAAGTGGAAAGGAGCCATAGCGAGCCGTTGCCGGTTTCTACTATAACATCGTGACAAATGCCAGCCCGATCATGAATACTCCCAAGCATGAAATCGCGGTCGCCAAAACCAACTGCTCACTGTGCGTTTGGCAACTACATTTGGCCCACTTCGGCAGTTTAATTTGTTGCCGCCGCGTTCTTCGCGCCCAGGGAACTGCCAAAACTCAATCTGTGTACCCTTCTCGCCCTTGTTGACTTGCCAGCCGTTCTCCTGCGCCTGCTTGTAGGTCATCCAACGTGGATCTTCGTAGCCGGGCTGTATACCCGTGGCCAGAAGGTGAATAGCGTTGCCGCCGCGATAGGCTTTCTCGGTCGTCGGGTTGTGCGGGAGCTCGAAATTGGATTTCGATGGGTCCCACGGCTTCTGCCACGGCGCGACGCCCTTTTCGAGCATCGCGATGATGTTGTCGGTGACCTCCTGGCGGAAGTCGCGCCTCGGGGTTTCGGCCTGGGTCGGATGAGGAGATTCGACGGCGTTGGGCGTCATTGTGAATCTCCTTCCAACAGTTCAGCATCGAGATTCGTCGGCGATTCGGCTTCGAAGCCGCTGCCGTCAAGCCGCTCGCCACCCAGTTCCATGAGGGCAGCTTCGAGGACGGCTTCTTCTAGTCCGTCTGGAACCTTGTTCGTATCAGACATGGTTACCTCCCGAGTGCGTACCGTTACCTACGCAGTCCAGCGTAGGCGGTATTTGCAGTTTGCGCCTGACTACGTGCGACTGTCAAGACCTGCGGGCATGTTGCGCGGCGCATCACAAAGGGTAGTAGCCGGTAGTTCGACGGGCGCGAGAGGAGGGCTGGGTTGGGGTCTGGATTGAGTCTCTGATCTGGGCATGTCCCAGTTTTGATACACTCGCAATCGTGAAGCCAGTCGTATTTCATCCAAGGGCCAGCGACGCCAAGCTGATGACCAAGATGGTCACCGCCAAAACGCCGGAAACCTTAGCTCAGACGTTGGGACTAAGCGTCGCTGCGCAGGAATGGCAAGTACAGCACGCACTTCAAAAGCGACTGAGGCAGATCGTCAGTGACGCGGCGCTGACCCATGCAGAGGTTGCACGGAGGAGCGGTTCTTCCCGAACTAGGGTCACGTCCATCTTGAACGGGAATCTGGACAACGTGTCCAGCGATCTTCTGATTCGACTGCTAGCTGCGTTAGGCTATCGCGTCAGGGTCTCAGTTTCGCGGGTAAACTCGGCGACCTAAGCCCCGAGCGCGTGGCCGCAAGTCTTGGTGTGCCGACTCGACAAGTCCTGCGCCATTCTGACCATCGGGAGCGATTTATTGGAACTGAAAGGTCCTTGATGAGGGGGTCTGCCGTGTTTCCACGCGATTGCCCTCGTAGTGGAGCCGTTGGTAGTATTGTGGGAACTGGGCTGGCGCGTGGCCATACATAAGGCCCACGGATGAAAGGAGGTGTGATGGATCTCTGCCGACGTGCATGCCTGAAGATTCCGACGATTCTGGTGCTCTTAACAACAAATCAGACGGGCTGTGCCCAGCAGGCTTCTGTCACCCGTCTTGAGGATCGCTTGGCGAGGCGAATTGCAGAAGATGAGGTGATCGCGGCGCTCCTTACCTCAGGTGGGCGTTTCCCTTTTTTTGTCGACGAACCGAAAGCCTGGACCTGGGACACCAGACTGGCCCTCGGGCTCGTTTCTGCAAGTTCCCCTGAGGCATTGATCTCCAAAGTCGACAACCTAAAGCTTAAGCTTCGAATGGCGAATGGTATCTTGGCCAACGTGTTTGAGAATACGACTCACGTCGATAACACTTTTCAGGTTGCGTCAAATGCCGCGTCCTCAACCTTGGAGATGGGTGGCCGCTGGAGCGAGTTCCAAGAATCTCGCGAGTTGGAACGGAATGAAAAGCTTGTCACGGTTGACCAAGCCATTCGGATTATCGAAGTGGCGAATCAACTCCGTGAGACCGAAGGACTTGATGCTACTCTGACTCGAATGACAGGCAAGTTGCGGTCGGCCATTGATCGGAACCGACCGGCCCTGGTGCCATTTCAGAAGGACGTACCAGTTTCCGAGCGACTGAAGAAGTCTCGGGACCGAGTCAAAGCTCTTCTGGACGTCGCGAGGAAGGCACTTGCGCGCCACACCCAGTAGCTTCATCGGGACGGCGGCGTGTCAACCTTCTGCGCCAGAGATCATGAAGACGACCCCGTCTACCGGCCGGCCCGCCAATTAGGGTGGCCCGCCTGCTTTCCAAGTACGTCGCCGCCGGGTTCAACGATCCAGAGGCGGTTCTGGTTTGCTCCCGCGTTCAGGCTATCCTGGAGGGAGTTGTCGAAACTCTTCCGTGGAGGTAATGACCATGCGGTTTCGGGTCCTTATCAGTGTTCTGCTGTTGGCTTTCCAGGGTATAAGTTGTGCCCAGGTGAAGAAAGTTGTGACCAAAGAAAGTCTGGCTGACCGGGTGGCACTACGTATCGCAATAGACAGGCTCATCAAGGATTCATTTAAGGAAGCAAAGGACGATTTGATATCACTTGGTCGCTTTCCGGAACCACTTGATGAACCCCTAGACTTCAAGGTTGCGCGGATTCTCGTCAACGAATATGCTGACATCCCTGGCGGTACTCTCGATAGCGCCGCGAAGCTACTCGAAGTATCTACTCGCTTTGCCGTGGACATCACCACCCTTATTGCCCAGAAGCCCGAGTACGACAATTATCTCGACACGATTCTCGAGTTTGCAGCGAAAGGAATGGAGGCTAAAAACAAGTCGGCACGCCTCTCCTCAGAGGACATTGAGTTGCGATCCTACAATAGCCTCACACCCGAGAGGGTCAAAGCGATTGCGCAAACCGCCGAAAAATTACCGTCTCTGCGAAGCCCCAAAACCCTACAGTCGTTGGCGCAATTCCGCATTGGCATAGTTCACGCAATTGCCCGTCATCCTGAATACCTCAAGCCCTTTACTGAAGAAAAACCCGCCTCGGCGGCATTACAAGCGTCGTGGGCGAGAGTGCAGAAACTGCTGCAATCTGCGAAATCCGAAATCGCCAAGTAGGAGTTGGGTCATACTTCCCATTACGCCGCCGTCGCGTTCAACGATCCGGCGGCCTTTGCGAACCGCTGACACAATCAACAAAACGACCGAAGCTACCCAGACTGCGGGCACGCCAATAAACCAATAAGCGAAGCTCTCCCATCCAGGCCGTATCCCCAAATAAATGTTGATAGGTAGCCCAATCCTCATCGTTAGCAGGGACACAAGCCAACACCCAGATGTCATTTGTTAAAACGAATAGGGTTGATGCGGAACCTTTAGAAAAGCGATGTACTAAAAATGCCAGCGATATACAAAGTGTGATCGTTCACTGAAAATCGACGATTTCCACCCAATTCGGAGTCTTACCCATTTCATACTCCTTTAACTTAACCAGCTTGCCTGTGGCCCCTTCAATGCGATAGCCCGCCATATGGTTCGACCGCATCCCCACCACGTAAAGGTATCGGCTGGTGGGATCAATGGCGAAGCTGCGAGGCATGGCTTCGGTGGGAATCGCTTCAATCAGCGTCAAGGTTCCATCATCCGGATTCACCTTGAAACCGGTGAGCGTGTTTGAACTCCGTTCCGTTGCGTACACGAACTTGCCGTTGGGGGTGATGTGGATGTCAGCCGCAGCTATGCGGCCCTTTGTTCCTGCTGGAAGTACCGAAACACTCTGTCTCAGTTTCAAACTTCCTTTTGCATCATCGTAGTCGAGTAGATGAATATTCGCATCCAATTCGCCGAGTAAGTAGATCCGCCTCCCATCTGCGGCAAAAACAAAATGCCGCGGTCCAGTTTTTTCCTTAATGAACAACGCTGGCGGTTGGTTCGGCTCAATCTTTCCCGTTCTTAGATCGAACTTGAAGACGTTCAACAGATCGTTTCCCAAAGTCGCCGCCACCACGAATCGGTTCTTTGGATCAGTCATGATGGAGTGCGCGTTGGTGTGCCCCTCCAACACTTGATGTGGCGGATCAATGACGCCATTTACACCGATCTTGCTTACGGTCAGCTTATGTCCCGGGTAGGAGGCGGCAAAAAGGAAGCGCCCAGTTTTATCTGTAGAAATTGACGGCATACTATCCACCAAAGGTCCACGTCCAATGTATTTCAACTTGCCCGTCTGCTGATTGACTGCGTAGGTAGACACTGCTTGGGGCTCGCCGCGCGTGGCTGCGAATAGGAAGCGCTTGTCAGGACTGATTGCCAATGGTGTGGATGCGCCAGCTTTGGCGACGCCGGGAATTTCGGTTCTTTCAACCAGCGTCAATTCGCCGGTGGCCCGGTTGAGGCTCATTACATGAATCTCGTTTGAGTCGGAATTTCCTATATAGACGAAGGTGGCGGCGGAGCACATATTCAGGAGTAAGGCAGCAGCAGCGGTCGCAAGATTGAAGTTCATAAGGAACTTATTTGACCGCAGGCACCGGCGGGGGAACTGTCTCTCTGGTCAATGAAATTGGACCAGTGCGGTCATAAATCCATTTCTTAGGATTGTCGTGCATCACCAGGTAGGTGCCTTTCAGGCTGCCATCTGTAAGCGTCAACTTCCAGCGAAGCGGTTCGCCGCCGTCCAAAGGGAGGAACTCAATTAACTGCAGTTTCGCGCCATCTGTCTGAACTTGAACAGCACTGCCCTTCCCATTGCGGCCCATCCGCATTGCAGTGAGCTTGCCATCTTCGTTCTTGATCTCAATAGTATGGCGCTCTTGCCGTTTCGTACCGGCTTCGTCTATGGTATCGGCAACGCCCACCCATCGGCCAACGAAGTCCTGCCCTGTTGCCACGCTGCAAGTGGCAATTACTAACGCTAAGATTCCGTTCGCAAATTTCATACCCTCTACTATATGCCAAAACGTTCAGACTAACGCTGAAACTCGGCATATGGGCAGTTTGGCCAGAACACCGGAGCGTTCTCCACCCTTTCCCCCAGCACTCGCGCGTGACAAATATTGCAGTAATGGAATTGCTGTGCGGTCTTTGAAGGAAGCGCTTCCATGATTTGTTCAAACACGCACAAACCATGGCCCTGCGCCTTGGTTTCCGAAAGTTGCACTAACGGTCCTGCATTTTCCATGGTGACCAGCAGGCGGGAATAGAGCTGTGATTTCAAGCGGGACGATGCACCGGGCAAATCCTCTTCGGAACATTGCTCCCAAAGGTCATCGGGAAATTCGTTTTTATCTTCCATTATTTTCCCTCCTCCCTATCTCGCCACTTTAATCGAAACTGCTCGCGGGCCCTATATAAGAGCCGCTCTACTGCCTTCTCCGTGCACCCCGTCAACTGACCCATTTCAATGGCGCTACGTTGCTCCCAGTACCGCCATCGCAAAGCTAACCCATAATGCTCCGGCAACTCGGCCAGTATCGCCCAAGTCCAAGAATACTGCCTTTCGCGGTCCATTTGAATATCCGGACCAGGCCCGGGTTCCAGCAGTTCGCCATCTTCGGGCAACTCAACCAAAGCGTCGCGTAACTGCTTACGATAGTAATCCTCAACCTTATGCCGGGCTATTCCCAGCATCCAGGATTTTAGCGACGAGCCTCCCTGAAATTTCGCCAAGCCTTGCCAGGCACCCAGGAAAACTTCCTGCGTCAGGTCGTCCACCAGATCAACTCTAGGATATAGGCGGGAACGCAAGTACTTTGCCACGGGGTCAGAGAAGTTCTGCACAAATTCCGAGGCGGCTTTGCGGTCTCCGGCAAGAACTTCGCGAGCTAAATCAAGATCCGCCAACTGCGCGCTTGCGCTGTTTCCAATCCCGTCCTGCGCCGAAGTTGTCACAAACCCATCCATTGACATCTATTTTGTCGCAATCCTGGGAAAATCCCCCCGCTTAAAACTACTTAGGGACAAACAGGCTTATGCCTGAAGCGCAGTAATAATAGCTGCACCATAGATATCGTCTGCGGAGCAGCCGCGCGATAGGTCATTCGCCGGCTTGGCTAAACCTTGTAGAAACGGTCCAAAGGCTGCGCCTCCGGCTAATCGCTCCACCAACTTATAGCCGATGTTGCCGCTATGCAGATCGGGGAAAATCAACGTATTGGCGTGCCCGGCGACCGTGGATCCAGGGGCTTTGCTGGCGGCTACACTCGCCACCAGCGCCGCGTCGGCCTGCAATTCGCCATCAATATTCAGTTGCGGTGACCGCTCCCGGGCAATCCGAACTGCTTCCACCACTTTGTCAACCCAGGCATGCTTACCGCTTCCTTTGGTGGAAAAACTCAGCATGGCAACAGAAGGTTCCACGTTCAAAATCTTTTTGGTACTTTCCGCCGTCGCGATTGCGATTTCAGCCAATTCTACGGCGCAGGGATCGATAATAATGGCGCAATCGGCAAATGCCAGAGCGCCATGATTGCCGAACGAAGCATTGGGAACAACCACGAACATTACACTGGAGACAGTCTTTACATTGGCGGCAACGCCGATGGATAGAATAGCGGCGCGCACCGTTTCAGCGGTAGTGTTGGTGGCCCCGCCTACGCTGCCATGAGCATCCCCGGCTGAAACCATCAGCGATGCGAAGTACAGCGGTTTTTGCGACAACTGCTGCGCTTCCATTTCCGTCATGCCCTTGGCCTTGCGACGTTCATGAAGCAATCGCGAGTAGCGAGCATCAGGCACGGTACTCCCACTTCCAACCAGTACCGGTTCAAGTAGCCTTTCATCCACCAGCCGCGCCGCAGCTTGCTGAACGCGCGGATCGTTCCCTTCAGGAAATACAATGCGCCGTTTGGGCAACTTTCGCAAACGTTCAATGTGCCTTGCCAGGAACTGCGAGGCTAAATCCAGATTCGCCATTATGCCCCTAACCTTAAATCTGAATCGTCGAGATATCGACGTGCGACCGGTGACCTTCCACCACTACGATGCCAGTTTCAGTGACATGGTACAACTGGCGATCCTTATCAAGGTCGTAACCGATCAATGTCCCCGCCGGCACTTTGACGTTCTTATCAAGAATGGCTCTCTTGATTTTTGCGTGGCGGCCAATGTCTACGCCGTCGAACAAAATGGAATCGTCCACCTGCGAGCCGGTGTGTATTTTCACGTTCCGCCCAATGACGGAATTCTTCACCATGCCTCCGGAAAGTATAGATCCTCCGCAGACCACGGAATCGACGGCTTGCCCACGGCGACCCTCATCATCAAACGTGAACTTAGCAGGTGGATCATCGTACCCTGCGGTGCGTAACGGCCATTCCCGGTTATACAAATTCAGGTCTGGTGATACAGCTCTCAAATCCATATTGGCTTCGTAAAAGGCATCAATCGTGCCGACGTCGCGCCAGTAAGGACGGACACTTGCCGGATCGTTCGGAATATGATTGGTACGGAAATCGTAGGCGAACATTTCCGTCTTGCCAACTAGGCGAGGCAGAATATCACGCCCGAAATCATGAGTGCTGTTTTCATCTTCGGCATCGGCGTAGAGTTCTTTCAACAACTGTGTGGTTGAAAAAACATAATTGCCCATTGATGCGTAGACGCTTTCAGGATCGCCAGGAATGGTTGGGGCATCAGGGTTCTTTTCATGAAACCCCATAATGCGGCCGTCAGCGGACGCTTCAATCACGCCAAATTCCTTAGCCTCTATTTTTGGTACAGGAATGGCCGCGACAGTGATTTGGGCCCGTTTGCGTTCATGAAATTCGATCATTTCCCGAATGTTCATGCGGTAAATATGATCGGCACCGAAGATCACAACCACATGCGGGTCGGCTTGTTCAATCAGATTGATGTTCTGGTAAATTGCATCGGCTGTGCCGCGGTACCAGGTTTCACCCTGAGAACGCATTTGAGCAGGCACTGGAATGACGAAGTGATTTTTCAGCAGGCCGCTGAATTCCCAGCCATCGCGCAGATGCTGTAGTAGCGATTGGCTTTTGAATTGGATCAGGACGTAGGTGGAATAGATCCCAGAATTCACCAAGTTGGTGAGTACGAAGTCGATGATCCGGTAGCGTCCACCAAATGGTACCGCAGGTTTTGCGCGCTCCTTAGTTAATGGGTAAAGGCGGGTACCTTTTCCGCCGGCTAAAACAAATGCCAATACTCGAAGTTGCATTGCTTCCCTCTCTGTTGGCCTCGCGCGAGGAGGACCAGTTTTATTGGAACAGCTTGCCGCAACTTATTCTGCCTCTTTAGGGCGGTGCGAAGCAAGAGCGAACTTACATTTGGTCGCCAGCACTGAACTAACCCGAAGACATCTCCCTAACCATGCAATCCGACTGGGCGATGTTCCCAGGCGTCTAATGATCTTACCGAAAGCCAGATTCGGCGCATCCTCGGATTTCAGAGCAGCATAATATGAGATCCTGAGATCCGGGACGGTGGTAACAGTGACTCCCTACCAAATTCAGAACTGCTGCGATTAGCTTTCGGGAATTGTTACCACCGTCCCGGATCTTTAAACGGATCTTTCTCCCAAAGTGGTGGAACATGTCCTACTCCAGATTCGATAGCACCACCAATTTCAATTTTCGCCCTAGAACAGCACCTTCAACCCAAACTGAATTTGCCGCGGCGCATTGGCTTGTGAAGTAATTGCGCCAAAACTACTGGACGTCACGCTGGTGTTTGGCCCACCAAATCGTGGCGTATTCAGCGCATTCAGGGCTTCGGTGCGGAACTGTACGTTCACTCGCTCAGTTACGTGGAAGTTCTTGAACACCGAAAGGTCGTAGTTAAAAATACCGTCGTTTCGAATATCGGAAACGCGCGGACCCATGTTCCCAAACGTGAACGGTAGAGGTTGGCTAAATACCGATTTATCGAAAAACTCAAGCAACCTATCCTGCACCGGGCCGCTTTTCGCACCGCTTTTACCATTGTTGTTGGCGCGAATCGCCTGGTTGAAGATCCCTGCGCTATTCGATGCCGAAATTCCAATCGGCGTGCCGCTGGAAAGTGTCGCGATGCCATTTGCCTGCCAGCCTCCAAGAGCCAGATCAGTCAGTTTGTTCATTCCCGAACCGAACCGCCGGCCTCGGCCAAACGGTAGTTCGTAAACAACGGCAATGGTCATTCTTTGCGCCACGTCAATATCAGACAAAGCACGGTCAGCCCGAATGTTGTAGCTATCCTGATGGCTCAACCCGTCGTCCAAACTCTTGCCCCAAGTGTAGGCCAGTTGCCCCTGCATGCCTTTTGAGAACCTTTTGTTCAAGCTTACCTGCAAGGAGTGATAGAACGAGGAAGCCCCTACCGAATAGATGGGAATGATGTCCGTGAATTGTGGATAAGGCCGCAACAATTGCGCCCGGCTAGTTTTGGCTTGCGCTAATACACCACCTGAGATCTTGCCGAAGAACGGATTGTCCACCTGTTCGGTTAGCTTTGCGCCAAGAGCCAGATTCTTGGGGTCGAGCTGGTTCAAACTCAGCCCACCTTCGTCGTTGCGATGCAGGTTCGCACCGCGAGTGTGGATATAAGCTACTTCCAGCAAAGAGGCGAATGGCAATTCACGCTGAATGTTGAGGTTGATTTGACGTGTCCAGGGAGAAATGATGTCCTGAGTTGTGGCTTCAATGCGGTCACCGAATTGTGTCAGCACTCCCTTGGCGGATCCCACCACAGGTGCGATGCCACGTGGATAAGGATTCCGGAGCAAATCGTTGGGCGTGATTCCGTCGACTGTTGCAACCCAAGTATTATCCACACGGAAACCCATGGTTCCGATTGTGCCTGCGGCAGCTTGCTGCGATGGTCCGTAAATATGTGCGTAACCAAGACGCAATACCGTTTTAGGGGCAAACTGCCAGCTTAGGCCAAACCTTGGCGCAAAGTTATTGACGTCTGCAGTGAACTGCTGGCGGGGGATGCCGTTGACACCTACGAACACCAATCCACCCGTGATACCTGGAATGACCTGTGATGCGGGAGTGGCAATTTTCGGATCAAAGTAGTTGGTGCGATTGAAGCGTTCGGTGCGGGGAACATCAATATCCCAGCGCATGCCCAGGCTCAAAGTAAGTGACCTGTTAACACGCCAATCGTCCTGAAAATAGCCAGCCACATACAAACTTTGCGTCGCCACATTTTTATAGTTGGCTTGCAAAGTCCCGCCGCTTCCTGTACCTAGCAGAAGGGAAGCAAAACCATTTCCAGCGCTGGTGCTGGCGGCGCTGGGATTCGGACCTTGTGTCATGCCTCGGCTAAACGAATAGTCCCCTGAACTTCGTGCCTCGAAAACATTCACTCGCATCAGGCGCGTGTCCGTTCCGATCTTCATCGAGTGTTTGCCCATGATTTTAGAAATGCTGCCTACGGCTGTGTAGGTCATAAAAGCGTTGGCGCGATGATCTCCGCCGCCTAACCCGCGGTAATCACTAACGGAAAATCCTGGGAATAGGAAACGATCCACACCCGAATCAATCGCTGCAGGGAAACCTAATTTGGATGGCGCAAAGCCCAAACTCTGGTTGTTGAAAATGTAGAGTGTCCTGGCAAATCCCATTCTGGCGTTGAAAATAGTGCTGGAAGAAAGCGTGTTTGTGTAATCCACAACGCCGCCGTGGACATGGTCTTCCTGATTGATGCGGCCTTCGGCAACGGCAACGTCAGCTGGGAAAAATATGGCAGCCTTATCATTGTTCAGCCTTGTTGAGTAGCGGCCGAAGATCCGTTGGGTGGATGTGAGGATTTGGTCGATCTTATAATCAGACTGTTTTGTTTCAAGCGGTCGGGATGCACTTGACGCAAAATTGTTTTGGTTGTTTGTAAGTCCGGTGGGTGGCGTGTTTGCCGCCGGGTAAAATTTCATTGCCTGTACCGCCACTGGGTCAAAACGTGAACTTGGAATCTGGTTGCCGGCGAAAGCAGTGCGAATGAATCCGCCGGCTGGATTGGCACGAGTGGTGAACGGATCGTAGATCGTAATCAGGCCGCCCGCCGAATTTCGCGTCCCGGAAAAATCACCGTTTCGTTCCTGCGCAGTGGGAACCGACGCAAGCGTGGATGCGGCCGACTTGGCTATTAGTGCTTCGTACGACACCATGAAAAACGTCTTGTTCTTGATAATTGGGCCGTGCAACACGCCGCCGAATTGGGATCTCTTGAAGCTGAGCAGCGGAGCACCGCGCCGGTTGGTGAAGAAATCGTTGGCATCCAACGCCGAGTTGCGAAGGAACTCGAAAGCAGTGCCATGCCATTGATTGGACCCAGACTTGAAAACTACATTCAACACGCTACCCAGGCTGCGCCCGAACTCAGCGGGATAATCGGCGCTTAACAGTTTGAACTCTTCAATCGCATCAACCGAGGGGAACACTGAAATTCCATTGAACCCGTTTACCGTTGGATGCGCTGCCGATACGCCATCGATCATTGTATCCATCGTGCGAGCCCGCGCACCATTCACCGAATAACGCATGTCGCCGTAACTGTTCCCCACTGAGCCGGTAACTCCAGGAGTCAGGAATACAAGGTTGTAAACATTACGAGTATTTAGGGGAAGGTTGATGATTGACCGGTTATCCACAATCTTGGAAAGCGTTGCTGACTCCGTTTCTAAGCGAGCTGCATCAGCAGTGACCACTACAGATTCGGCAACTTCGCCAATCGCCATCTGCACGTCGATGCGGGCTGATTGTTGCACCTGCAGTACAATTCCACTGCGAATAAATTGTTTGAAACCAGCAGCCGAAACTTCCATGCGGTAGTTGCCGCGCGGCAGATTGGCGGCGGTGTAACTTCCACTGGCTTCAGTCGCCACGGTTGTCTTAATATTGGTATCAAGATTCATCACGGTAATGGATGCACCAGGAATGGTGGCCCCGCTGGAATCAGTTACTACCCCGGAGATGGATCCGGTAATCGACTGAGCTGAACACGCACCCGCTAGTAGCGTGGCGAAAACCAATGCAGACAATGAATGGATTTTCATAGACCTTCCCTTTGGGGTGATTATATCGACTTTTCGGAGTTGGGGCTATCCTAAACGGGATCGGGTAAATCCTGGATCCATTCAGATCGACCGTTTGTCCTCTTATTGGTGATCCATTGCCGCTCTAAGTGCGTCCGCAATTTTTCGTCCTGAGCTTGAGAAAAGCCTGCTGATGCCTGGCCTTCTTTCAACTCTCCTGAAACAGTTGTGCAGTGATAGAGCACCTCAATCGAATCAGCATTGGTTCTATGGCCAATCACGTTGCAGGTCTTATGAGTGGCTCCGCTATATATGCCGGGAATGCCGGCTTCGTTCTCATGCTAGCCGGTGCAACCTTTATCAATCACTTGAGCTACCTGACTATTTCCCGAACGAAATCAACCACCTGAAAAATTTCGTCCTCCGCACCACTTGGCACGTCCCTACACTTTCAATAGGAAGACAAAACCGCATGCGCAGCGTGCTTCCCAAACAAAGTCCGTAAGCGGGGTAGCAATGCCCGCTGGCGGCACGCAGAGCTTTGCGTAGTTCGTTCGGATCGCCGGTCGCAAAACATGAACATCCCTGGGCACTTCTTCTGGTTGGGAGACTGGAAGGCGTGAGGTGGTAATTTCCATCGATTGCAGTTGTGGTGGCTGCAACCCAGGGAGAAGTGTGCGCGGCCGGTGCCCGGGCAGGGGTCATGTTCGTGAAACTCCGGAGCCCGTTTTTGGGATCAACTTCAACTACAATGCAAGCTGGCCCTCAAAAATGTCCAGAATCCTAATTGCTCTCCTTCTTGCTGTACCCCTCTACTCTCAAAAACATTCAAAACACGTCGCTCCCCAAGCCCTCGCGCAACACGTTTCGTTCCTTTCCTCCGATGCCCTCGAAGGCCGCCGCAGTCCATCCAAGGGGCTCGATGCTGCCGCCGCTTACATCGCTTCCTGGTTTCGCCGTTTCGGCCTTGAAGCTCCCATCGATGGAGGCTATTTTCAAATTGCCAAGCCCACCGTCCGCCGTCAGCCAATCGACGGATTTCAACTTACCCTTGAACAGGCTTCCACTCGATTGCCAATCTTTCCAACACAGATCTCCGGCTCCCTAGCCTCAGCTGCCTCAATCGAAGGAGCTCCAATTTACAAGCTGGAAATGAACGACGCAAACTCCGGCGAAGCACTCACCGAAGACGATGTCCGCGATCGAGTTCTCCTTCTTGTTCTCAAACCCGGCGTTCGCGCCTTTGCCTGGATGCGCAAAATCAGCACCTGGAAATCCGCCGCAATTTTGATTATTGATCCCAGCCCGCATGCCGACGGCTTCGGCACTCCTCGCCTCGCAAGAGCCCAACCCGGTCCACTACGCCTTCACTCGAAAGAAGCTGCCGATTTTGCAGCCGCTCTCCCCAATGGCTTCACTACCGCCAAGGTAACTCTCCGTGCTTCCGCCCCTATTGAAGAAACCGTTGAAGTACGAAACGTGTTGGGCATTCTTCGCGGGTCCGATCCCAAATTGAAGGACAACTTTATCCTGGTCTCCGCCCACTACGATCACCTTGGCCGCCAAACTTCTGGCCCCGGTGATCTGGTATTCCACGGTGCTAACGACGACGCATCTGGCGTTGCCGCAATGCTTGAAATCGCCGGAGCCCTTACCGGCCGCCGCCCACGCCGCAGCATCCTGTTCACAGCATTTTATGGCGAAGAAGATGGCCTGGTAGGCTCCCGCTACTATGGCCAGCATCCCATTATTCCCATTGAGAAAATGGCCGGCCAAATCAACCTCGAGCAACTGGGCCGCACTGATGTCGATGATGAAAAAGAGCTGGCAGCTTACAACCTCACTGGGTTCGATTTCACAAATCTGAACATCACCCTCAGCCGCGCCGCCAAACGCCATGGCGTCCGAATCTTTAAGAAGGAGAAGATGAGCGACCCCTTCTTCGCTCAATCTGACAATCAGTCCATGGCCAATCTCGGTGTGCCTTCAACAACTGCCAGCGTAGGCTACATGTTCCCTGATTATCATCAACGTACAGACACCTGGGAAAAGCTCGACTACTCCAATATGGCGAAAATTACTGATTCACTCGCCGACGGAGTACTGGCAATCGCCCGTGACAAGCTGCCTCCCCAATGGAACGAAAAAAGCCCCGGTGGCAAGAAATATGCGGAAATCAGAAAGCGCAAAGGGCCTGGCAGCCCGTAAACGAAGCAGGAACTTGGCGGATTTCCCCAGCCGCAGGGCCCGTTTTACGCGAGTTCTTCCAAAGAACCTCAAATAGCACTCCCTTCCTTTGCTACCATATCCTTTCGCCATGGTTCTATCCGACGTCGACATCAAACGCCACCTTGCCGATGGCAGAATCAAGATTTCCCCCGAGCTTCCGCCCGATCAGTACGGCAGCTGCTCGGTCGATTTCCGTCTTGGAGCCGAGTTCAGCGTTTTTGAACACAGCCGCTATCCCTTTATAGACCTCCGCCACAGCACCAGTGTTCAGGAGATGATGAAAACCGTAATGGTGGCCCCCGGGGAAGCATTTATCCTGCAACCTCGCGATTTTGTGCTGGCTATTACGGAGGAAAAGCTCGAATTGGCCGATGATATTCTAGGGCGGCTCGAAGGCCGGTCAAGCTTGGGCCGCATCGGAATCATTGTTCACGGCACTGCCGGGCTCTTTGAACCAGGGTGGACCGGTAAGGCAACCTTAGAATTAAGTAACCTGGGCCGCGTGCCCGTGGCGCTGTATCCTGGCATGCGGATCTGCTCATTTACGTTCGAAGAACTAAGTGGCCCCTCCTCCATGCCCTACCGTTCGAAGCCCGGCAACAAATATGCGGGCCAAACCAGCCCCTTGGCCTCGCGTTTGGCGGGTGAAGTATCGAAATTGGGCGAGTAACCGTAGTACCTCAACCCTCCCAGAACCCATTCTTCGCACGATTGTTGCTTAGGGGCCAGCTTGTTGCCTAGGGGATTGGTAAGGTTATCCTGTCAGTCCAAACGCCGCCCACTTTAGGGCCTCTTACCAATTCAGACTTTTCCTGTTTGTCTCTAGAATGATCCTATAGCGTATTTATCAAGCCTTCCTAAACAGGACCAAGGCGCAATTCCAAAAGGCTGAGGAGCCCTTTAGTTGCGTTCTATATAGAGTCCGGCTGATGTGCGTTGTGTGTAGTAAAAACTCTCAACTCGCAGGAGAGGAAAATGACATCCTCAACAATCGCTACCCGTCCGCAGAAAATGAATTTTTCTGAAACCGAGGCGGCTCAGGAATTAGGCATTAATCTGGATCAGTTCCGAACTCTGATTCGCCAGCACATTACTTATGGGCAGGAAGAGGACGGCACCATTACCAATACCGTATTTCAGCCTTCTGACCTTCTGTTGCTCCGGTTTCTCAGTGGACCATTGCGGGAACAAAACGCCGCATTACGTGCCGCTGCAGAACAATTAGTCGCACAACAAGCTTCCTCGCAAGAGGTTGCCCAACCGGCTTGACGGTTCTGGGCTCCGTGGGGGATGCGAATTGAGCGGCGCATCCCCTGCGAAATCGGGTCAACTTCCGATGAATTTGCACCGAGTGCTATCCTCAACCCTCAGTTTGGGAAGCGCTAAAATTTCTTTCAAATTTCGAGTTGCAGTTGCCGATGACTCACCCACCGGTCCAACGTCTCTAACCACGCTCAGCCAGTTTTTGCACCTTTTCCGATGTACATGGGTATTGATAGATTCAATACGCAAATACTCAGTTGGGACACAGTCTGGAACTCAATTGCAGTCGCGCGCTTTTCCCTCTAATCCGCACAACTAATGAAAGAAGGCGCTGCAGGAATTTTGAATCCCTGCCCCATTTTTTTTGCTGATTGGAAACTTCATCAATAGGCCGCTACAGCTTGGACGGCACATCCTCCATCAATTTGCCGGTCTTTCGTAAGTAAGGCCACTTCAGGGTCTTTCCGAACTGGCCGTTTCCGGATTCACAGCCCCTCACTATCGCAATTTGCCTTCTTTTCAACCGCTTATCGAAACCAAGAGCTTGCGTTTCTAAAGCCACTGCTATTCTTGCAACGAGAAACAACGCCGGTCAATGGAATTCAGGGAAATCAGTCCCCGTAAATGAAAATCGCGCGGCAAATGGAGTGAGCATCTGCCGCGCAAAGGAATTTGGGAGTGAAAATACTACTTTGGAAAATGGTGGATTAGTCGTGATGTTGTGCTTGAGGTGAGGGGTTATAAGCCGCACCTAAGGACGCTCCAGCAGCCATGGCCATCGGTTGACCGGAAAGACCCAACTGGCGCATCAAATTGCTGAGGCTCAATTCCAATTCATCAACTTTGCCGTTCATCACGGAAAGGCTGGTTTCAATTGCCGGCTCAACGGCCGAACGGAATTTGCTCAACACGGCGCTGCGAGCAAAATCGGAAACACTGCGGGCCCCGAAGGTTCCGCACGCTTCTTTCAAATTCTCGAATTCTTCCTCGCTCAACCTGAAGTTGACGAGCTTGGTTCTGGGGTTGGTGACTGCCATAAGCTGTTATATGCTCCGATTTACGTTAGTGTTCACAAAGTGAGGAAGTTCTCATCTGAAAATGCTTTAACTACCTGCAAACAGGGGTTTAAGTTGCTTTTTTGGGTAAAACCAAAAAGGGGGGTAAGTGTTCCGCCCTCAACTGGGGGTAGCGGTGCTTCTTGAAATGAGGGTGCTTGTCCGCCCCTCATTGTGCCTTGATTCCCCACATCTGATTCTTAAGATTCCCGTGGTCCGGGTCGATAAGCCCGTAATGATTCTGGCCCAGGAAGTTTCCCCCGAAAAATCTCTAGATTTCAAAGAACAGGCCCTGGAAACTCTTCGTAGGCTCCCTCCATTCTCGCCAGTTTTCAATAAGCTGTTGGAAAGCCTTTCAAAAGAAGATGTCAGTGTTTCGGAACTTGCCGACTGGGTCGAAAGGGATGCTATTATTGCCGGCCAGTTGTTGAGTACCGTTAATTCTGCCGCCTACGGTTGCCGAGGGACGGTGTCTGGTGTTCGCCACGCCGTTGCTCTATTAGGTATCCCTAAACTACGGAACCTCACCTTGGGACTGTCCGTTTCCCGTCTCTTTTCCAAACTTCAAGTCCCAGTTGGTTGGTCCACTGCCCGCTACAACTTACATTCCGCAGCCTGCGCCATAATGGCTGACCAGATGGCGATGCATTCAAAAGTGGATTTCGGTGAAGGTGCCTTTACCGCAGGTTTGCTGCACGACATTGGCCGTATTGTGATTGCCCTCGGATTACCCAAAGAACTGGCATTGATTCAGCAACTGGAGCAAGAGACCGGGAATCCCGTATGGCAATGTGAGCAGGAAATTCTCGGCTTTTCCCACGGCGAACTTTCCGGCTTAATCCTGAAGCGCTGGAATCTGCCTAAGCCCATACAACTGGCAGCGGAGACCCATCATTTCCCACCGGCTCACAATCAGCATGGGTTAGTGCCACTAGGCCAAATCGTGGCACTGGCTGACGAAACAACCAACAAATTGGGAATTTCCATTGCTCAAAATCCTGCACCACCCGAAGACGTCAGTAGGTTCTTAGAAGATTCCGGCTTTGGGAAAACACAAGAGAAAATATTGAATACCTTTGTGCTTGAGTTCGAAGCCATGCGGACTGCGTTTTAGCTCAGCGCCCCGCTCCAGCCTTGGTCGTTGGACGATTTGGTGCCAACGTCTTTTGAACATCCCCCAGCGGAGGCAGAAACGCAGTCAGGAAATCTGTAAAGCGGTCAGTGAAAATCTCACTATGGTCAGGCACAATGGCTGTAGGTAAACGGAAAACCCAATAGGGGGTTTGATTCCAAGCCTTGAAATCGCGCTCCAGGCAATAGTTCAAGCGCTTATCCTTATGCGTCTCGTTTCCACGGGCAAAGGCAGGTAGTTTATCAATCCGAATGGGAATATAGTACCGGTCACGCTTCAAGCAAGGTGCGCAATCTTCTCCATCGCATTCCACTAAATGATGGCTGTACAACTGAGGGGTGTGGGCCGAAGCTGTAGTAGATACTTTCTTTTCATCCAATCCATCGGGCAGCTTAATTCCAGGGTTCAGCTTCAACTTCGAAGGCGATAGCTTTTCTGAAATTGGCAACAGTGTGCTGGTGGCCAAGTCAGATTCCGAAGAAACTGCCATGATCAGCGGCCGCGTCAACGATTTACAATCCTGGTTGGTATCTCCCTGCGCACAGTTCGGCTTGCGCGGAGGCAGTAGAAAGTGCACCTGCTGAAGGTCCTCCCGATAATCGGCCAACAGGTTCACCGCCTGAACCGCCGGCGACGCTTGATTAATGAGCACAATCAGGTCTGAAAGTTCCCGTAGCGCCGGAATATCAAAGGCGTCCACATTTGCCCGGCGTTTGCCGATGTAATCATGAATTTCGTCACCAGCCTGCTTCAATTTTGGCGCTATCGCAGCTTCCAGAATAAGGCCGCCGAAGGAATGGCCGACCACTATCGAACGATTGCCCTCCCGCCCCGGCCCTTCTTTTACCCGTTTCATAACAGCCAGCAAGGACTTGCCAATATCACCCGAAGCCACTTGACGAGCCACTCCGCGGCGGTCAAATAGGCTGGCCTGCCGCAGCGTTCCCCATTCTTTCTTAACGGCATCTCCGTTCCAGCCAAAGTAGACTCCGGCCACCCCACACGTTGCTATGTTTTTGCCGCAAACATCGCTGGCAATACGGTTGATTTGCTTGCGAAAGTCCACCACATTGTTGTTTTTTTGGCCCGCATTGTTCTTCCATCCATGGATGAACACCAGCACCAGTGCATGATGGTTGCTACGGCGGTCAGCCTCGTCAATGGCTTTCAAAGCTTCGTCCAGTTGCTGTGAATTCCAAGCACGGCCATCGTTGCCGAACTCCACAAAAGAGAGCGAATATAGCCGGTTCTTAGCAGCATCAGGGCCAATAAAGAAACCGTCCTCCAAGTTTGCCGGGGGCGAAGGTACACTCAGCACAGGCTTAGTGCGCCATTGCTTCTGCTGTACACAGGAAGTGCAAATTGACAGAGTAAGTAGAAGTAATAAGTAGCGTCTCATTTACTTTTTCCTTTGTTGCTGCGCCTTCTCTTTTTTCACACTTGGAGGTGCTTGTATGTTCTTCGGTGGACGTCGCACCAACCCAGTGAGCATGCGCATAATATCAGGCTGAAACTCTTTCCACAGGCTACCTGCCATAACTCCACCCATCGCAGTGCCTGAACGAATCAAAGCTCGTTGCGGAGTATTGATACGGTCCGGTGTCCAGGCCATGCCCACAAAGCCCGAAGCGAATGCACCGCCCAGGCGTCCAATTGCAAGGCGCTCCTTACAAGTGCTATCAAATTCCGGGTTGCAATCCACGCGGACAATGAAGGTGCGGCTCAATGCAAATCCTAAGCGCGGGCCAAAGCCTTCTTTGTGCGAGGCATATAGCCGAGGGTCTTCATGCAGTAACATTCCGCCAAGAGCTTGCCCTGTTCCCTTGGCCATGCTTTGACTCACTCGAGTTCCAAAGCGCCGCGAAAATCCCTCAACTCCCTGTCCCCATTCTTTGTTAGTGCTGTTCTTCACCCATTGGTCAAGAGCAGCATTGAACGCCGCACCTGTAACCATGGTCCCGTTGAATGAATGCGTCCACCAGTAGCAGCGCTTTGCACTTAGAGACATACTAAGATCCTCGCGCTCACCGCAATGAGAAATTTCTGGAAGATCTTTTTCCCGTGTATCGGCGGCAGTTGACTTAATCTGCCCGGGGGCGATTGCCGGGAAGATAAAAAGCAGCAGTATGTTCAAGGCAATGCTCAGCGGGCTCGACTTAGTCATTCGACAGGATCCCTCCAATACTTGTTACTTGGTGGTTTTTATTGTATCTGAAATGAGCGTGGAGAAATCAACAGGAATAGTCTTCAAAATGAAGCTCTATTCATAATATTATTCGGCGTTTTCTTTGGCCTTAGGTTTCAGCGTGTATTGGTTCCAGTAACGGTTCTTTTGAAGATCGCGCATGGCCGCATCCAGTTTGGTGGCTTTTGCTACCGGCCAGACGCTGCCGTTTCCGCTGTTGTATTCCTGCGTGAATTCTTTCATCGCGTCCAACACTTTGTTGAAGCGTAGGTGGAACTCTGCCAATTCGGCCTTGATGCGGGCTCGATTCGCCCCGTCAGCACTAGCCGCTTCTGCCGACGCCTGCTTTTCGACCGATTCGATTGCCCTTGTGAAGTCCGCCGCCGAGAGAGGGAGCAAGCATGTAATCAATAAACAACAGATTTTCAACATTTTGCTTTTCCCTCCGGTGGATTTTGAATTGTTACAATAGTGTTACTATCACTGCAACATTTAGAGTATACCGAAATGCCAAGCTTGTAAACCCCTGCAAATGAGGGTGTCGAGCAACAGGTTTTCAAGGATAGAGAGCCTGGATAGCTAAATTACAAACGGCAGTTGACACATCTGCATCTGGGTATCGCGAGCTAAACGGGGCATTGGAGCCTGGCAAAAGCTACGGCAATCCTCATGAAAACGCAAAGCCGCCAAGCGAGCTGCCTGGCTCGGGTGTCCCCGTTTAGCGGCTCATTTTCGAGCAATTCAGTCTCACCCTCTGGGTGCCTCTATTTCACTGTTCCTAATAACGACAATGCCAAGTTTTTTAGTGATCAGTTACACTGCCATCCGGAAAGCGTAACTGCTGCCGGGTATGCGGCTGATAGGGCCTCAACGCTGCCACCTTTTCATCCAGATCCACACCCAACCCTGCACGGTCAGGTGGAAGGGCGTACCCTTTCTCATAACGAATGCCGCCGCCGTAGAAAAGGTCCTTCCAATATTGCTCGTTGCCTCGATGAGTAATTTCCTGGATCCCGAAGTTGGGAGTTGAGAAATCGACATGCAATGACGCCAGCGTGCTTACTTCACTTTGTGGATTGTGTGGGGCAAGTTCAATGCGATAGGCCTCCGCTATCGTCGCGATCTTCTTCATTTCCAGGATCCCGCCGCAATGCACCACGTCAGGCTGGACGTAGTCCACCAGATGCCGCTGGCACAAGGGTGCGAAGCCGTACTTGGTGAAGAGCCGTTCGCCGGTTGCAAGTGGAATGCGTGTGCTCTGCCGCAGATGGGCTAGTTCATCCAGATCCTCAATCTGCGTCGCCTCTTCCACGAAGTAGGGCCGGTACTCTTCGGCGCGGCGGCAGAAATCCACTGCCATGGTCGGCGTGGTCTTGCCGTGGAGGTCGATGCAAATACGAAAGTCCTCACCGACGGCGGCGCGCACTGCCTTCAGGTTGGCGATACCTTCGCTCACCGAACTCATTGGTTCAATAATGTCGTTGTGGGTGGTGATAAAGTCTGCCTTGCAACCGGTCCAGCCCTCTTGCTTGGCCTTCAACCAGTTCTCCGCGTACTCCTGTGGGGACTTGCCACCAGCATGCACATACATCTGGACGCGATCCCGCGCTTTGCCGCCCAGTAATTTCCAAATGGGCTGCCCAAGAGCCTGGCCAAGAATATCCCACAGAGCGATTTCCACGGCGCTGATGGCGGAGTTAAGGATCGGTCCGCCACGCCACCGCGGCCATCGGTACATGGCCTGCCAATGCATTTCGATGTCAGCCGGATCGCGGCCAACAAGGTAGCGTTTGTGTTCGTCAATCGCGGCGGCAACAGTTGCTTCCTTGCTGGTGACAGAGCCTTCTCCCAGTCCGGTGATGCATTGGTTGGTGTAGATTTTCACGAAGACATAGTTGGACGCGTTGGGTCCGCCGCGGTTGACGATGAAAGTCTTAAGGTCGGTGATTTTCAGGTTCAGCGGTTTGGCCTTTTCACGGGCTTGGGCAAGGAGCAGTGTGGGAGCAGTGATTGCAGCGGCGGTTTGAAGAAAGTGACGGCGGGTCATGGTCCGTCTATTATATGTTTCATTGGCAGTCCTCGCATTGCCGTTATCCCATAAAGGTGTCTAATAGAGCATGGCCCGCTTGCCGCGATCCGTCTGGCTCCCACTGATCGTGGCGTTTGTCGCCGCCGCCCTCACTGCTCATTGGATCGGCGGGCATAAGTGGCGTGGACTAACACTCGGCCCACTCATCCTAATTGCTTGCTCTGCCGCACTGGTTCCTGTCTTCGTTGCTACTCTGGCGATGCAACTATTCCGCAGCGGCACCAAAACAGGCGTCCGCGAGGCTTGTCAACTGTTCGCCCTCCGTCTGGCATGGCTTGGCCCACTTACAATCTGGTTGGCGTCCAGTTCCCTGCTGGCTGCCCCTTGCGCGGCGCTCATCACCATGCTGTTGGCTTCCTCCGCTTGGCGATACTACGGTGCCGTCGAACCCAGATGGACATTCCCGTCCACTCATTACTTCCTGGCTTTTCCGATGGGCGCGTCGCTGCTCATCCAATCCGCTGCCATCACCGGTGTTATGGGTTGGACCAGCACCGCTTGTGTTTTCGCCACGCTAGCAGCCCTTTGCATTGCGGCGCGCCGCTTCCAGGCCACCGACCCGTGGGCCGCACCAAAACCTCCATGGGTCCACGTCACCGCCTCAGTCTTCGCCGCCATCTTCTGCTCCGCCCTCGGCTTGCTTCACTACCTCGAGTTAGGCCGGGGCGTCTTGGCCACTGCCAGCAGCAACAGACGCCAAACCATCACCGATCCAAGCCTCTCCAGCGGCGGCGGATTCCGCGGCGTCATCTTGAGGCCCAAGGAAACCAAGCGCGTTACTCTCATCCCGCCTCTGCCTCAACTCCATCGCACCTTCGGTATAGGCTCGCCGAATCCATTGTCGATCCCTTTCTACGGCGTCTACTGGATCTTCAGAAATCCAGACCGCCGTCCGCCGCCCCATGCCTACGAAACCAATGGTACGCTGCTCGACCGCAACTTCCGCAGCTCAGATAGCTACACGCTCCAGTTCGAGGCACATCAAAATCTCGGATCGTCCATCGACCTGGCCTGCTGCACGGCCATCGCCATCGAAGTGCGCCACCAGGACCGGCATCCGCTCCCCATCAGTCTCCAACTCACCCTCAGCGATGGCACTGGACCCGCACCCAGGAATCTGAACCTTGGCCTGCAAACCATTTCCTTGATAAACACGGACGGCGTCATCTCCGAGCGGCTCACCTATCCCATCCCGGTGGCGCGCGTCATCCCCCGTTTCGACGGCTTCCACATTCGCTTCCAAATTGACTACTTTCGCCGCAACGTTTCTCCTAAGGTCGCAATCGATCGTTTCCTGCTTATCCCGCGTGGCTAACTTTCGATTGACCGGGAAATAAACACTTTTGGTTTTCTTCCACTTCGGTCGGTTTCTTCGTAGATGTATTTGGAGTCCTATGAATCGCCTTGCTTGCTTCCTGATTGCCGCTTCCATTGCCTTTGCGCAACCCAACATTAAAGATGTCATCTCCTGCCCGAACACACCGGATGGAAAGCAGCCCTATAGAGTGAACACGCAGACTTCTGGAGATTTCCGGACAATCGTCATCAATGCACCCAATGCGCTTTGTAACGATGGCACGCCTCCGGTGATGTCCGTTCGCGCTGCCCGTACTGGCGCAGTTGAACCCGACGGCCCTTCTAACAATCGTTGGATTATCCACTTCAACGGTGGCAATGATTGCAGCGATTTCGAAGAGTGCGCCGCACGCTGGTGCGGCATTGGCAAATGGGAAGGCACCCTGATGACTACAAAATTTGAGGGCGAATTTCGTAACTTCGATGGCTTAATGGGGCGCAATTCCATCAACCGACTGGGGGATCGCAACCTGGTCCGCTTGAAGTATTGCAGCTCCGACCAATGGCAAGGTCGCAAGTCAGATGTGGTGTTACGCAGCGAGGACGGGTCAAAAGCCTTCAGCCTTCACTATCGAGGAGCAACCATTTTGGACGCTGTACTATCTGCGCTAGAGCGCGGTGTGGTTGGTATGCCGAAACTTACAGATGCCACGGATGTGCTGATCAGCGGCGATTCGGCGGGCGCAACAGGAGCACGGGCGCACGTAGACCGGATCGCGGCACGTCTGAAAGCGGCTAACCCGAACGTGCGGGTGCGAGGACAATTCGAGGCCACTTTCAATCCCGACTTTAATGGTAAACAGGGTTTTCCGGCTGGCGATCCAAGAGACCCGGTTTATCAAAGAAAGACTGACGATTTCAACCGCATCCACGTCGGCCTGCGCAATGCTCAATTGGACGATTCGTGCCTGGCTGCGCACCCAACGGCTCAGTATCTATGCGACGACGATGGCTACCTTACGATGAACCACATTACGACGCCGTTCTTTCAGATCCAGGATCTGCAGGACCAAGTCTCAATCGGAGGACTGCAGGATGCCGGCCTTGTGTTTACTCCATTACAGTTCGGCCAAGGAATTTGGGACCAGTTAACAGCTCTGACGAATATCCGATCGACTGCGGTAGAGCGCTCTGCCATTACCTCGGCTCCCGGTGTGGTTGGCCGACTCTGCGGGCTTCACGTGACTTACGGAGACGATGAAGGCTTTCTCGGCAAAAAGATTCGTTCCGGAGTAACTGCCACGGCTTACAGTTACTACGAATTGTTGTGGAATTGGATGACCGGCGCATCGCCTTCTGTTCTGCTAGCACCACGCCCCCCGTCAACGCCCGCCATTCCATTGACCGATCCAATCTGCGAAGCGAAAGCTCCAACAGCACCCCCACCCCCCAGCATTGCCACTGTGTCCAGCGCCAGCTACAACTTGGCAGGTGCCGTTGCGCCCGATTCCATTGTGGCGACGTTCGGCACCAACCTTGCGGCAACAACGGCAACAGCAGCAACAACAGCATGGCCGACAACGCTGGGAGGGCTGCAAGTATTGGTGACGGACGCGCGCGGTGTAACTCGGATGGCTCCGCTGTACTATGTGTCTCCAACGCAACTGCTGTACTTGATCCCCACCGGAACGGCTTCAGGTGCGGCGCAAATCGCCATCGGATCGCAAAGGACCACAGTGCAGGTGGCTGCCACCGCCCCAGGAATTTATAGCGCGAATCAAAGAGGAACAGGCATGGCCGCTGCTACTTACATCCGAGTTACAGCGCGCGGAGTGCGTACCGATGCTGTGCTGACGGATGCAGGTGTACCGGTTGCGGTTGGAGATCAAATTTACTTGATTTTGTACGGCACTGGCTTGCGCGGCGGACCAGCCACGGCAACAGTTGGTGAATTTGTTGTCCCAGTTGCGGGGCCGCTGGCGCAAGGGCAGTATCCTGGGCTGGACCAAATCAACTTAGGCCCGCTACCGCTGCGAATTGGATTGGGTCAGAAGGAGATCGTAATCCGGCAGGGTGACGATTTAGCCAATGCGACTACTGTCACATTCCGGGCAGCACCGTGAGAGGAGCCGCTTTAGCGAAGGGCCAACGGCTGCATTTCGAGTGAGTGCTTGGGTGTTGCTGCCAATGCCTTTCGCGCCGGCTGCCGGGGTTTTAGCCGGTGCTGCAGATCCACAACGGGAGGCTGAGCGTAGCCCACCAGTTTTCCTTTTGCACTGTACAGCGGCCCAGTGTATCCGGGCACTGAGGATGCGGGTGCACCGTCCATATTCAGATCTACGGGGCTCCGGTAAATGAATGCGAATGCGGCGCTGGTTAAAAGGCATCCGGCCGCCAAACTTACTAAGGCAATTTGCGGCTTAGTGAACCTTGTCATAATACCGGGCTTGCAATAAGAGTGCCAAACCAAAATACGCGCATTTAGGGCTATTTTTACAATTCTGTGACGAAGAATAGGAAAAGATTTCCGTGCGGGTTGGAAAATTTTACCGGATAATATCAGTGAGCCCATGAATTTTTTCCGACTGTTTCCTATCCTTCTACTTAGCATTCAATTGGCAATTGGCGCTGGTCCTTTCCTTGCCAAGCCATATTTACAGTTGGGGCGAATGTCCGCTGACCCAACACATCTGGAACTGCTTTGGCACACCGCTGACGTGGATGCCAATTGGGAGGTGGATTATAAGATTGCGGGAAGTTCATCCTGGCAACCAGCAACCAAACCCACGTTCCGGCAAATCGTGGTGCCCACCATTGACGCCCATCGAGTTTACAAAGTTGAGTTCACGAAACTGGCGCCTGGGAAGGCTTTCGAATATCGAGTGACGCAAGGTGGGCAGGCGCTTTTCTCCGCATCCTCCGTCGCCAGGAAGTCAGCGGATCAGCCATATCGCATGGGGATTTTTGGCGACGTTGCCGCCGACAAAGTGCCGCAGCGCGCCGTCGCTTTTCAAATGGCAAAAGCTAAGCCGGACATGGTTCTTGTCACTGGGGACATCGTATACAGCCGTGGCCGAATTTCCGAATATCGTCATCATTTTTTTGATTGCTATAACGCCGACACTGCTTCCCCCGAACAAGGGGCGCCGTTGACGCGATCCACTTTGGTGATTGGAGTTCCGGGAAATCATGACATCGCTACTACTGATTTTGAGAAGTACCCCGATGCAATGGCTTACTTCTATTATTGGTCGCAGCCATTAAATGGGCCTTTGCTATTCCCAGGTGGCCCACATGCAGGCAAGCTGACTGGGCCCCCCGCAAATCTGCAGGCAATGCGCAATGCTGCGGGCGAACAGTATCCGCGCATGGCGAATTTTTCCTTTGAATATGGGAACGCCCACTGGACCGTGCTCGATTCCAACAACTATGTGGATTGGGCCGATGCGGACCTTCGTGCCTGGTTGAAAAAGGACTTGATGGCGGCCAAAGATGCTACCTGGCGCTTTGTTGGATTCCATCATCCTGGCTTCAATTCTTCGTCGGCACATTTTGATGAGCGGCAAATGCGTAAGGTAGCCGATCTGTTTGAGGAGTTCAAAGTGGACGTGGTTTTTTCCGGTCATGTGCATAACTATCAACGAAGCTTCCCTTTGAAATATGAAGGTAAGGAGAAGAGTTGGACCTGGACGTTGGACCGCAACTTCAACGGCACAACGAACACCAAACCAAATGGCGTAATCTACATTGTTACCGGTGCTGGTGGTGCTGGGGTATACAATCCTGAACAGAATGACAAGCCCGATACTTGGCAAAAATTCACCGACAAGTTCATTTCTAAAGTGAATTCATTCACTCAGGTTGACGTGAATGGCAAGCGCTTGGAACTGCAGCAGATCTCCAGCAGTGGCGATGAACTGGATCGCATGGTGATTACTAAGTAGCCGTTGGGCCGGCGATCAGTTATCCTAGTGGAAGTCCAACCATGAAGTATTCTCATCGCCGCACGGGCAAGGCACTCGGCGTCTTCTTTCTCATCAATGCGGGTCACAGCTTTGCAATTGAATTACAGCCGCAGACCAGCGCTATTTTCGATAAACACATCGCCAACATTGAAGCCAGGTTGGAACAGCGATACCGTCAACCAACATTTCTTTCGGTAGCCACTTCGGTAGACAAAGACAACCAACTGCGCGGCGGGACTATCTTAGTGCAGCCCTCTGTTGGAAACGGCAACCTTGAGATCAAGGGCGGCCAGATCCAGGATTGGACTGGCAGCTTATTTATTCCCGCTGCCAAACTCGGGGATGTTTTAAGAATTGCCCAGGACTTTCCAAGGCACACCGAAATTTTCAAGCCTGACATTTCCGCCGTTAAAGTGAGGTCCCGCGAGGGTAACTTATTTAAGGTTTACATGCGGCTGGTGAAATCGAAGTTCATGCTTAGCGATGTCTTGAACACGGAGTACGAAATTCAGTTTGTACAGAGCGATCCAAAACGTGCCTACAGTTCCGGACGCACAACGCGCGTGGCTGAAGTAGTCGACGCCGGCAAGCCTAGCGAACGTGAATTGCCAGTGGGCAAGGACCGCGGCTTACTTTGGCGGACTGCCGGGTATTGGCTATTTGAGGAACGCGATGGTGGCGTTTATGTAGAGTGGCAATCGGTAAGCCTGACGCGTGATATCCCATTGGGTATGGGCAAGTTGTTCGGTCCAATTCTGCGTAGCCTTCCGGCGGAATCGGTGCGATTCAGTTTGGATGTAACACGCAAAGCAGTTGTCAGTTACCTGGCTGGAAAGTAGTTTCCCAACTTCCGCCAAGTTAGCAAATGACCCAATAGCGCAGCTTGCACCAGCACGCCGGGTAACCAGACAAATGGGGCATCTGCAATCCACACGTTCAACTGTTGCGGTCCAAACGCAGCGAACCTCGGTGTTGCGGCCACGGCAATTGTAACGATGTTTGCCAGCAAAATACAGCCCATGAAATTCCATGCAATCAGCAGCCATCGAGGCGCGGAATTCCGATGCGCCATCCAGGCTACAGGAATCGCCGTGAGCCCGGTAAGAATGTCGAAATTGTATCCAGAAAAAGACATTACCACAGGCATCACGCCGTGGTCTGCTGCATTGTGCATCAACAACTCCAGCGGCAGCCGGAACGCTTGAAAGCCGATGAGCATTGCAAAGGGCAGCGATGACGCCATAGATAGCCCCAAGGGGCTGAAGGCAAGTCCGCAGGTTGAAAGGAAGATAACGGCCATCATCGCAATGAATGGTGGAGGTGTGCTATCCCATTTGCCAAGCACGCCGGAAAAGGCCAGCAAGAATTGAGCCGTCATAAAAGCAACAATCACAGCAAAAGCCGATTGCGTTTTACGAGGAGCAGACCGATGAATGAACCAGAGGATGATTGCCGCAACAGCAATGGCCAGGAATGCCATCCCTGCTTCCAGAAATGAGATCATCCCTTATGATAGCTAGCCCGAAAAGGGCACGCGGACACCGGCAATTCGAACACGAAACGATACCCGCGCGCTCCGTTTTCCGGGCTGTTACTTAGGAGCCGCAGCTACTCCGCATCAAGGACGAAGTATTGAAGTTGTCCTTGCCGTTCCACATGTAGCGCCACACTTTGGCCGTGGCTCAACTTTGCAGACTCAGTCTTCAACTGCGCCAAACCACTTACAGGATTTCCATTGATGGAATAGATAACATCGCCTGGGTGCATTGCGTCTGCGTGCCCTAAGGATCGGGCCACAACACCGGCTACAACAACTCCTGTTAGTTTGCGGAGCATCGGCAGAAGTGGGGTTACGCGCTGGTCAAGATCCACGGCAAGTATTCCAAGTTGAGGAACAGAGTTTGCATCTCCCCGCACCAGGGATAGGATTCGGTCCGTATCCTTCGGGCGCTCCAGCACCGCCACCTGAACAGTGAGCGGTTTCTGGCCACGCAGGACTTCGAGTTTCATTTCGTGCCCGGCGCTCTGGTAAATGTGTGCGCCGAACTGGCGGGAAGTCTCCATCACCTTGTCGTCAGCTTTCAGCACAATGTCATTGATCTTCAACCCAGCTGCTTCTGCTGACCCGCCTGGAGTCACGTCGGAAAGCAGAACGCCCCAATCCTGGGGCAGCTGAAGTGCCTCAACCAATCCCTGGGTGATGGTTTCAGGCACTAATCCGACTTGACCTCTCCGCACGCGGCCATGCCGCCGAATTTCTTCGTATGCCCAACGTACAATGTTGCTTGGCGCTGCGAACCCCACACCTTCGTGTCCGCCCGATTGGGTAAGAATGAACGTGTTGATTCCGGTAATATCGCCGTTTGCGTCCACCAACGGTCCACCACTATTGCCTGGGTTGATCGAAGCATCTGTTTGGATATAGTCAATGCGATCCTCAGGCCGCACTTGGCGCGCTATCGAGCTGATTACACCCATGGCCACTGAATTTTGAAGTCCATACGGGCTACCGAAGGCGAACACAAGCTGACCTTGTTGAAGTAAGTCAGAGTCAGCGAAACGCAGAAACGGGAAACTATCTCCAACCACTTTCAGTACAGCAATGTCGGTTTCACGGTCAAGCCCCACCACCTCTGCTTGCACCAGTTTCCCTCCAGGTTTCAGATGGGATCCAGGTGTTTTGAGCTGAGCCGCTATTTGGGGCAGTAGTGCTTGCACACGGCGAACCTCGCCTACAACATGGGCATTCGTGATGATGTAACCAGTGGGATCGACCAATACTCCTGAACCCATGCTACGCTTGGCGTGCAAGACCAACGCACCGTCGGTCGATGGGGCATAGCCTGTAGTTACTATTTGTACAATGGCGGGGTTCACGCGCTCTGCCAAATCCTGATATAAGCGGCTTTGATCCCTTAATTGCATAGCCGCGGGTTGGGCAGCTAAACAGGTTCCCCAGCACAGGGCGGTCAGCGAAATTCGCAATGCCATTACCATGGTTCATCCGGAAGTTTTAACCCGCGGGCTTTGAATACCTCGGCTTCGGCGCGATGCCAGTGCCGCAATTCCTCGCCTTCTGGCCGTCCTTCCTCTTCCCAGAAAGAATGCGCAAGCTGGGAAATTTCCGCGGTTAGTTCAAGAAGCTCACTTCGAGCCGGTTGGTTGGATCGTCCTGTCCTTCCCATTATGATTTCTCCTTTAAAGTTTGATTGGACTAATTTACGCAGTTTGCTGGCCGCTTAACGATTTGCGGCCAGCATTCTGTTCTATTTTTGAGCTTCAGAAACCTCGGCCTCTACCCGCTGCCAGTGTGGCAACTCCTTGTTTACTGGCCGACCTTTCTCTTCCCAGATGGAATGCGCGAGCCGGGAAATGTCCTCGATTGCTTGAACGGGTTCACTTGCTTCATATTGTATGGACCGTGGAGTTTTGCTCATTGATTTCTCCGTTTTGTTTGGACTAGCCGCGGCGTAGCTTGTTGGCCGTCACCTGAAGCTTCTGAGCCCTGACTGCTAGCCCGTCAGCGTGAGCACGAATCATTCCTCGATTCTTCGTCATATCTTCTGTCGCCAGCTTTTGCTTTTGGCCGTGAAAAATTTCCAGAAGTTGAACTTTGTCCTTGACCAATTGCCAATCTATTTTGTCCCTATCGCTAAGCATGGGTTTGGTAGAGTCGAAGCTAGTAACAAGTTCTTGTAACTTGTTGACGTCGGTCGTCATATCCCCGATCATTTTAGTAACTTCACTCTTGTCTACCTGCTTGACCTTTAGTGCTTTACTTACCATGTTGGCGTCCCGCTCAATGTTTTGAGCCGATTGTACGATCTGATCGACCAGTTCTTTTTCCAGGGCGGCAGCTGAGCAGGCGGCGAGCACCAAGCCGCCAATAGTCTTCATAATCAAATGCATATAGGTATCTCTCCTTCGTGTTTTTGTTTCGTTGGGCTTGTATCTATCTGCCCTACGATTCCTATATTAGGGAGAGACGACAAAATTGTCTAATAGATGTTTTGGAACGAATACATCGTAATAGACGATTGGTTAATTGTTCGCATCAACGAAGGACAAGTAAAGCAAATCCAACATAAGACCGATTAATGCAATAGGAGTTCTCTCTTTGGTTCAACAGTCAGTATTGCGCCCATGGAAACATTTGGTGTTGGGACTTGCATTCCTACTTGTTTGGGGCATAGTCAGTTCTTTGATTGAGATTCACTATGCTGTGATACTTGGTGAAACCACCGCTCCCATTTCCACGGCAGCCTATTGGGGGTTGATCGAAAACCGCCCCTATTGGCGATTTCTGGCCATTTTCGTGGTTCTTGCAGGCGTGGTGGCTGACAATTTGAGACGGAAGAAGATCTGTTCTTCGCAGATTTGGGGCGGTGCTCAACCAGTAGTAGAACCATCCAGCGCAACGTCTACTTGGATTTGGCTATGCGCGGCAATCTCTACGCTGTTTGGCGGGTTCCTGCTAACTTCGCGAATCCAATCCCACTACTTTCTACAGGACGATAACTACTCGCAATTCCTGCCCGGTATCCTCCACGGTTGCCGCACTTTCTGGACAAGCGGTGAATGGCCAACATGGAACCCATATCAGTTAATGGGTTCGCCACTGACTGATCTGGGTATTTACTCACTTACCTACCCAATCACACATTTGAGCTACTTACTTGCCAGGTTGTTGGGCGACGAAACATGGTTACTCGACATCTTCGTCTGCTTCCATTTAACCTTGGCCTGCGTACTTACTTACTTAGCTGGAAGGCGGTTGCAATTATCGTCACCAGTTGCCGCAGCGGTTTCCGTGTGCTTTAGTATGTCGGGTTTCGCACTGCTGGTTTCCAGAAGCTGGTATTACATGTCTCCGGCGGTGGCCAGTTTGCCGGCCATTGTGTTGTTGGCTCTGCATTTTCCGAATGCAAAACCCGGCTGGCGATGGACTCTAGCAACGGGAAGTACAATCGGCCTGCTGTTTCACGCCGGTAATGCGCAAATGTGGCTCTACGCAGTTGGTTTCTTGTTCTTCCTTTTGGCGCTACGAGTCTGGCAGCAAAATGCGGAATGGCGGAAGTTGGGCCACACTATTCCAGCCTTATTAACTGGCCTTGCCCTCGCAGTGCCCTTGCTGATTCCCCAGGCGTTGGTCACGCGTGGTGTTTGGCGGGCTCCATTTGGGGAGGGCATTATCTATGGGCTAATGTCGCTGGTCTACCCTTTCCCGTTTGCAAATTCCCCAATCCCCAATCGTGGCATGGACGCCACCAGTCCAACAGGCGAGTATTACTACGCCGGGACATTGTTCACTCTTGCCTGGATCATCGGCCTATCCACATTGCTGGTGGCTAGAGGATCAAGACAAGCCATGAAGAACAACCCATTGATTCCCGCATCTCTGGTTGCTTTTCTATTAGCACTTGGACACCAAGGCGGGCTCTGGACTCTGCACACCGTACTACCGGTGTTAAAGGAATTAACAGCACCCGCAAAATTTCTGGTGTTCTTCCATTTTTTCTCATTGATGGTAGGAGCAATGCTTGTGGAGCGCTTTATCTGTGGTCACAAACAGCGCGGTATCCTTCAAATGCTTTGCTTCGGGCTAACAGCGGGACTCATGTTGTATCACGCCAATCTTAGCCGCGAAGCCTTGTATATTTGGCGCGATAGCCCCAACTATTCGGCAACTTCCGGCATCCTTGAAACCCTGAAAGGAGATGGCAAGCTTCATCGCATTTATCCCGCGGCAACCGATCGAACGCCACAAAGGGGCTATGTCAACAGTTTGAATCATAACTTCCCCTCGCTCTTCAAAATCTCGTCGCTGGAGGGTTATGAACCGCTATGGGAAAGTCGTGCACCAATGAATCGCGTCGTGGACAAGCTGGCCAGGCATCCCCTCGAAACACTACGAGCTTACGGCGTGGAATTTGTTGTTATGCATCGTACTGCGCATCAGGAACAGCTATCACCCGGAGGCCGCGAAACTCGCGAAGAAAAGCTGGCTAACGTTCCGCAGGTAATTGCTGTTGAACATGCGCTGCGTGGGGCAACTGCTGTATTTCACTCGGAAGATGTGGACATCTTCAGAGTGGATGGCGCCGAGCCTCTGGCGCGATCAATCGCCCATCCCGAGACGCGGATGGATGTTCGAGTGGAGGGAAATCGTCTGGTAGTCGATACAGCTAACCTTCCAGGTGGCGGCAAGATTTTGGTGAACTATTTGTGGCATTCCGGGATGACTGCCTCGGCTGCGGGAACGGAGTTAGCTCTAAGTGCGGATGACTGGAACCGTATTGTAATAGAAGTGCCCGCAGGAAGTAAGACCATTGATGTTGCCTACCGAATTGGATACCAACTTCCTTTACTAGCCGGACTGGTCTTGCTCGTTGCGGGAATCTATCTACAAACGCGTTTCCCTATCGGCTGGCTTCTGCAATCGCAAAAAGCGTCCCATCGCCACGAAGGAATATCCGTCCATCAGAAATTGCCGGGGACGCTATGAATCGTTCTCCCAGATCATTCTTCGCCAGCACTTCCGCCTTACGGCCCGCACGAAGGACGAACATTTCACCCGTCTCGCTTTGCATGTAGATCTTTCCGTCAGCAGCCACCGGGGATGCAAAGAAAATTCCATCCAGACGATGCTTCCATACTGGCGCACCTGTCTCCGCTTCAGCGCAAGTGACAACGCCGACCTCGTTAGTCATGTAGAGCAGCCCTTGGTACTGCACGATAGATGGCACATACGATCCACCATTAGCCATACGCCACCGTAAGTGGCTGGTACTAACATCGCCACTCCCACCCGGACGAATCGCTAAGATATCGCTGTTCCGGTATCCCCGGCTAATGTAGATAGTCCCATCGTGAAAAACCGCTGAAGGAATCGGCGTTTGCCGTTCGCTGCCGGAGTGCCACAGCGGCTTCCCGCTAGCCGGATCATAGGCATCAATCTGCGCGCTGGAATTCACAATCAACTCATCGCCCTTTGGTCCGGTGATCACAACCGGAGTGCTATGCGAAACTCTGTCTGCTCCGCGATCCACTTTCCAGCGCTGATCTCCCGTGGCCGTGTCGAGTGCCAGTAGATAAGAAACGGGCCTGTGATCGCACAGAAGAATCAGTGAATTCTTGTAGAGGGCCGGAGAACTGCCATGTCCCCAGAGGTTCAGAAAAGAGCCATGTTCCTGGCCCAAATGCCGCTTCCAAAGCTCGCGGCCTTCCATGTTCAGCGCCACCACTTGCCCATTGCCAAACCAGGCGTAAACACGCTTGCCATCGGACACCGGAGTTGGTGTAGCCAGGTTATGCTTTTCATGCAATTCCGGCCGTTCGCCAATTGCTGGAGTCTTATATTCCCAAAGCTGCTTACCATCAGAACGCCGGAATGCGGTAACTGCCAGGAGCACCTTGCCATCTTCGGATTTCGACTTACTAATTGCGTTTTCCTTCGCCGACAAGTTGCGGTCGTCCCTAGCCAAGCGCGGATCGTTCTTGGCGGCTTCTGAGTAACTGCCAATCTGCGAAGTTACTATAACCAGATCAGCGACAACAATGGGGGACGACGTTCCGGTGCCGTTCAGAGCAGCTTTCCAGGCAATGTTCTTTGTTGCTCCCCATTGCACCGGCAATGCAGAGCCGCTTGCAATTCCCTGGCTCCCTGGCCCGCGCCACTGCGGCCAATCTTCCGCCAGAAGAAAGGGTAACTGGGATACCAAACACACAGTCATCCAAAGGTTTTTCACTCCGTTAGTATACCGGGTTGGTGGAAGGTGTTGCGATTTGCTAAGTAGTGTAATATGAACTTGTAAATCGTCAAGATAACCAATGAAGCATTGCTCATCAACTGTACTTCTAATCTTCGCGTACATATTCCCGCTATTGGGTAACTCGCCATATCAGGAAATATCCGGAAAGCTTAACAAGGAACTCTGCATTGAGAGCGGGTCTTGGGGAACCTTCTTGTTTAATGGGATTGATCCAAAATCCATCCTCGCTGCGGAGTTATCACAAAAAGTAAAGCTCGGTTTCGGCGACGTGATTCAGTCAATTAATCTGCCAGCAGGCCGATTGAATGGATTCATACTCGAATCCTTTGATTCGAAAAGAACGCTGGCAGTAGATCTGAACCGCAACGGGACCATATCGCCAGATGAAATGTACCCCTTCTCTCTCAATCAAGGTGTTTGGGAGGCAAGTTTTAGCGTTCCACTTACCGGTAAAGCATATAGGGAACTACCCATCCGAATTCGATATACACCGGAAGTCTCAAGCCTAACGAACGCGATTCGGATGGATATAGCCGCCGCTCCATTTGTATGTGGATCCGCAATGATCGGCGGTCGAGAAACACGCTTCGTTTGGGAATACGATGCATTATTGAACATAGCGAATGTCAGTAATGGCTGGGTTGGAGTAGATTCTAACAATGACCGGACAATTGACTTCAATCCATTTTCCATAGAAACCGCTTTTGCTGACAATGAGGTCTTGGTGTTCAAGCAGGGCGGTAGTCAGTTCGTCTCCACAAAATCCGTCGATATACGGGCTAGCAGTTTCACTGTTCGGCTGCACCCATCCAAAGACTATAAGCGAATTGAGGTCGCAAAGGGAAGGAAGTTTCCCGGCTTCCCATTCAGAACACTCAGAGGTGACAATCTCTCTCTTGTGTCCTACAAAAACAAGATTGTACTCCTCGTATTTGGAACTCCAAGTTGTGGCCCGTGCCTTACGGAAATCCCTCAGCTTAAGGAAGTCTATGAAAAGTTTCGCCACCAAGGCTTTGAAGTTCTTGGGGTGCTTTGTGACGATGATTTCGAAGATGCAAGAGCTATTGTGAAACGATACAGTGTCCCTTGGCAGACGGCCGCATCTCATGACGTCTCCACCTTCGTAAAAGATCGGCTACGCTTAGCCAGCTATCCTTCGCATGTATTAGTCGATAAAAAGGGCTACATAATTTCCGTGGGTCTGCCAGGGGAACCATTGATTAGTTCAGGGCATCTTAGCGCCACCCTCAACGAACTACTCAAGCTGAAGTGAATAGTTTCTTACAACCAATTCCCCATCAAGAAAAATGGCGCCCAATAATAGGGATGCGCATAAGGGGCCTTCGGGTCCACGGTATATGCCGGACCCATCGGCTTCGCTGCTTTGGCAGGTTCATGAATCAGATCCCGAGCTTGGTCGGGTTTGTCCACTTTCAACTTGCCATGCAGCAATCCCAGCTGCGCAATCTGCAACGCTTCCAACTTAGTCTTGCCTGCCACAGATTCGCGCACGCGATACAATTCCCGCATCAAAAAACTGGTGCTGGCATCGGCCACAGGCCACAGGCTTGCGATCACCGCTTTGGCACCCTGCCGCTGCGCCACCACACCGAAACCTTCCACTTCAGTACCATCGCCTAAGCCCGTATTGCACGCTGATAATGTCAGCAGTTGAACGCCGCCGAACAAGTTTGCCGATGTCTTCAACTCCGCCAAACTCAGATGACCTCCATCACCCAGCAGGAGGAACGATTGAGTTTCATCACCAGGCTGGAACCTGAAGTGGCTGGCAATG
>JAYUSZ010000077.1:0-5660 GCA_043755435.1 Bryobacterales bacterium | reverse complement strand
CGGCCTGAGGGTTTTTCACTCCATCCCAACAAGTTTTCTTATCCTTCTCAAACTGGTCGATAGGATAAGTGTCAGGATCGGTCTTTGCGAGAAAGTATTGCATTTTTTCTCCGAGTAATTTATGATACAAAGTATAAGTATTTACCGAGTACTACAACGCTCAGTATAGAAGACAGTTCTATTGTTATACAATTATTATTGGACGGTTTGCGTGAAGGTCTTGCCTAAGGGTTGGTTTTTTCACGCTAAGTTATAGACGTCAAGGAATGACCGAATGCTTCCCCGCACTGTTTTGAAAACAACAATGAACCTAATTTCCTTATTTTTCATGGCGAGCGTTTTGTTGGCGCAGGCCCCAGATCCTGCTAAAGCGAAACAGGAAAACGACAACAAACAAGAGACCATGAAGCCCGAAAAGGAGGCTAGTATCATTCGTCAGGATGGTACTACAGCTGGCGGAGCTATGGCTCCCGTAGACCCCAAGTCGTTCAAAGTTGGACCTGAAGATGTAATTGACATTAAGGTTTGGCGAGAGGCGGATTTGTCCGGCACATTTGCAATTCGTCCTGACGGGAAGATCACTTTGCCGCTTTCAGGAGAAATGGAAGTTTCCGGCAAGAGCTTAGACGAAATCAAAGATGAAGTCATAAAAGCATACTCGAAGTATGTACAGCGGCCTGAAGTTATGGTTGGTTTGCGCCAAGTGGGAAGCCGAAAATACTATTTGGTTGGCGAAGTAACCCGACCTGGTGTTTACCCTTTAGTAGTCCCTACCACGGTCCTGGAAGCAATCAATGGTTCGGGCGGATTCAGAGAGTTTGCAAACAAGAAGAAAATCGCAATTTTGAGAAATGGGAAACGGATAAGATTCAACTATGCCGAAGTGATTAACGGCAAGAAACTTGAACAAAACATCATGTTAGAACCAGGCGATCACGTGGTTGTTCCGTAAGCAGTCATTTTAAAAAACACTCGGAGAAATGTAATATGCAAGGTTCAGATTTTATTCCGGTCAATCGACGGGCTATGGATTTCGACGATTACGTCGACTCTGCCCGGCGACATAAAGCTTGGATTTTTGGCCCCACCTTTGCCGGTTTGGTGATATCTGTGGTAGCAGCCTTCCTGTGGCCGGACACTTTCGTGTCAGCAGCAGCTATCCGTGTTACCCCGCCTCAAATCTCAGAAAAATTGGTCGTGTCCAACATCAACGTGGATATGTCGCAGCGCATCAGTTCGATGGCGCAAAACATCCTCAGCCGGGCAACGCTCACCAATATCATTCAGACTTATGGTTTGTATCCAAAAGAGATCAAACGGCTTCCCATTGAAGATCTGATCGAAGAAATGAGGAACAAGTACATTAAGATCGGCGGAGTTACTGGTTTGTCAGGGAATGCGGTTGCCGGAGAAAAAAGGAACTATGGTTCGTTTCAGGTTTCCTTTGCATACGATAACCGATACATTGCGCAACGAGTCTGCCAGGATTTAGTGGGTAGATTCCTTTCTGAGAATACTAGAGAGTCCCTAACCCAGGGACAGGCGGCAACGGACTTTCTAAAAGAAGAACTTGAAACTGCACGTAAGAAGTTGGACACGATCGAAAATAACTGGGCACAGTTCCGAATTGCCAATGCTGGCCGTCTTCCAGATGACCGGACATCCAATCTTTCGACGCTCCAATCTATGGAAGCGCGTATGAGTAATTTGAACGCCGGAATCAATCGTGTCAATCAGGAAAAACTAATGCTGGAGACGCAGTTGAGAATTGCAAGGGATGCACTGACCGCCGCAAAGAGTCCCATCGACTCTCCAGCGGCACTCGCAGCAATAGAAAAACGCAATGACAAATTGATCGAAAAAGAACGGGAAGTTCAGCTTCTTGAAAACAATCTACTTCAAGCAAAGGAACACTGGACAGAAAACCATCCTGATGTGAAGCGATTTGAAGGGCTTTTGGCAATTGCAAGACGTCAGCGGGATCAGATTCAAAAAGAGGATGAAATCACCAGAGCCAGGGAGTTGGTCTCAGGTCCAAAACCTGAAGCTAGAAAAATCGCTCCAATGAGCAAGGAGGCGAAGGCGCTTGAAGGACAGGCTGCTCAAATTGAAGCTCTCTTGAAATCCAAGGACCAGGAATTAGACGAATACGTCAAAGAAACGAGCCGTATCAATGGAACAGCAAAACAATTTCAATCGCGTCTCGATTCAACCCCGCTCTCCGATCAGAAATACCAGGAATTGACGCGTGACTACGATCAAGCTAAGAGCAGCTATAAAGAACTCAGCGAAAAGAAAGCAATCTCAGAGCGAGCTACGATCGTGACTGGCCGTAAGCAGGGTGAAACCTTGGAAATGCTCGATCCCGCTTCACTTCCTCTAAGTCCCAGCGAACCCAACCGGGCGTTAATCGTCGGAGCTGGCACTGGGGCCGGCTTGCTACTAGGCCTATTCCTAGCTGGTGCCCGGGAATTAAAGGACACAGCCCTGAAAAACCTCAAGGACGTTAGAACCTATACGCAACTGACAATCCTTGGCTGCATTCCGTTATTGGAAAATGATTTGGTTGTTCGACGGCGACGCAGATTAACCTTGGTGGCTTGGTCGACAGCAAGTTTCGTGGGAATCGGCATTATGCTCTCCTCCGTTTTTTACTACATGTCAACCCGGCCATAAACCACCCAGGACTTACTTCGTGTGGCTTGGTTCGCACAAGAGTATGAATGCAGCATTTCAGATTTTTTGGCATAGATAGCTTGTTAACATAAAAGAGAGAAGGCATTGGAATGAGCAGAGTACACGACGCATTGAAAAGAGCCGAACAACGGCCCGGATTCCCGCCCCCCCCGCCGAAGCCTCCAGCTTCCCAGAACGTAGGCTCACCCAATAAAGGAAGCCACTTGGATCAGGTGCTTGCCGCCTATCCACCACAAGCAGCTCCACCAGCCGCCGCTGCAGTCAACTACGATTCACAGCGACAAGAACTTCATGGTCCAGCGGTTCTTCAAAGAAATGGTCCTGATTATGCTTATGGGCAGGCTCCAAATTTTCAGACATCGTCGGGTTACGGCGTAGTCCCTCCCATAGGACGGGCTAAATTCCAGATGCCACAGGCACAAGGGATTAGTTTGGACGATTTGCTAGATCGAATCGAAGAAGTGCCCTTTCAGCCTCTCGCTGATTCTCATTTGATCGATGCCACGAAACCTCATGATGCACCGAGTGAAGAGTTTCGAACTCTAAGAACCAGATTGAATCACCTGCAGAGTTTGCAGCCGATCCACACCTGCGTCGTCACTAGCGCTTCTCCTGCTGAAGGCAAATCCTTTACCGCGGTCAATCTCGCGCTTGCGGAATCGCACTTGGCAGGAAACAATACGCTACTTGCCGATTTCGACTTCCGCCGTCCCATCATCCACTCACTATTTCAGATAGATCGTTCACCTGGAATTACCGATTATCTTTTAGGTAGGGCAGAATTACATCAGATCATCAAGCGAGTGGCTGGTACAAATCTATTCCTTATGCCCGCAGGTGAAGCAGTCCTGAACCCTCTTGAACTTCTGAACCTTCAAGAAGTGAAAGTACTTCTCGACCGCCTGCCAGAGCTTTTCAACTGGGTCATTCTAGACAGCCCTCCCTTGTTATTCGCAGCAGATGCAAATCTGCTTTCCACCATGTGTCACGGCACTTTGTTGGTTGTTCGCATAGGCACCACGACCATCGATTCGGTAACTCGGGCCTTGCAGTCTCTTTGCGAAAACAACGTTCTCGGAATTGCAGTAAATGGAGCCCGCAGAGGAGAACTCTACTCCAAGTACACTTATTATCACTCGTATTACTATTCAACACCGACGGAAGCCCCTGAGAATGAGGAGCCTTTGCAGGCTACCACAAAGGCTGCGGCCCCTAAAAAGGCTGCTCTCAAGGATGAATACGACGACGACGAATAGTCGAATCCAGTCTGCAGTTTCGAATCCATAATAGGGAGGTAGTCATGCATAGGCGATCATTTTTTTCAATTGCTCTATCGTGGTTACCTCTTTCAGCTTTCTCTTTAGTCGAATCCATCCAAGGCACTTTACTGCTTGCTTCAGGTAAGCCTATTCTTGATACCGAAAATAAGAAGACCCCACTTGCAGGCGACGAACCGACTATTGGCGTTCTCCTCGACAAAAGAGTGCGCGGGCTGCTTTTCCAGCTTTCAGGAAAGCTGGAAGGCTCAGGCATCTTCACTGTTGGTCCGATCCATACAAAATCCATGGTTGTTCTGAAGAACAATCAAAAACTCTTCGTTACCTATTGGTGCGATATATGTTCAATTCGAACCTATACTCCGGGCATTTGCTGGTGTTGCCAGGAAGAAACAGAACTCGATCTTCGGGAACGATACGACCCTTGAAACTATACACTTTTTTCCTTTTGATTCCATTTATGACCGACGCCGCTTCGCGCTACACTGCCCAGAAAATCTCCGTTGATGGTATTGAAGTCGTGCGCCTCAGCGATTCAACAAAGAACACCGAACTGTCCATTGTTCCCTCTCTTGGGAACAACCCCTATTCACTGAAGGTCAATGGCAAGGAAGTATTTTGGTCGCCCTACCAGACGCTTGCTGAGTTCAAGGCCAAACCAACTCAATTGGGCAATCCGTTTCTTGCGCCCTGGGCCAATCGGATTGATCAAACCTCGTATTATGCCAACGGCGACAAATACAATTTAAATCCCGAATTGAAAAACTACCGGAACGATGGATTCGGGCAGCCGATTCACGGATTGGTGGTTTTTGCGTCGCAGTGGCAGGTGGTGAAACTGGAAGCCGATTCTCGCGGAGCACGTCTTACAAGCAGGCTTGAGTTCTGGAAATATCCCAAATGGATGGCACAATTTCCATTCGCTCACACCATTGAGATGTCCTACAGGCTGGTGGAAGGCATGGTGGAATGTGAGACCTACATCATCAACCATTCGATGGAGCCAATGCCGGTTTCCATCAGCTTCCACGCTTACTATCAAGTCCACGACGCTCCTCGCGACAAGTGGAAGATGACGTCTTCCGCAAAGGATCAGATAGTTCTAAACAGTAAGCTGACTCCAACCGGAGAGATTAAGCCCAATCCTTTCGCAAGCCCAATGGAATTGGGTTCCACGTCGTTTGATGATGCCTTCACCAACCTTCAACGCGACCCTCAGGGAAAGGCGTCGTTCTCGATTGAAGGAGACAAACAAAAAGTTACCGTTTTGTTTGGGGAAAAATTCCCAATTTCAGTCATTTATGCGCCAACCGATAAGGGCCGTGAGTTCATTTGTTTTGAACCGATGACAGCAATTACGAACGGTTTTAATTTGGCGCACGCAGGCAAGTACAAAGGTCTTCAAAGCATCCCAGCGCAAGGCGATTGGCGCGAGAGCTTCTGGATTATTCCTTCGGGCTTCTAGCCTTTCGTTTCCTCTAGCGGACAGTTGGTAAAAGTGCGCAGGGTCGCCAATGCGTAAATTTGAATTGAACCGAGCCGATGCATTGGGGTTCTTTCGAGCGGTGAGTTCATTTTGTATTGAACCAATTAATAATGGAGTCAATCTGGCGCAAGCCGCAAATACAAGGCACTGCAACTTTACCCTGTCCGGGGTTATATTACGCGAGAGCTTCTGGATTATTC
>JAYUSZ010000076.1:0-2249 GCA_043755435.1 Bryobacterales bacterium | reverse complement strand
GTAACTGGAATTCATGCCACTGATCGGGAGGATTGAACCCTGCCACATGATGCAGGATCTTTCCAGCGCCGGCTACATGATACCCGTTCCGTTTGAAGTAGGCAGGAATGGTATCAACGTCAGGCAGGGCCGGACGCCAGTACTGATCGTTGTTATAAATGCCGCTAGTAGATGGCCGCAACCCAGTAAACAAGGCCGTTCGTGAAGGATTGCAGAGCGGAGCTGCGCAATGGGCATCGGCAAACAGAACTCCGCGTTTGGCCAACCTATCAATGTTAGGAGTACTTACTCCAGGGTATCCACCAAGGCAGCCAACCCAATCGTTCATGTCATCCACCGAAAGAAAAAGTACGTTCGGTTGATTCTTTGGTGCAGGGGCAGCGGCTGCGAATGCTGTGCTAAGGAATTGTCTTCTGTTCATAGCGAATATCTACCAACCCACGGGTTTGCCCTTATTCTGTTCATCCAGCCAAGCCTTCAGAGGCGCGAAATATTCCAACATCGCGGTTGCATCCATTTTACGGCTGCCGGTCAATGTGAATAGTGCATCTTGCCAAGGTTGGCTGCTACCCATTTCCAACATAGCGTTCAAGCGCTTGCCTGCTTCTTTGTTGTCGTAAATCGAACAGCGATGCAGTGGTCCAGTGCAACCAGCTGCGCGGGCCAGTGAGCGATGAAATTGAAACTGCAAAATATGTGCAAGGAAGTATCGGGTGTAAGGAACGTTCGCCGCCACATGATACTTAGCTGCAGGGTCAAAGTCTTCCTCGCCCCGCGCCGTCGTGGGAGCAACGCCTTGGTACTTCCGCTTCAAATCCCACCAGCTTTTGTTGTAATCTGCAGGCTTGATTTCACCGGAAAACACCTTCCAGCGCCATTGATCAATCATCAAACCAAACGGCAGGAATGCAACCTTCTCCAATGCTCTGTTCATCAACAAACCAATGTCACCCGAAGCATCCGGAGCCTTGTCCAGCAACCCAAGTTTCACTAAATATTCGGGAGTAACGGAAAGTGCAATGGTATCGCCCACCGCTTCGTGAAAACCATCATTTGCGGAATCGCGAAACAGTACCGGCCTATCTTTGTAAGCCCTCTGATAGAAGTTATGGCCCAATTCGTGATGAACAACAGCGAACTCTTCTGCTGTGATTTGGATGCACATTTTGATGCGCAAATCCTGATCGTTATCCACATCCCAAGCGCTGGCATGGCAAACCACATCACGATCTAAAGGCTTCTTGAAAAGGGACCGGTCCCAGAAAGTTTTGGGTAACGGAGCAAAGCCCAGTGAAGTGAAGAACCGCTCACCGTAACGAACCATTTCCCGTTCGTCGAACTTACGCTCCTTCAAGATTTTGGTTAAGTCGTACCCGGTTCCCGCGTTGGGCGGTGCCACTAATTCCCCAATGTTTTCCCAGCTCTGCTGCCATATGTTGCCTAACAGATGAGCGGGTAGTGGACCATTGGCGGGTACCGCTGCCGCGCCATATTTATCCCGCAGACGATTGCGAACGTAGGCATGTAGACTCACATATAGTGGCCGCACCTGATCCCACAAACGATCTAACTCTTTGGCGAAATCATCGGGAGGCATATCGTACTTGGCACGCCACATGGCGCCTGAATCCTTAAAGCCCATCTCTCGAGCACCCTTGTTCGAAAGCTCAACGAAGCGCTGGTAATCCTTACGCATGGGCTTGGCGATAGTGTGCCAGCCTTTCCAGACATCCAGCAGCTCGTTGGGGTCACGGCTTTCAGCCAGAATCGCTTCAATGGACGAAATATCCAGGCATTTGCCGTTGTCCTTGGGGTTGTCACGGCAATACTTACCACGGCCATAGGTGCCTTCCATTCCGCTCATCAACTTAGTAAGTTCTGACGATTCCTTTGCATCCGTAGGCGTCGCCACTGTGAGCGCATTCTTCAGCAGGTACAGTTTCCGCTTCATATCTGGCGGCAGGTTCAGCTTGTCGAATCGTACTGCGCCGCGGGCCAATTGTTTCGTCACATTGATGGCGGCCTCATTGGCATCAGCCGTCAGTGCTTCGGTGTCTTCGGTGATGTAAGTGGATTGAATCCAGGCCGCACGTTGCGCTTCGTTGCCAACCTTCAGCAGCTTCGTTTCGGCATCTTTCAGGAATGCCTCGGCTTCGGCGCGAGTCTGGGAATAGGCGGCCACGGTTGCGGCCAGCGTTAAGAAAAGGAAACGGACCATATGAAACATTATGTGCCCATCCTATGAATTC
>JAYUSZ010000075.1:0-14654 GCA_043755435.1 Bryobacterales bacterium | reverse complement strand
CACTCACCTTTGTACAATCAACGACAGACAAATCCTGGGCAAGGCTATATCAAGCTTTGTTCGCCAGTGCGGAATTTCTGAATCGGACATAAAGGAAGCCAGCCATGAACAACAACAGAATTCAACTCCCCACTCGTCGCGACATGCTTCGCAGCACTTCCTGCGGCTTCGGCTACATGGCGTTGGCTGGCCTTACCACCGCTAGCGCCGCCACCACCTATACAAATCCCCTGGCACCGCGCGCCCCTCACTTTCCAGCAAAAGTGAAACGCGTGATCTTCCTCTATATGGCCGGCGCACCCAGCCAGTGGGAAACTTTCGACTACAGTGCCGAGTTGGAAAAAGCCGGAGAAAAAGAAGCGACGGTTGACACCAACGGCGGCGGCAAGCGCAACGGCAAGCTAATGGCCCCTCGCTATAAATTTGAACCACGCGGTCAAAGTGGCCTCCAAATTTCCGATCGATTTCCCTACTTGGCCAAACACGCCGATTCCCTTTGCCTCCTCAATGGCATGCACACAGATAGCGCCGCGCATCCACAGGCAAGCATTTTTCTGCATACCGGCAGTTTCACGTTCGTGCGTCCATCCATGGGCTCCTGGAGCTTATATGGATTAGGAACCGAGAACCAGAACATGCCCGGGTTCATCACCATCAATCCGCCGAATACCGGAGGCGCTCAAAATTACGGTTCCGCTTTTCTGCCCGCTCCTTACCAGGGAACGCCCGTCACCATTGGTGACGACATGGTTCCCAACATCAAGAATCCGGAAATGAACGCCGCTGATCAGCGCAAGCAATTGGACTTCCTGCAAACCCTCAATACTGCCTATAAGAACAAGGCCAAGGTGGACGGGGAATTGGAAGGAGTCATCCAATCCTACGAATTGGCGTTCCGCATGCAAAGTTCCGTTCCTGGCATCATCGGCATCGATAAGGAGCCTGAGGCCATCAAGGAAATGTACGGACTCAACGATGCATCCACCAAAACCTTTGGCACGCAATGCCTGCTCGCCCGTCGGCTTGCGGAATCCGGAGTCCGTTTCATTGAATTGGGCAACGACGGTTGGGATCATCACAACAACCTAACCCAGCGCATGGCCGCAAATACTAAAGCCATCGACCAACCGATCGCCGCTTTATTCACCGATTTGAAGCAGCGCGGATTGTGGGATGACACCTTAATAGTCTGGGGCGGCGAATTCGGCCGCACTCCAATTGGACAAAACGGAGATGGACGCCAACACAACTCCCGCGGTTTCAGCATGTGGTTGGCCGGTGGCGGAATCAAAGGCGGAATGCGCTACGGTGCCTGCGACCCAACATCCGGCGCAGCAGTAGCCGACAAAGTTCACCTCCACGATTTGCACGCCACAATGCTGCACTTACTTGGCCTGAAGCACGACAAACTAACCTACCGCTATGCCGGCCGCGACTTCCGCTTGACCGATGTTTATGGGCGTGTAGTGAAAGAGATCTTGAGTTAAGGCAGAGCCTAGATTTGCCTGCACTTCCGGCAACAATTCTTTATCTTGATCAGTTTGCTATTTCCAATCTGACTCACGTGCGAGAGGATTCGGGAAAGCCTAAGGATGAATTTTGGGTGAATGTGAACGATAGGATCAATAGCCTCCTCACCATGAGAAAACTCGCCTGCCCCGTTTCCCTAAATCACCAACTTGAATCGTCACTTTCTAAGTCCTTTGCAATTTTCAAAAAGACCGCTAGCGCGTTAAGTGGAGGATGGTCGTTCGTCTCATTTCAAGATGTGCAGAGGCATCAACTATGGACCTGTTTACGCGCGACCAGGACTAAAACCGACTTGCCCACTTGGCGCTCGCAGGCAGCCCAAGTCTTGTCTTGCGCCCCGTTTTGGGAGTATTCAGAAGAACAACTGCAACATCTCCGGCAAGTACGGGATGGAAGCGGATCTGAAGTAGAAAACATCTTAAAGACCTCCAAGTCATCGCCCCAAAAGTCAATTGAGCAATTGTACAAAGAGGAGTTTTCAGCCCTGTTGAAAGGGTGCCCTCAGTGGCTGTTAAATAATGTGCCTGACGACTTGCGCGAAGAGTCGTTACGATTTTTGGAAGGGCCATTCTCACATCAATTACCGTTCCTCAATACGGACGCTTGGATGTTGGCGACGCACTTAAGCAAATCGAACGGACAAATGAATTTTAGTTCGAGAAGTCTACTGGCGGATAATCAATTCATCGCGAGCCTAAGTCCCTACTGTGACGCCATGCTCATTGACAATGGATGTCGCGCAATCTGGTCAGAACTTAACAAAGCCGGTAGGGTTACCCTGCCCACCAGGATGTTCTCACAAAACGACAAACCAGCATTCTTGGAATTCCTCGACAACTTGATCGTGATGCCAACGGAATTCTCCGCTTAACCTGAGCCGAAATTGTACAATGGAAGTTCCCACCCAAGTGAGAAGAAACGGAACCACTAAATGAATTTTCCGCCGGAAGTTCAGAGTCTTGAACCAGAGCAACTTCTGTCCTGGGCCATGAAAGAATTTGGCGACCGCTTTGCCGTTGTGACCAGCTTTCAAAAGGAAGGAACAGTGCTGGTCGATATGGCCATTCGCATCAATCCCAAGGCCCGCATCTTAACCATTGATACCGGTCGGATGCCGGAAGAAACGTACGCCATGATGGAAACAGTAAGGCAGCATTACGGCATCCATGTTGAAGTGCTTACTCCTGATTCAACCGAAGCTTCGCGCTTAATTACGCAACATGGACCGAATCTGTTTCGCCAGTCTGGTGCCATGCGCAAGCTCTGTTGCGAAGTACGCAAGGTCCGCCCTCTAGCCAAGAAACTGGCCGAATTCGACGCGTTTGCAGTTGGTCTCCGGCGAGGGCAATCAGAAGAACGCTCCACGGTTGAGAAGGTCGCCGCCGATGGTCCTCGCTTGAAATTGAGTCCGCTGGCTGAATGGACAGCAGGACAGATTGAAACTTACCTGAGTGCTAATCAGGTTCCAGTTCATCAGCTTTATGGGCATGGCTATGCCACCATCGGATGCGGATGTTGCACGCGACCGATCGCTCCAGGCGAATCGTTGCGCGCAGGTCGTTGGTGGTGGGAAAACGAGGGCGACAAAGAGTGCGGATTGCACGTCACCCCAAAAGGCCAACTGAAGCGAGAATTGGATGTCCTGCTAGAGGAGATCATCGCAAGTTGACGCACAAAGGATTCACACTTTGGTTTACCGGGCTATCAGGCGCCGGCAAATCGACGCTTTCTGAACGTGTATTTGAAAAGTTGAAACAAGCCGGCGCGAAAGTGGAATTGCTGGATGGGGACGAAGTCCGCACGCACCTGTCGAAAGGCCTGGGCTTCAGCAAAGAGGATCGGGACACAAATGTCCATCGACTTGGGTTTGTCTGCCAACTGCTTTCCCGTAATGGAGTGATCGCGATTGTTGCGGCCATTAGTCCATACCGCGAAACACGGGATCAGGTGCGAGCGAAGATTGAAAACTTCGTTGAAATCTATGTTCACTGTCCCATTGAAGTATTGGCCGAACGCGATGTAAAGGGGCTCTACAAACGCGCTCTGGCTGGGGAAATCGCCAACTTCACTGGTGTCAGCGATCCTTATGAAGCTCCCACATCCCCGGAAGTCACCGTGGACAGTTCCAAGGAAACATTGGAGCAAAGTGAAGCCCGTGTCTGGGATAAGCTGAAAGAAATGGGGTTATTTGATTCTTGATCGATCTGCATTCTCACACTATTGCCAGTGATGGTACGGCAACGCCTTCCGAGTTGATCGCTATGGCCGTTGCAAAGAATCTGCAAGCCCTGGCGATTACCGATCACGATACTTTTGAAGGTTACGACGAAGCTTTGCCATTAGCTGAAGCCGCAGGGCTGGACCTGGTCTGTGGCATTGAAGTGAGCACCCGATTCAGAGCAAAAAGCGTTCATCTATTGGGGTACTTCCTGGACGGAAATCCATCAGAAGCTTTCCGTACCTGGTTGTTGCTTTTGCAGGAAAGCCGCCTGGAACGAAACATCGAAATGTTGCAGAAGCTGAACGACATGGGCATCGATATTAATTTGGAAGAAGTCCAGAAGATCGGCGGCAGCATCACTGGGCGTCCTCATTTTGCCCGGGTATTGGTGAATAAAGGATATTGCAAAACAACCGAAGAAGCCTTTCGGGTTTACTTTGGAGAAGGTGCCCGCGCCTATGTAGAGCGCAGGGAAGTAGATCTGCCGCAGGCCATCAGTTTGGTTCGCGATGCAGGTGGGGTTCCTGTGCTGGCGCATCCGATTCGACTGGGTAAAGAAAATAGAGCTGAAGAAGAAAGATGGATAACCGATATTACTGATGCCGGATTACAAGGCTTGGAAGTATTCCACTCCGATCACTCGAAGGCGGATGTTGAACGGTACCAAAGCTACACTCGAAAGTTGCAATTAGTGCAGACGGGTGGCAGCGATTACCATGGGGGAAACAAGCCCGACATTTATTTAGGTGAAGGCCGAAAAGGCAATTTAAGCATTCCCTTCGAGGTTCTTCAAAATCTGCGCGACCGCTTCCCCAACCATTAACTGAGGGCTGCCGGCGAGGGATTGATTGCGAACAATTTCCGCGCGCACATATCCGAAAGCAAGAACTTTTCCAGCAGTGGGTGAAAATGCAGCACTTGTGATTTTGCCCACTGGTGTGGAATCGGCGAGAATTTCGGTATCCGCAGCCGGCACTTCTGTACCTTCAATTGAAAGCGGAGTTAGAAGCCGATTCACCAAGCCGCGCGACCTTACGCGTTCCACAATTTCCTGTCCTAAGTAGCATCCCTTTTTGAAGTGGATGGCATGCATTTGGTTGGTTTCCTGGGCAATGTGCTTGTCGCTGATATCCACTCCGAAACGTGGAATTTGCTGTTCCAGATGGAATACCAGCAAGTCGTCACTGGAGGCATCTACGGCACCGGCCCCGCGCAGTTTGGTCATCACTTCAGACTTTTCATCTAGTGAGCAACAGATTGAAATGGATTTGGTTCGAGCAATGGCAATGCCGTTTTTCTCTGCAACCTGATTCACTTCAGGAACGGGAAGACCGGACTTTTCTACCACTGCGGCAGCGTTTGGGCCATCTACTATTAGCGAAGCCGTCCCAGAAGTTTCGTTCATCAGTGCCACGTCATCAGCAATTATGAATTTGTCCAAATGCTCAAAAACCAATTGGGACGTGGATGGTTCAGTATCGAGCAACAAGGATTCGCCCATGTTCCAAATATTGACATCCGCCAAGATGCGGCCTTGAGAGTTGAGAAAAAAGGCATAGAGGCAATGCCCGGATTGAAGTCCCTCAACGTGGTTGGTGGTCATGGCGTGGAGTAGCCGAGCACGGTCGTCTCCACTGACTCGGATCTTGCCGCGACCTGTAGCATCAACTAATGCTGCGCCTTGATGTAGTGCTTGATAACCGGGAGAATTCATATGGACCGCAGCGTGGCTGAAAGCAGTAAAATCACGAGTCCAGAAATAGCGGCGCCAGTTAGAAGGCGAGCGCGTTTGTCATTGTCCACTTCTGGTTTTGCAGAAACCAGCATTACTGCTGCGACGTGCATTACCAACAGGAACTTAATCCCGAAAATGGCATGATATGCTGGCGGTGCACCTTTGATTTTCATCATCAATTGATATAGTCCAGCTACAAGGATAATGACAAAAAATGGAAGGATCTGCCCAGAGGTCCAAACTGAACCTTTCAGTCTTCCCTGCCTCGCCAGAACAGCACCGATGCAAGCACCGCCTATCAAAATCGCAGCGGATGCAATGTGCAACCAGCGGAGGAAGATTGAAACAATTACAGAAGGATCCATTTCTTCATTCTACAATTGACGGTATATGATCCATGAAATGATTCCAGTGGGAATGTTGCAATGTAACTGTTCCATTTTTGGAGATGAGACCACGCGCGAGGCAATTGTGATTGACCCCGGTGATGATATTAGTGACATTGAAGCCATTCTTTCGAAGCATCAATTGAAGGTAACAGCAATCATTATTACCCATGCGCATATCGATCACATTGGCGGTGCTGCAAAGCTGAAGAAGTCCACCGGGGCACCGGTTTATATGAACGAAAATGACCAAAGCCTTTACGATGCGATGGAGATGCAAGCAGGTTGGTTGGGGATGGAAACTCCAGAGCAAACAGAAATTGATTCGGCGGCAAACGATGGTCGAATCTTGAAACTGGGCAATGCCGATTGCTACTTTATGCATACCCCTGGGCACACTCAAGGCAGCACTTGTCTATGGATTCCTTCAGAGAAAAAAATAATTGCCGGAGACACTCTATTTCGCGATTCTATTGGGCGAACGGACTTGCCTGGGGGTGATGGAAAGAAAATCCTGGTTTCCATCAAAGACAAACTATTGCCTTTACCTGAAGATACTATCGTGATTCCAGGGCATGGTGGGACGACAACGATCGGCCGGGAGAAGGCGCGAAATCCATTCCTGGTTGGGCTATAAGAATTGCAACCCACTTTTTGAATTTGGTTTAGCACCTAGGAAATTTTGCTTAACCCGCTTGACAAAGTGTGATACACTGTTCTTGCGTTTTGTGGATCGCGGACCGTCCGTTTTTCGAGACAGCTTTTCCTGCGGGCCTTATGCAAGCGCGGAGGATGATCTTGAAGAATATTTTTGTTGGGAATCTGGCGTTTAGTACTTCCGAAGACCAGCTTCGGAACATTTTTGAACAGTTCGGTGCTGTTGAGCGAGTAGCAATTCTTTCCGACCGTGATACGGGCAAATCGAGGGGTTTTGGATTTGTGGAAATGCCGAATGCTGATGAAGCAAACCGGGCAATTGAAGGTTTGAATGGTTCCGATTTCATGGGCCGTGCGCTCAATGTGAACGAAGCCCGGCCGAAGCCACCAAAGGATCGCTACTAAGAAACCAAGGATTTACCCCAACATATCGAGCGCCGCCTGCAGTTCACTGCGGGTGTGCGCATCCCCTGTCCTGATGGTTACCTCAATACCCTTCGAGTAAATATTCCTGGCATCTTCCAGCCGTCCTAATTTTTCCAACGTTTGTCCGCCGTGAAAATAACCAGCAGCATATTCCGGATTATTTACGATCAAGGTTTGGAAAGAATCTGCGGCACCTTCAAGGTCACCGGCATTGACCAGTTCCATTGAAAGTCCATAGCGTGCAAATGCATCGGTGGGGTTTTGTGCCACCATGTTCTTGAGGATTTCCATTCGATCAATTGGCATCTTCTTCTAGTATATGGCTTGTCTTTTCTTTCGTCCCGGAAAACAATCTGGCTGTGCATCTGGCGGGCAACCTTCACTGAGGGGAAGCCTTTGCGTGGACGGATATGTTCGCGGCCGATGTCCCGATTTTCCTGAAGCTGGCAATCTAGCGGATGCCATTGAAGTGTCGGCGGCATTGGAAAGTAAAGGTAGCATCACGATTCGCTATTGTCTGGAACGAAACTATCTACCTTTGGACTCTGGCGAGCATTCATTCCATTGGGAAACGCGTGAGTGGTCCCCACCAATTGTTGATATTGATGTTCATGTAGAAGCGCATATGAAAGCGTATTTGGAACAAATTGAAAATTTAAAACTGGAGTTTGAGAGTGAGCGAACCAAATAATTCCCTGCCCGGCCGGCCGGTGCATGAATCCATTTCGGAGATGAGCGAGCACGCGCTGCCGAATGACGCGAATGCATTGGGAAATCTTTTCGGTGGAAAAGTAATGAGCCTGGTTGATTTGGCTGGTGCGTTGGCGGCGATGCGGCATGGACGCTGTCCGGTGGTGACGGCATCGGTTGACTATATGAATTTCATCCATCCGGTTCATATTGGGCAGCTGGTAATTTTGCGTTCATCGGTGAATCGGGTGTTTCGCACGTCGATGGAAGTGGGTGTGCGGGTTACGGTAGAGAACTTGTTAACTGGGGAACGGAAGCATACTTGTTCGGCGTATTTGACTTTCGTTGCGGTGGACAGGAATGGTTTGAAAGTTATGTTGCCGCCTGTAATTCCGGAGTCGGATGAAGAACTCCGTAGGTTTGAAGAGGCAGGCGAGCGGCGACGGATCCGGTTGGAGATGCGCGCGAAGCGGAAGGAATAGGGCGCGTAGAAAAGGGGACACCGGAGCCGGGCCGCTCGCTTAGGGTAATCCAATAGTAACCAAACTTCGGTTGCTTGGGCCAGGCACCAGTGTCCCCGTGGGACTTTGCCGGTCTTCGTGATTCGATTGTCAAAGAGCTTACGAGTAGGATTGGACTGCTTCTTATCGCGCCCGGCTGCGCTCCCGATTTTCTGCCGGTGTTCTTATTAGGTGAATGGCTTCGCGGCTGCGGCAGATTCGGCGGGCACAAACACCACTTGAAATTGCTGATTCTCTATCTGGCACGTTTCGCGCGGCGCTTCGATCGCTTTCAATACACCCACAACTTCGTTTAATAATGCTGCCAGCAGTTGGTCTAAAGGTGCGTCGAGGCACTGGTTGATTTCAATGTTGATCTGATTTTTATGGACTTCAACGGGACCATCAGCGGCGATGAGAATGGGCCGGTGCATGGTTTCGTAGAGCGGCGCTTGACGGCGGCTGACTTCGCGAACACGCACGGGGATTCCACGGTGGAGCCGGCAGAGGGCTGCTTTGCGGCCTTCGGAAATTTGAGAGCCGGCGTCGAAGGCCAGCACGTTGTTCCATTGCGCGAGTTGGCCCAATTGGCCTGCGGTGACCGGGATGGGAAATAGCGGATGGATGACGGGGTCGATTATATTTCGCAGAAGGCGGGCGGCTTCAATGCGGGCGTCGCCAGTGATTACCAGGATGGGGGCGGTGGTGTTGGGGACCAGTGCGAGGGACAGCCAGTTGACGAGGGCGTCGGCGGCTGGTTCGGCGATGGCGAGGGATTTTGCCAGGTGTTGGGCAAGATCGGGGTTAGAAAATGTGGGGGCGGGCAGGGGCAAGTTTAATTCTGGACGCCGGAAGATTGCGGAGTGATGGGAGGCGTGGGTCCAATGCCGGCGAGTGATTTCAATGGCGTCGTTTTCGTCGGTTTGGAGATCGAGGATGATTGTTCCATTGGGCTGCGGGGCGATGCGCTTGTGGACGGGCTGCTTTTGCCATTTCGCGGTCTGCAGAATATTGTCCTGATGCCGGAGGACGTGAGCGAGCCGGTGTGGCGATGGAATGGGGAGATTTTGAGCGGCGGCTTGGGTGAGGAGCCAGCCGCGGAATAGTTCGGAATAGATGGGGGTGGCGGATCCATCGGGCAGGCGGACGTAGGTTTGCCGGTTGGCGGCAAGGAAGAACGTGGCTGCGGCGCTGACGGCGAGGAGTTGCTCGAATGGCGAGGGTTCGTTGGGTGTTTGGCTCAGTTGTTTCATGAGTGTACTTTCTGGCATGAGAGTACAGGGTTGGGGGAAGCGGACGGACGGGGTTGGGAGAGGAGGGGTAGCTGAAGTGGTTGAGGTGAGGGGAGTTGGAGGTGGAACATTTATTTCAATGCGTTGGGATCGGAATTTTCAGGTTCTTGTTTTTTGATATAAATTGGTAGGATTTACTATAGCTATGGAGACCGAGACATCACGGAGCAATGTGTTCTGGACTAGACTGAAGGGGAACTTATGAGAATCCGTGTGATTGTACACAAAGCCGAAGAGGGAGGGTTCTGGGCAGAGGTCCCTTCGATACCGGGCTGCGCCACCCAAGGCGAGACGATGGAGGAGATAGAAGCCAACGTTCGCGAAGCGATCGAAGGGTGCCTGTCCGTCGAGGTTGAGCAACCTTTGCTCCAGATGGATGATCAGGTGATCGAACTCGCCCTGTGACACCCCTTTCGGGAAAGGAGCTTGCCAAACTTGTCGAATCCAGGGGCTGGTCCCTCCTTCGGATAAATGGCAGCCTTTTTACTGCGATTTGGCGAGTACTGCTAACCTCTCCTGGGTGCGTCTCTGCGCGAGTAACCTAAATTTAGGTCCATCACGAAGGTATTTCCGAATGCCCGAGGGACAATTTATCACTTGGTGAATAACCTCTCCCAACCCTCAATATCGTCCTCGGAATAGCTGCCTGAAATTGCTGCTCCAGTTTCGATGTCCACTACGAAGGGACTCCATCTGTCGTCAATTGGGGACCAAGCCAGTCCGGTTACCGTTGCTTTGTCAAAAGCCAGTCTATCGAAGCCATCCCAAGAAATTCGCCGTGTGTGCCAGATAACGCCTTGCAATGAGAATCGAGCGCGATATCTTGCCTGGTGAAGATCCACCCTTGGGGATTCTGGACCTCGAACAAAGCTCTTAAACCTGGCAGCAATCTTTGTGCGGTTCGCCCTTTGCAGTTCCCAGACCTTCTTCCTACCCGACTACCATTCGACGCGTGCAAGGGCGCGTTGGAACGCAGCGGGTGTGAAAGGGTCGACCTCATTGCCCGTAGCGTCCATGACGCGATTTATGGCATCGGTGATCTCGTCACCGGAATGGCGGACAAGATACTCGGCAAGGGCGTCGCTAAAGAGTTGGCTGCGAGACCTCTTTACACGGTGCGCGAACAGCTCGGCCCGTTCGAAGATGGCGTCAGGAATGGATACGACTGTTTTCATACCATTCGTATGACCGAGCTATGAATCAGGATTCTGTTTGGCACGGCTTGCGGCTAGGGCATGCGCGGGCTGCGAAGATCCGGGACGGGGCTGCAATTCGTATGAAGATGTTCAGCTTATGGAAGACCTACAAGCGAATTGCACCCCCGTCCCGGATCTTCGCGAACTCGATATTTGGGGCGGCCGCACAAGCAAACTTCGATGGCGCTAGATTATGATCATGAGCACTACAGTTCTCATACCCGTCGAAGAGTATCTCAGCTTAACGGAGAAACCTTACCGTGAATATCGGGACGGCGTGGTTTCCGCAAAGGCTAGGCCAACTAAGTTTCATGCCATCATTCGGTACACTTTGTTGATGCTGTTGCGTGGTCAGGGAGTGCGTCCCCTGCCAGAGCTGACCTTGCGTATTTCGCCGACGAAGTATCTGGTGCCTGACGTCTGCGTGGCTGTTGATTTTCCCGGACCATATCCGACTGAGCCGATTCAGCTCTGCTGTGAAATCCTTTCTCCAGAAGACCGCTTGGGATCCATGCTCAGCAAGTGTGAAGAGTACCATGCTTGGGGTGTTCCATTTTGCTGGGTGATTGACCCCGTTAAACGAAGCGCTTGGGAATATAACGCTGAGGGGGAGGCCTGCGCGTGTGAGTACAACGCTTCGGGCAGGGGACCTGGTAGTCAGTCTGGAAGAATTTGTTTTCAGCACTGAATAAGCAATAACTAAGCCGCTTCGGGATCCTTGTAGATGTACTTGATTACCGACTTATACAACAGCAGGTTCGGGGCATCCTGGCGATTGAATTTCAGACAAGTTTTGTCGTACCACTCAATGTAGCCTTTAAGAATTTCCCCATCCTTAAGAACGGCGATCATCGGAGTTTTCCCCTGCATCTGCTTCATGTAATAGAAGTTTTCTGCATTGGTCTGCTCTGGCGGGACCATTTTCTTAGGAGCTTGGCGAGAACTTCCCATCGACTCCCGCATAGGGGGCGTCAAACTGCTGGTGCGAATTACTCTACGTCCGGTTGCTTCCACGATGCAACTCCTAATCAATACGGTGATTTCAAGTACAACTGCTTTACCTACATAGACGAAGCTCACTTAAGAAGTGTTTCGTCAAATCTATTGCATCACATTCGGTAGGTCCCGATCAACTTTCTAAATATTCGCCGACAAAACGGACCCAGGCCGCCGGCGGATTTTTGCATGTTACGAGGCCGCCCGGGCCTTTGTCGGCTAGCCATTTCCTTACGCCTTTCTCATACTAACGGCAATGGCATCTAATGCAATTCCTTTCTGGATATTGCGGCGAGCTAAATCAACCAATTCATCGGTCCTACCTACTGCCTTACGGATCCACTCAAAGGTAATGACGCTGGAAAGCCGGCGAAGTTCCGTTTCCAGATCAATATTTCTTATTTTTGATCCACCTTCTCGTAAAACCAGAAGATCTTCCAGCAGCATGTAGAGAACTTTCAAGTAGCTGTCCAGCTTTTCAGATTTCGAGGCACCGATGGAATCGGAAAACTTGACCCAACTTTCCATGCTGGCTTGGCCGGAGGCTACTCGTAGCAATGCAAGCATGGCCGTGCGCCGCTTGGTGTAGGCTTCCAGATCAATACTAATGGCCAGTCCGGGGCTACCAGAGGCCAATGCGATTCGTTGCTCTGGACGGTCCAACCCTCTGGCACGGACAAATTCCTTGAGTTCCGCCTCGCCGAGGGCTCCTAACGCCAATTGGACGGCCCTGGAACGGATTGTGGGCAGAAGATCGTAGGCATTTTCCGCAGTCATGAGCAGGATCAAATAAGGTGGAGGCTCTTCCAGGGTCTTCAGTAAAGAATTCGCCGCCTGTTCGTTGGCGCGATCGATATGGTCAATCAGAAAAATGCGCCATCGTCCTTTTAGCGGCCCGAATTGGGCCTTTTCCTTCAAGAGGCGCATTTGTTGAATGGAGATTTGGCGCAGAGGGCCATCCGGAGGGAATGTGACGAAATCGGGGTGAGCGGAAAAGAAAAGGGGTTCGTCGGAGCGTTTGTCGGCGGCCCACTTTTCGCGATCAGCAATTAGGTCCAGGTTCACTTCGGTTGATAGATCGTCGGCCTCAATGGAATCGGGGTTGGGAAGCAGGGCGGCGGCAAAGCGGCGGGCGAGGGTGGCTTTGCCAACTCCTTCGGGGCCGGAAAGCAGGATGGTTTGGGGAATGCGGGAATCGCGGATCATGGTTTCCAGCGTGTCCACTGCGGTCTTATTTCCAAAAATGTTAGCGATCATTTTCGTTCCTCGACCAATTGCCAGATGTCGGCGGCGATTTGTTCTATGGTTCGGTTAGCGTCCACGATGCGGAAGCGTTCGGGGTGATGTTTGGCCAAGTCGGCATAGGCGCGCTTTACGGTGGAATGAAACTCGCGGGTTTCGTCGTCCAGGCGGGATTCATTGAGCTGCGTTTCGATGTTGCGGGAACGGGCGCGGCGGAGGCCAGTGTCGAGATCGATATCGAGGCAAATGGTTAGGTGTGGCTGCAAACCACGACAGGCGATGGCGTCGAGTTGTTCGACAAGCGCGGTGCCGAGTTTGCGAGCAGTGCCTTGGTAGGCCCAGGAGGAATCGGTCCAACGGTCGCTGATCACCAATTCTCCGCGCGCGAGAGCGGGGTTGACCAGTTCGTCCACATTTTGGGCGCGGGCGGCGAAGTAAAGCAGAAGTTCGGCGGTGGGACCTAATTCTTGATTTGTGGGGTCAAGAAGGATCTTGCGAATCTGGCGGCCGATGTTGGTGCCCCCGGGTTCGGCGGTTTCCACTACGGTATGGCCGGCGGCCCGGGCACGGTCAATCAGCAAGCGGAATTGCGTGGTTTTGCCGCAGCCTTCGGTGCCTTCAAATGTGATGAACAGGCCTTTATCGAGCCCAATTTTAGTCATAGACGAAGTGAAGAACCTTCTTTAGATCTTCCCAGGCTTCGCGCTTGGCATTTTGATTGTAGGGCCGGAGCAGATAGGACGGATGAAACGTGACAATCACCGGAATGTCGTGCCACTTATGCCAGGATCCACGCAGCTTTGTGACGCCTTCCTTGGTTCCTAAGACGGCTTTGGCGGCAGTGGATCCAAGTGCGCAAATGGCTTTGGGCTTAATGGCCATCAACTGGCGAAAGAGGAATTGACCGCAAATTTCCATTTCATCGGGCTGCGGGGCACGATTTTCAGGAGGGCGGCACTTGACTACGTTGCAGATATAAACGTCGGGCCGGGTGATGGCGATGCCTTCTTTGGATGCGGTACCTTCAATCATTTGAGTGAGCAATTGACCGGCGCGCCCAACGAATGGGAAGCCTTGGGCATCTTCGTCGGCTCCTGGTGCTTCGCCGACAAACACTAGTGAGGAAGATTCATTGCCCGATCCAAAGACAATTTTGTTGCGGCCTTCGCAGAGGCGGCATCGCTTGCAATCGCCGATGTCCTTGCTGATTTTGATAAGTGTGTCGCCTTTGGGGGCGATGGATGGGATTTCAGGAATGGGCATTATTTGAAGTGGCTGGGCTTGTGGTAGTTGCGGGGATTGCAGGATTGGAGCGGCTGGCATTACCGCGCTAGGCTGGCGTTTATAGACATTTTCAATGCCAATGTCGCGGTAAAATTCCAGCGCTGTGCGTAGTGATTCGCGATCCATGAATTAGTAGTTTAGCAGTCCAGCCGGGATCAGTCCCGTTCAAGATCCGGCGTTCAAGATCCGCGTTCAAGATCCGGGACGGTGGTAACGATTCCTCCCACTTCGTTTCATTCAACCACTCATTCGGTTAGCTGTCCCGAATTGTTACCACCGTCCCGGATCTTTGTCCCAATTGTTACCACCGTCCCGGATCTTTGTCCCAATTGTTACCACCGTCCCGGATCTTTTCACCCCGGATCTTTTCGGATCTTTGATCTTTGGATCCCAGGGGCCTTGGAGCTGTTGTGCGGAATTGAAAGGCGAAGTTTCAGGATTTTTGATCCTGAATTCTACGTGCCACTTTGCGCTTCGATCCGAAAGATCAGGAACGGTG
>JAYUSZ010000074.1:0-40417 GCA_043755435.1 Bryobacterales bacterium | reverse complement strand
CTGAAATATATCCACGGGCAACACATTCCACGTCAACCATCTTCGCCCGGTGTACAAGCATACTGCGGCCTTCCAACTGATCGCGAAAGACCTGCAGGTGCTTTGGATATTCATCCACATTCGCCGTGATCAAATGGTTGGGCGTCACGTCTTCCAGAAAGTGAAACCAGAAAAGGGACATGGCTGTGAGCACTTTCCCTTTGTCCGGTATGCCCGTTGGCAGAATGTAATCGAATGCAGAAATACGATCAGTGGCAATGATCAAAAGTCGATCTGTGCCAACTTCATAAACGTCGCGGACCTTCCCTCGTGCATGCAAAGGAATTCCAGGTAGATTTGTGCTGGTTAGGACCATCACTTTAATGATCCCGCGTCTTGCTTTGCGGGCGCAATATTATTTCTTTTTCTTCTTCTTTGTTTTTGGGGCGCTTTCTTCGAACAAAGAGAACTCCAGCTTTCTTTCTGAGCTGTTTACCCGCTCAAGGAGCACAGAAACTTCATCCCCAATTTTGAATTCCCGCCGCGTGCGCTGCCCCACAATCCGGCGGACGGCTTCTTGATAAAAGTACTTATCGCCAGGAAGAGAGTCCATTGCCACCAATCCCTCCACGAACAATGTTTCAAGTTCCACAAAGAAACCGTACTTCGTTGTATTCGTAATTAGTGCGCGGAACGTTTCACCCACGAATTGGATCATGAACTTCAGCTTTTTCCATTCAATTAATTCCCGCTCCGCATCAGCAGACCGGCGTTCGGTGAACGATGTATCGTCAGCAATTTCCTTCAATTCCTGATCGGAATATTTCGCACCCAACAGCAGCCGATGCACAATCAAGTCAGGATAGCGGCGGATGGGCGACGTGAAATGCGTATAGTGATCCATTGCCAAAGCAAAATGTCCTTCGTTCGATGCGCTGTAACGCGCTTGCCGTAGTGATCGCAGCATCAGGTAGTTCAAAATCCGCTCTTCTGGTTTCCCCTCCAATTTCCGAATCAGCTTCTGATAATCCTTTGACGTAATGCCGATATCCGTTTTCACCAGTTCTAGGTCTTTGCGCACCTTGCGGCCGTCCCGCTTTTTCTCAACCATCGCGTAGCGAGTAACGGGGAGTGCTCCTCTGGTTAACGAATAACCAAAGTGAGCCGCAATTTCCTCAAACGCTGCCACGCGTTTGGAATCGGGTAATTCATGGATGCGGTACATGGCGAAGGCTAGTTTCGATTGCAACTCACTAGCCACTGCCTGATTAGCCGCAAGCATGAATTCTTCAATCAGCCTTTGTGAAAATAGCCGGGGCGATCGCAGCACCGAAACCATTTGGCCAGCTTCATCCAATTCAATAATGGGCTCTGGCAGGTCGAAATCAATAGACCCGCGCTTCTGCCGATGTCGCAATAAAACTTCCGCCAATTCCTTCATCAGGTCGAACCGGCCAATCAATCGGCTATACCGTTCCCGCTGTTCCGCATCGCCATCGTAGAGTTTCTGAACATTGGTGTAGGTCATCCGCTCAGCGGACCGGATCACTCCACGGTGGAATTGTTGTCCTAAAATATCTCCCTGATGGTCGATCTCCATAATCATCGAAACCACTAACCGATCAACATGCGGTTTCAAAGAACAGATTTCTGTGGAAAGTTCCACCGGCAACATGGGCACCGCACGATCAGGAAAGTAGACGCTGGTTCCTCGCATCGCCGCTTCAATATCAAGAGGAGTTTGCGGCTTAACGTAATGGCTGACGTCGGCTATGTGCACCTGAAGTTGAAAGTTGCCATTGGGTAAGAGTTCCGCATAAACAGCATCGTCGAAGTCGCGAGCTGTTTCGCCATCAATCGTGACAATGTCCAAATTGCGGTAATCCACGCGGCCTTCGCATTCAGCGGCTGAAACTTCCGTGGGCATGGCACGCGCTTGGTCTAACACTTCCTCTGAAAAGTGATGAGGCAGTTGATGCTTGCGAATCATAATTTCTACATCAACTCCGAAATCGTCCTCACCCCCAAGAATTTCAATGACCCGGCCAACGGCATCTTCCCCTTGTTCCGGGTATTCCAGTAGTTCCACGTTGACAATCAGTCCGTCCATTTCCTCAAGAGATTTAGGAGTTGCAGCCACCTTGCCGATTCGGTCCACTTCCCCAGTCTGAGGCGGGATTTCATAGCCATCTGGAATAAACACCCATTGCTTGATTCGCTCGTCATGAGGCTTCACAAAATTCCCACGTCGACGTACGCGGAACTCTCCAACCACGGTCCTATACGCCCGTTCCAGAATTCGAACAATTTCCCCATCTGCCTTGCCGTCGCGATCCACTCGGCTGACGCGCACCATAACGCGGTCGCCATGCATTGCCTTCGCCGCGCTTTGCGAGCCAATGAAAATGTCGCCAACCATGTTGGGGATGGGCACAACCGGTTTCACAAACCCGAAACCATCACGATGCATACTCAGCTTGCCCACTGAAAATTCCCGTGTACTTTGCGTGGCCATAAACTGGCCGGAACGCATTTCAATCAGCAAGCCCTTATTTACCAGCCGTTCCAGCGCAGATTCAAGGGCTTCCTTATCCTCGCCGCGGACGCGCAATTCGCGGGCAAGGTTCTTCAATGTGGTTCGGCCGTGGGGTTCGCGGACAATGTAGTTCGCGATCTCCTCATCGGTCATGGGAAAGGCTGGTGTAGACAATGCCTTTCCATTATGACGAATGGCGGGTCATAATTTAAGCATGAGGATCCTTTGCCTGGGCTTTTTCTTGATCGGCATACTGGGGGCAGCCGATATTGACCGGCTTGCCTTCATGGCGGGTTGCTGGCAAGGGCCTTTTGGAGATCAAGTGAATCAGGAAATGTGGATGCGCCCGGTGGCCGGTACAATGCTGGGCACGGCTCGCAATGTGAAAGGGACGCAGACTACATTCACAGAATTTGCAATGATCCATGTGGACAATGGCAAATTGGCCATCACGGTTCAATCGGGTTCTACATCCGACAAAACTACTTTTCCAATGACAACCTTGAACCCAAGAGAGGTGATTTTCGAGAACCCTCAACATGACTTTCCACAGCGAATCCTCTATCGATCCACCGGCAAGAACGGCCTCTTCGCCAAGATTGAGGGAACGATGAAAGGTAAACCCGCGGCTGAAGAATTTCCCATGAAACGAGTTCCCTGCAAATGATGTGGCTTCTTGCAGCGGCAGTCACCTTCGCCGATGTACAGCCCATTTTGGAACGGCACTGCCAGAGTTGCCATCGTAAGGGGGAAGTAGGGCCAATGGCGCTTACCAGTTACAAAGAAGCTCGGCCCTGGGCTAAGGCCATTCGGCAAGCGGTAACTAACCGCACCATGCCCCCCTGGTTTGCAGATCCGAGGTTTGGCACTTTCAAAAATGATCCGCGATTGAGTGATGCGGAAATCAAAACCATTCAAGATTGGGCTGTGAGTGGTGCGCTGCAAGGGCCCCCTGTTGCTTCTGCGGCGAAGTGGGTGGAAGGTTGGGGCATCTCGCCGCCGGATAAAGTGCTTGCGATGAAGGAGCCATTTCCAGTCCCTGCAAAAGGGGATGTGTTGTATCAGCACATTGTTCTGGAAAACATTTGCCCCAAAGATTGTTGGGTGTCTGCCGCGGAGGTACGACCCTCCGTGCGTGGGGTGGTTCATCATGCTGTTGTTTACATCCGCGAGCCTGGTTCGGATTGGTTAGCCGAGGCCAAGCCTGGCGTTCCACTGGGTGCGAAGACACAAACCATCAGTGACATTTTGTTGGTCTATACTCCTGGGCAACCGCCTTTCATCGCGCCCGAGGGCATGGGTAAAAAGATCCCGGCAGGTTCTAGTTTAGTGCTCCAAATCCATTACACGCCCAATGGAAAAGCGGTGACCGATACAACCAAGATTGGAATGGTCTTCGCAAAGGAAATTCCGAAGCGCAGAATTTTGACCTTGCAAATGAACAACGGCAAAATTGAAATCCCCCCAGGCGATAGCCGCTACCACTTAAGCGTGAATGGTTCGTTTCCCAATGATGCGATCCTTTTAAACTTGTTCCCGCACATGCACCTTCGCGGGACTTCCTTCGTCTATTCCATCGCAGAACGGCCTGGACAATGGGAGACCTTGCTGAGCGTCAAACCATATCGGTTCAATTGGCAACTTCGCTATGAACTGGCCAAGCCTCGTTTGCTACCTGCCGGGACTCGGATTCTGATGACGGCCACCTACGACAATTCCGCGAATAATCCGTACAATCCAGATCCGTCGGCGGAGGTGCATTGGGGAGAGCAGAGTTGGGAGGAAATGATGGTGGGGTTCTTTGAAGTTTCAGTTCCGGCTGATGTGGACAAGAAGAGCTTTTTTATCCGCCAGTAGATCTCAGCCATACTCGAAACCTGCAATCGCATAGTAAGCCTTCTGGTCGCTAACAAGCGCAGATTCCCCTTCCTGCAGTGAAAGGCTCATACGAACCAATTGCCGTGCAGGTTGGAAATTTCTTGATTCAGCCATCTCCCTGGCCGCCAGATTCTCTGAAAAAAAGTCCCAGTACAAAAACTTATCCGGATGCAGGGCACAGCACCAATCCAACAGGCGGCGGGCATTATCGTCCGAGGTAGCCACACATGGCCCAAAGTAGGCGCCCTGCGCACCGGGACGGCTGAAGGCAAAACCAATGTCCGGGCTCCCCGTCCAGCTTTCTTCCCGCAGCAGATTGAACAGATCCGAACGTCCTATTCCGAATGCTTTTCGATCCAATTGAAATGCCGGATATCTCGGTAGGATTGGCAATGGAGAAGGCGCAACTTCCGGTGCCCGCACCCATCGTTCCACCTTGCATTCTCCGGTGAATCCCAAAGATTCGTACAAGGGCCGGCCCTGGTCTGTTGCGTCCAGTTTTGCGATGGACACACCCCGGGAGCGGAGCCATTGCAGAGTGTACAGCATCAACTGGCGAGCCAGTCCCAAACGTCGAAAATCGGGATGCGTCAACACCATTCCGATCCACGCCAGTCGGCCTTCATATCGAACAGTAGTGGTGGTTGCAACAACCCGGCCGTCTATTACAAAGCAGAAGCAACCTTGCGGTTCCAGCAGTAGAAGGCGCTGCCAATCTCGAGTAGTCTGGTTCCAACCCGCAAGATTACTCAACTCAGCCGCCTGAGGCACGTCGAGAATCGAGAGGGTTCGGATCACAGACTATTCGGCTGGTTTAGGCTTCGACGGTCCACGATAGATTTCTATCTGGTTCATGTTCGCTGGAATCACAACGTCTACAAATCCCACCATCATTTCCTGCCAACTCTGATCACCCCATTTAACTTCTTTGGTTGGATCGGGGTTGTTCTTGTTGTTAGGCGAATTGTCGAAAGTAGCATGAACATCAATGCGAGTGCCCTTGGGAAGTGTAATCGGCTGATCCATGTAGTAGAACAGCTGCCAACTGAAATCGTAGTTAGGAACGTTCAAAAGAATCTGTGATTCCCCTGTTGGGTAAACGGCAGTGTATTGCATTGACTTTCCACGCAAGTGCATATGTGGGGAAAGCGCCAGTAGTTTCACGTCTTGTTGAAATGTGAATTTCGCATCTACAGGATGTGCTGCAGCGCCTGGAGGAATCGCAAATCGTGAACTGGTGATATTCATTGAATAAACCCGTTCGGTGGGCGGAGTCTTGGCTAGCACAAGACCAATGCGGCTCTTATCTTTCGTGGCAGTGCCATTGGCGGTGTAATGCATCTGGAGGATGATGTCGCTGCCTGCTGGAATCAACTTTGCCTGACCAGGGGCCAGATGATGCGGCACTGCGCCTGGAACATAAGTTTCAAAGATCTCTTCCATCTGGGTCAGGTTGCCTTGCCAGCTTCCTTTCGGCACATAGGCCACACCAGGGACGGCATCCTTCAACCATTTCGATCCGGGCGGACGGACGAAAGCTACTCCATGGTGCGTAACGGCTCTATTGCTAGGACGAACTTCCACCGCTGTGATCCAAGTGTCTTCCTTGAAGTTTGTAGGCAGAACGAAGTGTTGGTATTCCAGGGTGCCCGTCGCGGGGATCTCGAACTCCAACGGCATTTCGAAGATCAGATCAGGCTTGCCAATGGTCCAACCCTGCGCAAATTCCATCGGCTTTGGAGCGTCTTTTGCATTGCCTTCTTTGGCACCGGTGTTGGCCCACTGGGTGAGCGTTTCAATGGCCTTTGCATCCAGGCGCCGGTCATTTGCGAACTTCCCATGAGCCGGATCAGCATACCATGGTGGCATTTTCTTGGACGCTACGGCATCGCGAATCGCTTTGGCCCAAGGACGTGATTCCTTGTAAGAAAGGAAAGACATGGGGCCGGCCTCGCCTGGGCGATGACAGATCTGGCAATTCTTTTGAAGGATTGGCAAGACGTCCTTATTAAAGGTAACGTCTGGTGCTTTGGCGGCGGTAGCTAACAAGGCTATTAAGGGTAGTAGAACAACTTGCTTGATCATAATATTCCTAATACGATTCTGACACTATTGCGTTCAGTTTATTTTCTTGCCCCAAAACAACGAGCTAGAAAATGAAGTTCAGGCCCCCGCGGACCGTTTTTGGGGCTTGCATTAGTAGCAAAGTCCGGCCGTCTGATGCAGTTACTGGAATGTAGCCTTGGCCTAACATATTTCGCAATTCACCCATTGCCTCCAGCCGACCGTTCCAAATTCCGAAAGAGGGTAAAGGCTGACGAAGTTGAATGTTCAAGCCCGTTTCAGGGGAGAGGTTCCCCGTTAATGTGCGATGCATCGGCATTAGCACCGTGTAATCAGCAAACTGATAGCTTGCTGACATCCTTGTTCCTGCAACAGGGATAACAGCACTTGCACGAGCGTAAGCCCATTGACTGCGCCCGTGCCGGAAGGCACCGCGAAGTCCGTTGGGATTGGAACTTGTCAATTCAATGGCTTCGTTTTTCAAAGTCCCATTATTTCCGTAACCACCGGTGACAGATAACTTTTCGTTGAAGCGGTGGGTGTATCCGGCCATGAACCCTTCCCGCGCATAATTTCCAATATTGACGATGGAACTGCGGTTAAACATGTCTGGTAAAACGTCAGAAGAATCGAGAATGGACAGATCGCCTAAGGCGCTGATTGCTCCATTGGAAACTGCCTCGTGCCAGGCAACTGCTGTAAATTCACCGTTTCCGAATCTCCGCTCTATACCCGCTTCAAGGTTGGTGGCACGCTGAACGCGTATCCGGCCACCTCGGGAGGAGACGCGGGGGAACATGCTTAAGGCCGAAACATCCTGCTGCATATCCTTGTCAGCACCGGTATCAGCGTGGTGAGTCGCTGCAGCGGTATAGATCTCTTCCGGCGGCAAGCCTGAGCTATAAGCCACACGGATGGAAGTATCTTTTCCCGCTGCTACGGAAAGTCTGGCATAGGGGCTTACATAATTGAGTCGTTCTAAGAAGGTAACCGATTCCATGGCGGCTCCATATAGAAGTTCTACGCCATCGAAAAAGGTAACCCGATCAATGAAACTGCTGGAGAGTGTGCGGAAAATGGGAGTTTCGTGCCCGGTGCCAGGCAGACCAAAGCCTGCACGAGAAGGTGAGAAAACCTGTCGCATGGTCAACTGCACTTCTGGTGCGCTGCTGATGCCACCGAAGTCTGTTTCTGACCTCTTATATCGGGTCCGGAACCCTGCCGCTGGCAAACCCGCGCGCGAGGCGTATCCCACATTGCCACTAAACTGTAATTGGTTTGTGCCTAATAAGGATGTGGCGAAAGCAAATGCCGTACCCAAATCTGGCTGACTTCCAAAGTTGCCCCCGCCGGAGTCATCACCAGCAGAAAGCTTCAACATTCCACGATTACTGCTAAACACAGATTTCGATTCTGTGTGCGGGTTGGTCCCAACATTCCAACCTGGAAGATATCGTAAGGCTGGACGCGTGGACATGCTGCTGCGCAGCACCCATTTCCAATCATCGTTCATCAAGCCAGAGGTAGCTTGGCCGTTATAAACGAATTCGATGCTGCTGAGAACTCCGGCCAATTGAATTGCAAGGAACGTCCGGTTGCCAGCCTGCACTTCCACACCTTGGCGGAAAGCTGGCATGAAGGAGGACAGATTGACCCGTAGCGAATAACGATCCGGGATCAGGCCATCAAAACCGAAGGCACCCCTTTCGGTTGTAGACATTGTTTTAACTAGACGGTCAAAACGGTTATAGAGGGAAACAGTTGCGCCCATTTGCGCCACACCGTTAGTTGCGGAGACAATTCCGATGATCGCACCGGAAGGACGATCAAGCCCAGCCGCACTACACACGGGCAGTGCAATCACTCCCGACATCCAAATTGCGGCAACACCGATTGATGCGCGGTGCATAGTCATCTTGGGCTACTTGCCCTGTCTCCCGCTAAGCGGTTTATCCGCCCGGCAAAAACCCTAGGTTACCGTGAAGGTGGCCTGGGGGGTTAGAGTTTGGTTCCGAAGTTTATCGGTAACCTTCATCTTTAGTTTATACTGTCCTGGCTCCAAAGTTTTCAAGGGTAGCAATTTCTCAATGGTAACTTCGGTCCCGGTGCTTCCTGTCAATTCTTCAGAGAACTCAAAAATTTTCTTGTCCGATCCGCTCTTCGTCACTTCATACTGAATCGATCCACTTGGCTTGTTGGTTCTTTCATCGGCCTGGAAGTTATACAATTTCATGTATATTCCCATTTTTTCATCCCGACTGAACGTTTCCGACAAACGAGGGCGAACCTTGGTGCTGCCGATTACGAACTGTCCAGCACCGATCGATCGGGTTGGAACCTTCTCAATCTGATCTGCAATGATTACGCTGCTCATGGCTAGAATTTCATCCTCAAACCGGGGCACTTCCAAAACCATTTGATGGTTGTTGGTGTTTCCACCGTAGACGTCCTTCACCACAAGATTCAAGCGGTATGTCCCAGGAGGCAGTGGAATCGACTTCTGATAAACTGATGCACCCGTTGAGCCTTTCTCCAGCATTTCGTTAGGAATTTCCACGCTCACCACATCTTCAAACACGTTGACGACCCGGCGAGACATGGAGGTAATGCGGGCGTAAATGTTCACCGCAGCTTTTGCGATTCCTTCCTTGTTCTGGAATTGCAGATCCTTCCGTTCCAATTGCAGCGTGACGTTGGTTTGAATGGATGACGACGTCATCTTCATAAAATCAGCACGCACGCGAATGGGGAGGATGTTGAACTTGACTGTCGAGCTAACCAGCGCTTCCAAATCGCGGAACTTCACTGCCGGTGCTTTTTGCAAATTAGCGAACTGTTGCAACCGTTCAAACTGGTTCATCTTCATGGTAGTGGGTTGCTGACCCGTTCCCAATCGCGTGCCATCAGTGCGGCTGAAACGATCAGTCTTATTAGCCAATCCCATCTGTTCAATCAAAGTCAAGCCAGCACCAGGAACCATCATCAAGGCGTCTTTTTCGGAAGGATCCATGGTCATGCGATATTCGCCGGTCATGGTAGGGTCGACAAATTCGATGATGATGTCCGAACCGATGCCTTCAATCCAACGATAGCGCCACTTCTCAAATGGGTAGGTAGATGTTGTGCCGCCGCCTTCTTCGTAAGGCCGCTCATAAGTGCCGCCCGAAGGATGCGATTCATTTTCGTCAGGAGGGCCAAAGGTAATGTAGATACGACCGCGATCCGTCTTCCATCCAGGAATACCTGATGCGTAGCGTTCATTGGTATAAGCAATGCGGCGGTAGTGTTCTTCTTTGAATTCGTTTTCAGCTGAGTCTGGAGTTGGATCGCGACGCAGCCAGAATTGTTCAATGAACTGCTCACGTTCATCTTCGGTGCTGAGGCGTTTGAATGCGGTCTTCTCTTCATCGGTGATGATGTAGAGCACGTCCTCATTCAACCATTTGCGATAGGGACCTTCCAATTCCTTGCGGAGCTTGTCCTCACGGCGCTTCTTTTCTCTTTCAGTAAGAGGCTTGGCAACAGTCTCACGATTGGCGTCGATTACTTTCTTTTTGTCGGCTGCAAAAACCGTGGTGGTCATCAGCCCGCTCATCAACAAAGACGTGGTGGCCAATCCAGCGGTGACGAACATGCGTGGAAACTTCATCGGTACCCCCTAAAAGTGATCCCTCTCCCTGTGCCATAACTTCACGCTTTTGGAAAGAGGAAATATACTATTAGCTATTTGATTCTACGGGTTTAACGCATCTGCGTCAAGGCTGGTTTCGTAAACTTGAAAGGCTAAATAAACGCAACCGAGCCGTCCTCGCGAAAGCTGGGTGCCCGCCGCCATGGCTTGGGTGGCATGCTCCTGAAAGCTTCCTCGTTCAGTTCCACTCCCCAGCCGGGTTTGGTTGGAACCTCAACATAGCCCTGTTTCACCATTAAGGGTTCGTTGACAATGTTTTTGTAGGGGGCCGTATCGGGTGCGTGATACTCCAGTATTAGAAAGTTTGGAGTCGATGCAGCGAAATGCACATTGACTACTGTGGCCAATGGACTCATAGGGTTATGAGGGGCCACCATCATGTATTGCGCTTCGGCCATAGCGGCGATTTTCTTCAACTCCAACACACCGCCGCACAGGCAAATGTCTGGCTGCACAATGTCCAAAGCCTGGGAGTTGATCAAATCCCGGAACTCGAATTTCGTATAATTGGCCTCCCCACTGGCGAGCGGGATGTTCACGTGGTCGGACAACTTCTTCATGGCGTCCACATTTTCACACTTAATTGGCTCTTCCAGCCAGAACGGATAATATTCCTCAATTTCCCTGGCGACCCTTAGCGCGCGTTGCACCTCAAACATTCGGGCGTGAATATCGACGGCGATATCCACGTCGGGTCCAACCATTTCGCGAACCGCTTTTACGCGTTGCCCCGCTATGCGAGTTGCCATGTTGTAAGCCATGGCTCCATCGCCGCTCTGATGAGGCGACATTTTCACTGCCGTGTACCCATACTTTTCAATCAGAGCCTTAGCCGAATCAGCGGCTGCTTGCGGAGAGTTGCCGCCAATGCTTTGGTAGACCCGTACTTTGTTCCGGACCTTGCCACCAAGCAGAGCCCAAACGGGAAGCCCTGCGGCTTTGCCGGCAATGTCCCACAAGGCATGTTCAATGCCACTGATAGCTGCGTTTACAATCAAGCCGCCAGGGAAACGAGTGGTGTTGTACATCAGGTCCCACAAGTATTGGACGTTGCGCGGATCCTGGCCAATTAACCATAGTTTGAAATCTTCAATCACCTTCACCGTGGCTTCGTCGGGACCGCAAGAGTAGGCTTCGCCGATTCCATGAATGCCCTGGTCGGTAAGGATCTTGATGTAAAGCCAGTTGCGCGACCCTGCACCTACCAGAAAAGTCTTGATGTCGGTGATTTTGATTGCCGGCTTGGTTCCCATAGGGGCGGCGGCCTGCATCATTGCTGCTGCAGGAACCGCAGGAGCAACTCCAGCCTGTTGGAGAAATTGTCTTCGCTTGATGTTGGATCGTTCGCTATTAGACATGGTTGGGTCATCATACTACGATAGGAACGCAATCATGAAGCTTGCGATTTATTTTGCAGCAGGTACGATTTGCAGTGCTTCCCTTCGAATGCCTGAAATCATGCCGCTGAAAACAATGTTGTGGAAAGGGACTACCGCATACCAGTAGGCTAATCCAAATAATCCACGGGGTTTGAAGAGTGCTATTTGCTGCAGGGTGCAGTGTTCGGTGCCGGGTTTGACGTTGGGTGCAGCGTCCACTAGGAATTCAAGCAGCGCCTCACCGGGCAATTTCATTTCAGCTCTTAGGGCCAAGCGATGGTCCCGCTCAAGTCCGACGACACGCCAAAAATCAAGCGCCTCACCATAGCCAACTGCCTCTGGATCGCGGCGTCCGCGGCGCAAGCCTGGGCCACCGAATAGCATGTCTATCCAGCCTCGAATTATCCATAGGCTGTCTGCAGCATACCAGCCGTGGCCACCGCCGACGCGGCAAACAGCTCTGAAAACAGCCCATGCCGGAGCATCCACCGTAATTTGACGTGCATCGCGGAAAACAGCTCCACCCGCCCAATCCGGGTCTCCGGGCATAGGGCCCGCCATGGACCAATTCGTTTCCACATGCCCTTCGGCCATTTTGCAGAGGGCCGCGCGGATTGCTTCGCGCACCGTTAAGAGCTGTTGAGAAATTATTTTTGTAATGTGATCTTCACGGCAAACTACCGGGTTCTTCAAACCTTCTGCCAAGGGCTTTGCGATTTGATGGCTGAGCGGCGTGACAAATTGAATCCAATAGGAACTTAGACGCGGTGTTAGAAATGGTACCGGAATCACCAATCGACGCCGCAAGCCCATTTCCTCGGCCATGATCACCATGATGTCCTTATAGCACAAAACATCTGGGCCTCCAATGTCGTACACTTTGCCAGTTGTCTCCGGCATGGCCAAAACACCAATCAGATACCCGATCACATTGCGGACTGCGATTGGCTGGCAAGGAGTGCTAACCCAACGGGGGCAAATCATAACCGGTAATCGCTCTACCAGATAGCGGAGGATTTCAAATGAGGCTGAACCCGATCCGATGATCATAGCTGCACGCAGAACCGTTACAGGTACTCCGGTTGAGGCAAGGTCTTCTTCTACGTGCCGCCGTGAGGAGAGGTGCTCGCTTAGATCCGGGCCAGTTTCACCCAGCCCGCCAAGATAGATGATTCGCTCAACTCCAGCGAGTTTTGCAGCTTGTGCGAAAGCTCGAGCAAGTTCTCGATCCTTCTTAACATAGGCTGCTCCTGCGGACGTCATGGAATGGACTAGGTAAAATGCTGCCTGGCAGCCTTCCAAGTTCCGGGACAAAGACTTCACATCGCTTAAATCCGACTGTTGGATTTCAACATGCCCTTCCGCGGCCCATTCTCTACCCAGGAGCTTTTGTGGGGATCTAGCTAAGCAACGGACGGAGTATCCAGACTGAAGAAGACTAGGTACTAATCTTCCGCCGATGTATCCAGATGCTCCGGCTATTGCTATTTTTTGCATTGGGATCAATTTTGAAAAAACTTGCTCACTCGTAATCGCAGACCATGAAGTTCAACTTGCAAGCCCATACCTGGGGGGATGTGCTTGCGAATTGGCCACATTGCTGATGAGAAGTGGAGAAGGGAAAATAGAGTTGGAAAACGGGCCACAAATTGTCCGCCCGTTCCCTTTACCGAAACTTCGTGCCCGCCGTGCTGCACGAGTAGATCCAAATCAAGCACGTGTAGTGGTAGTTGCATCTTTCGTCCGAATTTTCATCACACCGCTTACGCGCCAAGTGGCATGCTGAGCAGTGGCTGATGCCGAACTTGGTACAGATACTTCCAGGTTCTGAAAGTCATAAATAATCTCTGCGCCTCGTCCGGTAAGTTGATCAAAAAGGCCGATAGCTAGATCAGGCCATGTAGTAGTGTCAGTTTGTTTATGTTCCATAAATCTCCTCCTCTTACGGATGCCGTCACCACGGAGACAGAGCTATTAATTTGCTTCTTCTTAAACCGCCCCCAATTCACGGGCTCTTGCCAGCACATAAGGGCCTTCAGGGATCACGGCAATCTTTGCTCCTTGCGGGAGTCCTTCAGTCAGCCCGGCAACCGCATCCGCCATGGATCCGTACACCGGTCCCCACATGGATTCACGGAAGGATTCCGGTAACCCTGGCACATAGAACAGCAACTGCTTCGATTGGCACACCAGCGCCAATTTTTCGAGTTGCCACTGATCCACTTCTACCGGCGCTTTCAATATTGCGTCAAGAAACTGCTCGTGCGAAGGAAAGGCTGAAAGCATCTGGCAGAACTCTTCTGCACCCGCACCTTCCGAACAAGCTGCTACCAGGAGGATCTTGCCACCCGGTTTCACCACGTGGCTTGCTGCGGTGACTCCCTTCACTGCCTGATAAAACGTCATGTCCAAAGGATGTCCCGCTGAAGTGGTGATCACTGCATCGGTCAAACTCTCCAACTGTTCCAATAGAACTTTGCTGACAAACTTGGTCCCTTCACGATGTGCCAGTTCCGCATCGCCGGCAAAAACTTTAGCTACCTTTCTATCCCTGGTAAGGGAAACATCCACCAGAAAATCATGCCGGGCCATCCGAGCAATTTCCAGCAATTCATTATGCAACGGGTTGTTTTCGATGGACCCTTCCACGGAACGGGCATCGCGCATGAACTTGGGCGAATGGATCACCTTAATGGTCTCCTGTGCCGCCAAGCCGGGGGCAATCAGCTTGCGCCCACCAGAAAAGCCGAGCATCAGGTGCGGTTCAATGAAGCCCAAGGTGATGTGCAGGTCCGCCGCCATAAATCGCTCATCGATATGTACGGGGATTCCAGAAGCCGTAGTTCCCAGGTAACGATGTTCGTGCAAGTTCCTGGCGAAGTGGTTCACCACATTTATATGACCGTACAGATCTGGTCCTACAATTTCCCGTATTTCTTCTTCGGTTGCCGGACGATGCAGACCCGTGGCAATCAGCACGGTGACGTTTTTCCGGCTAATTCCCGCTTCAGCCAGTCGATTCAAGACCGGTGGAAGTACTAGCCTGTTTGGCGCTGGCCGGGTAATGTCGCAAACGGATATAGCGGCCGTCTTCTTCCCTTTGGCAAGGCTCGTAAGCGATAAAGTACCAATAGGATAATCGAGTGCGTGCTCAATAGCGGCATTTTGATCCTCCAAAGCCTCTGCCGATCGGGCCTCTAATACCTGGTACTGGAAGCCTTCCGGCAGTTCCACCAACAAACCTGTTTTTCCAAATGCTAAATCTACTTGCATAAAAAAACCGTAACACAAATGACAAGGAATACTTTGGCACTTGCCGTGCATTTAGAATTTACGAAAGGAGGAAACGAACAATATGATCATCGGTGGAATCATCGCAATGTTGTTCATTTTGGGTCTGTTTATGTCCATGATCGCTTCGCCTCCCCATGCGGAAGAAGAAGGACAAGCTGACACAGCAACCGTGACAGAGTGACGCACATCGTGCCAAAATGGCTCGGTGCATGTCACTCTAACGCTTCTCCTCCTCAGTAGTTTCCTGTTGGCTCTGGGCCAGCAACCTCAATACGACATTCTGATTCAAAACGGCCGGATTATCGACGGCACTGGTTCCGGTTGGTTTCTTGGCGACGTCGGAGTGCGTGGCGATTCCATTGTCTACGTTGGCCCTAGCCTTCCAGCCCAAGCCAGGGTTGTGATTAAGGCAGCTGGAATGGCAGTGACTCCTGGGTTTATTGATACCCATAGCCATGGCCGAAGGGGTATTCTGGACAACCCGGCTGCCGAGAATCAGATTCGCCAAGGCGTCACCACAATTATTGAAGGCCCTGACGGCAGTTCTCCGATTCCATTGGCACCTTTTCTGAAACAGGTTGCAGCCGCCCACAGCACTGTGAACTTTGGTTCGATGGTCGGCCACGGCAGCATTCGGGAAACAGTGATGGGATTAAAAGATCGCAAGGCCACCGGCGAAGACATGGGCAAGATGAAGACCCTGGCACAGCAGGCAATGCTGGATGGGGCATTTGGACTTTCCACCGGATTGTTCTATCTGCCAGGCAACTTTTCTACTACCGAGGAAGTTGTGGAGATCGCCAAAGTAGTTGGAGCCTTAGGCGGCATCCACACTTCACATATGCGCAATGAAGCGGCAAATATTTTGGACAGCGTGCGGGAGACGATTCGCATTGGGGAGGAGGGTCATTTGCCCACGCAGGTGACTCATCACAAAATTATTGGCAAGACCAATTGGGGATTGAGCAAGGCTACCTTGCAGTTGGTGGAAGAAGCTCGGGCAAGGGGAGTGGATGTCACATTGGATCAATATCCCTATACCGCTTCGTCCACGGGCCTTTCGGCCCTATTCCCGCAATGGTCGCGTGAAAGCGGTCAGGCTGCTTTTCGAGAACGGGTGAATGCTCCAGAGCAGCGGGCGCGGATTCTGGCAACGGTGGCGCAGAACATTCGGGAGGATCGAGGGGCTGGAGATCCTAAGAACGTTGTGTTGGCTAGTTGTGGGTTCGATAGAAGTTTGGCGGGGAAAAATCTGGCAGAAGTAACGGCGGCACAGGGCAGGGAAGTCACGGTTGAAAATGCCGCGCTGACGGCGTTGGAATTGCAATTGAAAGGTAACTGCTCGGCTATCTATCACGCCATTGGGGAAGATGATTTAGAGCAAATCATGCGTTACCCCCATACGATGATTGCCTCTGATGGCGGCATTCCAAAATTCGGCGAGGATGTGCCCCATCCGCGTAATTATGGGACGTTTGCCAGGGTGTTGGGACGCTACGTGCGCGACCGCAAAGTACTAACGCTGGAAGAAGCGGTGCGACGTATGACTTCGCTTCCAGCCTCGCGATTTCGAATTATGGATCGAGGATTATTGCGTCCAGGAATGAAGGCTGATATTGCGGTGTTTGACCCAGCGACGGTTGCCGATAAATCTGAATTTGCCAAGCCACATCAATATGCCGTTGGGTTCTATTCGGTGCTGGTTAACGGCAAAGTTGTGCTGCAGGATCAGAAGATGACAACGGCAAGGCCGGGGCGTGTTTTGTATGGACCAGGGAAGCAGTAAGGGGTAAGATTATTGAAGTACGGTTCAAGTCTGTAGGTAAAGGAAGTTTGGGAAAACGTCTGACTTACAAAAGGCTGACAGGGAAGATTAATCAAAAATGAAACGCTACTTCGCATATCTGTTGCTTTTTGTCTCGGTCGGTTACGGCCAGACGTATGAAGTTAAGGACCGCAGCGGCATCGTCCTATTGAAGATTAGCAACATCAAGATGTTTCGGTACTCAAACTATTTCAAAGAAGACATTCCAGTTTTCCAAGCTACCGTCGCAAATGTGGCGGGCGAAAAGCTGCTGGGAGTTTCCGTCGCCGGAACCGTTCGCAAAAAAGATGGCTCAATAGTAAAGTTTTCTCTGGATAGCATCTGTAAAGACCGATCATGCGATCTTGAAAAAGACTCCGTTCACAACGCAACATTTCCGTTCTTGCAGCCGTGGCCCTTCAGCCAGGCAGACATTCAATCCGTTGAGTTTTCACTCGCGGCGGCAAAGCACCTTAGAACGATTGAAGGGTTTCATGTTTCAGGGTTCATTGCGAAGGACGAGGGTTGCCTCAGCGACTACATTGATACAAAATCCTTAGCAGGTCTCGCTCTCCGAAAAAAGCTAGTTGAGCTTGTAGAGTTCGGATGTGGCTTTATCGTTGACAAACCCATCTCAGCCATATTGCTGCCTAGTACCAAAAAGACAGTCGGCACAGGAACCAAGAAAAGTACTGTGATTCAAGTCTTTCTTCGCGACGAGGGTGTGTTCGTTGGCCTAGATCCATCGCCCCACTCACTTAAGGATGGTTGGATTGCTACTAGTGCACTTGTCCCAGGGAAGGTTCTTACAACTGAAGATCTTGTGGTTGTGGGCAAGTAATTAACACTGAACACTACAAGACGTCGGATCGCCAAGGTTTTCCACCTACGTGTAGATACTGCGTCCCGGAATGAAGGCTGACATTGCCGTGTTTGACCCGGCGACGGTTGCTGATAAATCGGAATTTGCGAAGCCCCATCAGTATGCGGTTGGGTTCTATTCGGTGCTGGTTAATGGCAAAGTTGTGTTGCAGGATCAGAAGATGACACAAGCTAGGCCAGGGCGTGTTTTGTATGGACCGGGGAAGCAGTAAGGAGTAAGATAAGGTATGGCTGTTTTAACCGATACTCGACGGGCGGAACGTGCACAGGAAATGGACAACGCTTTGGCCAGCGGTCGCATGGAAGGGCTTGAGCCTTCTCCCGGTGCCATGGCGATCTTTCAACGGTTCGTGGATGGCGAACTGACCATGGAGCAAATGAGCAAAGCCATTGGCGAATTTGCTGAAAGAGAGTATGGACCCGTACGTCTACCCGGGAACTGAGGTTCTCAAAAATCTTCGCGACATTCGAGATCCTGAACGATTAGCAAAATTCGAAATGGACATGACGACTTTGCGCGTCGTAGAGCTGGCCCATAAAAAGCCTGGGAAGCTCGACGTTCCGCACCTTCAGTCCATCCACCAGCACATCTTTCAAGACGTATATCCTTGGGCTGGAAAGTTCCGGACCGTAGACATCTCCAGATCGAACCAGTTCTACTTTGCCTTGCCTCGATGCTTACTCCGGCACTGGAAGACTTGTTCGGCAAGCTCCGAAATGAAAGGTACCTTGAAATTGAAGGCCTCGACGTTGCCCAATTCGCAAAGCGCGCCGCCTACTACATTGGCGAACTGAACGCGATTCATCCTTTTCGCGATGGGAACGGACGAACGCAGCGAGAGTTCATCCGCCAACTTGCAGTGCGCAACGGCTTCAAGTTGAATTGGGCGCGCGTTTCTCAAGATCAGATGTACGACGCATCGCACCGCAGCTTTCTGAGCGGAGATAATTCAGGATTTGAAAAAGTTCTAAACTCAGCGTTGCCGCAGTAACGGCGATTACTGAATCGGCGCGGCCCATTCCAGAAACGACTTTGTATCCCGTTGCAGCTTTTTCAACGAATCGGTCTGGATGTAATACATATGCCCCGCTTCATACTGATGCGTCCGTACATTGCCGCGCACTTGTGGGTGGAGGCCCAAATGATTCAGCGTGTACTCGGCTGCGAAGTAAGGCGTCGCCAGATCGTAGTAACCTTCGCCGATGTAGAGTTTCATGTGCGGATTCTTTGCAAACGCTGTGCGTAGCGAATCGGAAACGTCGGCAAAGCCTGTATCCACCCCCCAATCCCAGCGGCCAATTCCACCGCCCAGAATGTAGTAGGTGGCGTCGTTTTTGTAACCCAGTTCTGTGCGGACGTATTGATTGAATGCCGCTGTATAGGGCGGGCGAATCGCGTTGTTGCTGGGGTCGGATTCGGCAACTGGGCTGATCGATCGTGGCCCAAGTCCGGTCAACCGCGAATCTAAGCGTCCGGCAATAATATTGTCGTCCCGTTGCAACTCGCGGATGAAGCGCATGATCTCAATCCGAAGTTCGCTTTGGTCGATGTACTTTGGATCAAGTCCTGTATAGCGCGCCAACTTCGCAATGGTTGCTTTGCGCTCCGCTGGCGTCAGCCGATCACCTTTGGCAAGAGCTTCGGCATAGCCGGTGATGGCCCACTGTTCCACTTCTTTCAGCGTTGCCTTCAAGTCCTTCTGCAAGTCCGGAGCCAGCCGTTTGTGGTACCAGGCCGTGGCCGTGTACGAGGGCAGGTAGAGCTGAAAAGGAAGATCGTTCCCCCGCGTAAATCGGAGGGTTTGGAAATTGAGCACAGTTGAAATAAGGCTTACGCCGTTCAGCGCGATACCCTGATCCGCCAAGTACCCCGAAAGACCGGCAGCCCGTGTTGTGCCGTAACTTTCTCCAGCCAGGAACAGTGGCGAGGTCCAGCGTTCGTAGCGGGTGAGGTAGAGGCGAATAAATTCACCCACGGATTCAATGTCGCCTTGAACACCAAAGAATTTCTTGGCCAGGTCCGGTTTGGTTGCACGGCTGTAACCAGTGCCTACCGGATCGATGAAAACCAAATCCGTATCGGGAAGCCAGGAAGAGTCGTTGGGAACAAGCTTGTAGGGTGGCGGCGGCATGGTTCCGTCATCATTCATGGGAACACGCTTCGGTCCAAGGGCTCCCAGATGCAGCCATACGGACGATGAGCCAGGGCCTCCGTTGAAGGAAAATAGCAGCCTGCGCTTGGCAGGGTCTGTTGTTCCGTCCAGCGTGTAGGCGATGAAAAAAATATTGGCTTCAGTTTCACCAGCCGCATTGCGGATTGGCATCATGCCAGTGGTCGTGTTGTAATTCAGCGTCTTCCCTGCAATGGCCAAAGTGTGATGGCGAACTACGGGTTGATCGTCTGGAGTAGGTTTAACCGCCGCCACCGCCGAAGTCGCAGGAGGCGATGTTTCGGCAGGGCGGGGTTGAGCAAATAACAAAGACAGCAGCGTGGAACAAACGAACAGCTTTTTCACGGCTTACTGCTTGTCAAGAACTTGAAGTGTTTCAAACTCGCCTTGTGGCGCTACGATTTTGCGTTTGATGGTTAGCACTTTGCCATCGCTGGACAAGGTCCAATTGTCTTTCAAGGTAACTTCATTGCCTTGAAAGTCCAATTTGGAATCAATGGTAAGCGCATCACCTTCCCACTTCAACTTGGAGATCATCTCATTGTTGCGATTTTTGTTCTTGTTTTCTTTCCCGTCAGTAGTGTATGTCTGTTCGGTCTTCATCTCGCCTTGTTGGGTGGTCTGTTCATTCTTAACAGTAAGAGCTGGTTCTTTGTGGTCCACCTTCATCACCAGTTTTTCTGGGGCGGGCATAGGGCCAAAATCACTTTTACCCGCGTTCAGTTTCCATTCGCCGGAAAAATTAGGTGCCGCGAAGGCAGTTACCGACAGAACAGCGCTGAGGGCAAGAACAGGCAATAGGTTTGTAAATTTCATTCAGTTTTCCTTTTCAATTGAGCCGATTTGAGGGGACTTCCTGAGTATAACCCGACGAATCTCATAATTCCCAGAGACGGGTTGCAACTTTCTTCCCCGGCGACTTTAGATTGACGGGCGGCCTTCGATTTTGGTTGCATGCCTTGAAGAGTTGGCTCAATGAGGGCTGAGTTGGCAGTCTCAACTGCTTTTGAATTGGCTTTCGGAATGCCGTGGCAATGGCATGGCTCCACCATACGTTGATGCCATAGTTTTGACGTAGAAACAACGCTGCGTCTTCAGGCGCATCCAATAAAATACCGGACCATTGCTGCCAAGTCTTGCCAGTGGCCTTGCACAATTCGGAATCGGAAACTGTGACTTGTGCTCGCATAGGAACACTTCAGTCTAGTGGACAATCAAGCGATTTGTCTCGATTTCCAGAGGTAGTAAATAGGAATTCCTAGTAGTACAAGTCCTAGTCCTGGCCATGTGTAGTTAGGCTTATACAGCAGCAACATCACTTCAATGAAACCCGCAGAAGCAATGTAGAACAACGGCAGAATCGGGTAGGCAAAGGTACGATAAGGACGCGGCAGGTCGGGCTGTTTCACCCGCAGAACCATCACCGATGCAATCGTCAGGATGTAGAAAAGTAGATTGGCGAAGATAACGTAATCCAGTAGATCTCCGTAGCTACCGGACAGTGTTAACGCGCATGCCCAGGCGCACTGCATCCACAGCGCTGAAACCGGAGCTTTAGTTTTGGAATCAATCTTGCCCGCTGCTGCGAAAAACAGTTTGTCCACGGACATGGCGTAAATCACTCGCGAGGCGGACATGATCAAACCATTGATACACCCGAAAGTGGAAACCATAATTGCGGCGGCCATAAAGGTGACCCCGTAGGAATTGGAAATTGCGGCGGCCACTGCAGTGCCTACCCGATCTTCAGGTGCGTGTTTGATTGCCTCAAACGGCAGGACTAACAAGTACGCGTAATTGCACGCCAAATAAAGCGCACAAACGCTTCCGACGCCTATGGCAAGTGAAAGCGGCAGGTTGCGTTTGGGATTGCGAGTTTCTGCTGCTGTGAAAGTTACGTTGTTCCAGGAATCTGCCGAAAATAGTGACCCCACCATGGCGACGCCGGCAATCCGAAGTGTGTCCCAATTCCAACCGGCATTGCCCCAGAAGTTGCCGAAGTTAGACTCAATGGCCTGCGGGTTTCGTCCCACCGTAAATGCCGCAATGATAAGGCCAAGCAGCGCGCTGACTTTGGCGAATGTAAATACGTTCTGAACCATGGCTCCTGCGCGCAACCCACGTGTGTTCACCCAGGTTAGGAACAAAATCAGGCAAATTGCTACTAGTCGTTGAGAAGTCAATAAAGGCAGAAGCGTATTGGAAGCTGAGATCCATGGAAAAAAAACGCCCGCGAATTTGGCGCAGGCAACAGCCACGGCGGCAATCGTACCGGTTTGAACAACGGAGATCAGAGTCCAACCATAAAGGAAGCCGCTGAGAGGGCCGAACGCTTCCCTCAGATAAACATACTGACCACCAGCATGAGGCATGGCAGCAGCCAATTCGCCATAGCTTAAAGCCCCGGCAATCGACATGAGGGCGGTCACCACCCAGGTCATCATCATCATGCCCGGCGACCCAACTTGCCGGCCAATATCAGCAGCTACGATGAAGACACCGGAGCCGATCATGGAACCCATCACCAGCGTGGTGGCGTCAAGTAATCCCAGTCCTTGGACTAGCTGCGTGCTGGAAGGCGGTGAAGTGTTTTTAGCCATAGTTCAGTTGTTTGCCGGATGCGATTCGGGTCAGAAAGCAATCCACTGATGATAGCAACAGAATCGGCACCGGCTTCAAATACTTCAGCAATGTTTTGAAGATGTATCCCACCGATTGCAACCAATGGCTTCTGCGTTAAAGGACGCAGCCGTGCCAATTCTTTGGAGCCGACCGTAGGGTCTGGATTCTGCTTGGAGGCTGTCCCAAAAATTGGTCCCAGCGCAAGGTAATCCACTGGCTCCTCGTCCGCCGCGATCAGCTGTTGTTCGTTATGGGTGCTGAAACCTAGCCGAAGGGCTGAACCAATAACCGATCGCGCATCGGTTGGGCAAAGGTCATCTTGACCTATATGCAAAGTTGCCCCAAGGATTCGCGCAATATCAGCTCTGTCATTAATCACAAACTCAATTCCAGCCTGCTGGCATTGCTCATGAAGCCATTCTGCTTGCTGGAAAAGTCGCCGTGACCAGTGGCCTTTGTGGCGAAGTTGGAGGATTTGTACCCCAGCTTCCAAGAGTGCCGCAGAGGCTTGCTCCAGTCCTATATTTAGTTTTCCTAAAGCGTCAGTTGAAACAATTGGGTAAAGACGAGGGAGAGTCATGAAAATCGATACCGGCAAGCGTCATGATACCGTGGAATAGATGAACCTGCATATTACGTCTCCTGGCGAAGCTCCTGGGGTCTACGAAATTGCGCGGCGTGGCCGCGATATGAAGTACCTTTCCTTCACGATTGTTGAACTTGGCGGAACCATGAAGGAGCACACTTTTGAGACCGGCCCCGAAGAGGTTTCTCTGGATTTCTACACCGGTCCAGTGAGAGTTGAAGTGATCAGCCCTTACGGAAATTTATCCGTGGATGTTCCAGCCCGCGCGTCTTTGGGCCAAATGCATTCCATGTTGTATGCACCTATGGGTTCAAAAGTGAAGTTGCAGGCATTGAATGCCACCGCACGCATCACCATTGGCGGGGCGGAAGGCAAGCCTGGAGTTGCTCCTGTTTATGTTGATGGGGCTGCGGTAATGTCGAAGTCCGTAGGAAAGGACAATTGGGTTCGCGACGTGCACACGCACATTGCCGACAACATTCCGGCTGCCCATTTGATTTGCGGAGAGACGATTAATCGTCCTGGTGGATGGTCTTCGTGCCCGCCGCATAAACATGACCAATTCAATCCGCCGTCAGAAGTTCCCATGGAAGAAATTTACTATTTTCAATTGGAGCCGAAACAAGGGTTTGGATTTATGCGGGTCTACACAGATCCGTCGGATCCGAAGCCATTCGATCATGCCTACCCAGTGGAGCATGGGGACGTAGTTTTGATTCCACGGGGCTATCATCCAGTGGTCGCTTGCCCTGGTTACACTTTGAACTATACGTGGGTGCTAGGTGGCGAGGGCCGCACTTATGGCGCTTGGGCCGATGACCCGAAGCATAGCTGGATTAAGGCTTAGCAGTTGGATCTTCCAGCCCACAGAATAGCATTCCTTACCAATTGCTGATAGTTGGGGTTCCGATGCGCTTCAGGGCCGTGACCGAGCTGAATTGTGGAGATCCGGGACGGGGGGGAGATGGGACGGGGGGGAGATCCGGGACGGTGGTAACATCTCCCCGGATCTCCAACCTTTGTCGCCGCGTTTCTTTGCGGGAGATGTTACCACCGTCCCGGATCTCCCCCCGGATCTCCCCCCCAGGCGATAGGGAAGGATTTGCTGAGGGCGCAATGGCGTTGGCCGGTTGGCATGCCGCTGTGCCGCCCGATGGGAAACGGATTGTGGGAAGTGCGGACAGACCTGCCTACGACACGGTCGGCGCGCGTGCTGCTTTGCCTTTTACCGCCAGCATCTGGTCGCACTGCACGGGTTCATCAAGAAAACGAGGGCCACCCCGGACGAGGATTTAGCAACGGCGCGAAAGCGCAAGATGGAGTTGGAGAAATGAGCAAGAAGCACATGGGTTCAAGCATTGATGACTTCCTTAGGAAGGAGGGCGTCTTCGAAGAGGCGCAAGCACAGGCGGTTAAGCATGTCGTTGCGTGGCAGCTAGGCGAGGCCATGAAGAAAAAGAAAATCTCCAAGAACAAAATGGCCACGCTGCTCAAGACGAGTCGTACGCAGGTTGATCGTCTGCTTGATCCAAAGAACGACATTACGCTCGGCAGCCTGCAACGGGCTGCGGCGATGGTGGGGCGCCGGGTTACGATCGAACTGGTGTAGGGGTGGGGAACTGGGCACCCACACCCGAACTGCCAACCATCCCGTGAGTACTCTCATAGTTTCTTAATCAGCTTCTTGCGCACAAACCAGACAATGGTAATCACAACGGCGATCACTGTGGCCGCCACTCCCACCACTTGGTGCGCATTTTCCGCAGCCGTCCTCCACGTGTCGCCAATGATGTAGCCAAGCGTTAGAAATGTGGAAACCCAAATCAAAGCACCCGAATATGCATACTGTGCGAACACTGGATATTCCAGATTCGTCATGCCAGCAACAACCGCTGTGAAGTGCCGAACTCCAGGAATGAAGTATCCAAAAGTAAGGCTCCAGTGACCATAGCCGCGGAACCACTCGTGGACTTGTTCCAGTCGCGCCGGCGTTAAGTGCATCCAGGGGCCAAATTTGTCCAGGAACGGCTTGCCTGCAGTTCTTCCAATAATGTAGCTGATTGTAATTCCACAAACGCTGCCCGCAAATGCAGCAGAAAAGGTAGCCAAAGGATTCAGCGTGCCCTTGCCGATCAGTGCACCGCAGAAGACCATCAATGTTTCATCTGGAACGGGAAGGCCGACGATTCCAAGGATCAGTAGAACAAACAGCGCAGCTGGGCCGTAAAGAGACACCCACTGCAGAACCATGTCGAGGTCAAGATGCATGCTTTTTCAAATTCCCCGGCGATGGCCATACAGGTCCACATGAAGGCGCGTGGAAAAGCGATATCCAAATTGTTTGGCCAGTTCCACTAACCACAAACTGCGTTCATGCAAAACCCTTGCTTCAGTACCTTCAGGCATTAAAATCACAGTAGCAGGCGGGGCATTCAGTTGCGATACCAACTCCCGTATTTCATCCATATCGCTTGGTGCAGCAACCACAAACTTCAGTTGGTAGGGGAAGCGCATCAAGGCTTCTAAAACGGAAACATTGATCCGCAGCCTTTCGTGCTGCGCCTTAAACGGGCCCTCTGGAGTTGAGTTGCTGAGTTTAGGGCTGATCGACATTAGACTGCAAGCCACATCGGCATCCACTGTGCCTGCTGTTTCAATGGTGATGTGCAGCCCATGATCCCGCAGCTTCTCCGTCAATTCCTTCGCCCGTGGGGCAATTAAAGGCTCACCACCCGTGAAGACAACGTGCGCCGCACCATAGGACAGGGTTTGACTGACAATCTGGTCTATGCCCATTTCCTCACCTTCCGGTTTCCAGGAAGTGTAGGGAGTGTCGCACCATGCGCACCGCAAATTGCATCCAGAAGTTCGGATAAAGACGCTGGGAACTCCAATGAGCGATCCTTCTCCTTGCACCGAATAGAAGATCTCAGAGATTTTCAAACAACGTACTCCACCGGGTCGGAAAGTCCTGCCTCAGCGAAGCCTTTTTGACGCAGCAGGCAAGAATCACAAAAGCCGCATGCGCGACCGGAGGAGTCAGGATCATAGCAACTATGAGTTAATTTCAAATCCACTTTCAAGTCCATCGCCAGACGGATGATGCCAGCTTTATCCAACTTCATCAGCGGCGCGTGGATCTTGATCTTGGTGCGTCCTTCCACGCCTGCCTTGGTTGCCAAATTGGCCATGGATTCAAACGCCGCTACAAATTCAGGACGGCAGTCGGGGTACCCGGAATAGTCAATAGCATTCACGCCAATGAAAATGTCGCTCGCTTCCAGCACTTCCGCCCAAGCCATGGCGAACGATAGAAAAACAGTGTTACGGGCAGGTACATAGGTGATGGGAATACCGTGGGACATTTCATCAGTCGACCGGTGTTTGGGAACTTCAATATTGCCCGTCAAAGCCGATCCGCCAAACATCCGCAGATCAATATTGGCCACCCGATGGTCCTGTGCTCGAAGTGACTTTGCAATCTTTACCGCAGCCTCTAACTCAACCTTGTGACGCTGGCCGTAATCAAACGAAAGAGCGTAGCAATCGTAACCCTGACTGCGTGCTATGGCTAACACGGTAGCGGAATCCAGGCCTCCGCTGAGCAGGCAAATAGCCTTTGGCATTTAGAGTTCCTTTGGCAGCATCCAAGCAAGGACTGCGCCGATGATGGGAAATGCTGCCAGCGAGGACATTGCTGTTCCAAGGGAGTAGTGATCCCCGACCCATCCGGTGAGCGGAATGAAAATCAGTCCTGCCGTTCCCCAGGCAAAACCCATCATAAGGGCCGAGATCACACCCGATTGACTTGGGGCGAGTTGTTGGGCCATCACAACATTCACCGGAATGGTGAATAGCAGAACCAAGCCGGCCAGTGTTAACGACGCAACAGAAATCCAACCAGTTGTCATGAAGAATATGGCTAGTGGGGCAATGCACAATGCCATGGAAAGCAGAATCACTTTGCGGCCGCCCATGCGATCAGCCAAACTCCCACCGATGAATCCACCGAGGGCACCAGCTGTCAGGTACAGGCTAAGGGTTGCCGTAGCTTCACCGTATGTGAATCCCCGTTCCTTTGTCAGGTACAGCGGCAACATCTGTCCGTAAGTTACCTGCACAATGCTGCGGATGAAAACCAGCAGGTAAAGCAGGAACAGTGTTTTGCGAACTTCCCATAACGGAGCCCACTCAAACTTGTGCTTGGCGACGCCCACATAAGAAGGTGGCACCAGATTGGCCATCATCATCACGCTGATAGCAACACCAGGGACAGCCAGCCACAAACCTTGTTCCAGTCCAATCTTAGGCAAGAAGAAGGAAAAGAACGATGGTCCCATTGCATAGCCCAACGTTCCCGAAGAAATGAAGACTGCAAACCAGCGCTGGCGGTTTTGTTCAATGCCAAGAGTGGCCCACGCCGAACCTTGCGGATGGAAACTGGCGATCCCCGCGCCACCAAGTAATGCGGCAATCACCATGAAAGTGAAACTGGGAGCCATTCCTAGCGCTGAAATAAAAATTCCGGCAACAGCAGGTGCCAAACAAGAGAACAGCTTGCTGCGATAGCGGTCCGATAGGTATCCGTAAAGTGGTTGCGCCAGGGATGCTGAAAAAACCAAAGCCCCACCCAGAATTCCTGCCTGGGAAAGGCTCATGTTGTGCTTGGCAACCAGAAGCGGTTGAAATGCCCCCAGCGCGCTGGAATATAAATCGATGAAGAAGTGCCCCACACACAACAAGATCAGCGGAACATAGTTGATTTTGGTGGCTGCAACCGGACAGTCCAGTGTATTTGTAGCAGTTGAGCTCATTAGGGTGTTAAACCTCTAGTATACCGCGCAACTTCATGACGGCATTTGTGTTATACCGAAGTATGGGCAAAATCCAGTTAACTTTAAGCCTGATCTGCGTTTGCAGGGTATTGGGGCAGGCACCAACTGCTCCTGTTGTTAGTCCACGCGGGGTGGTCAACGCCTTCACTCAAACTCCTGCGCCCACAACGGTCGCTGCTGGTGGCTTGATTTGGATTAATGGCCTGAATTTAGGTCCGGTGGATGCGATTGTTGCCAAAGACGCCCCTTGGCCCACCTCCGTCGGCGACCCGGCAATTCAAGTGTTGATCAACAATCGGCCATCCCCAATATACTCCGCCGGTCCCAGCAGAATTGTTGCCCAAGTTCCTTATGAAATTGCAAACGGCCAAGTGAATCTCATTGTGAAGCGAGGCGACGTTCAGAGCCGCCCTGCACGGTTCAATGTAATTAACATTTTCACAGCTATCAAAACGATGGATGACCTGGGTTACGGCGCGGCGGATGCTACGGTGAATGGAAATACTATTGTCCTTAGGGCCAGCGGTTTGGGACCTGTAACTCCGAATGTTCCCACTGGCACTGCCGGATCAAAAGAGACTCCAGCTGTTCCCCGAGGTGCCTTGCGCGCTTTGGTTGGTGGAGTAGTTGCTGATGTTAAGGCCACAGCTTCTTCAGAACGCGTAGGGGAATTCGATGTTGCCATTGAACTTCCAGGAACCGCAAATCCTGGCGATGCCATTACTCTTCAGGTTGGCAACAACAATGCGAACCGGACCCTATATCAACGAATGTCCCAACCAGCGATGACATTTTTGCCGATTCCCACTGGCACTCCAGACTTGAGGGGCTTTACACCCAGCGATTTGCGTCCAGGTTACATCGGGCTTGCTGCGGCTCGCGCTGACGATGGTTGTTACCCATCGTTCGTGGCGGATATGACCAACGCAAAATGGAGCAAAATTGATAGCTGCCTGACCGGTGCCAATCGCAACCAGGCATCTCCATTCACAGCAGCGAACGACGGAAGTGCCTTGGCGGCGTTTATTGGCCCTCCAGCCGCCGACGCGGCCACTGGAGTGTCCAACAAAGTTGCTTTATATACTCCTTCGCGGACGGAAACCATGTCCATTGACTTGCCTTCCTCTGGTGCTCAAATCGGCTCTGCTGGTCGCGGTGATTTTACGGTAATTCTGAGCGGCCAGCCTCCTACCGCGAAAACACTGGATTCTGAGACCGGCGAACTACGCGATGTCGCAGCCGGCGGTATCGGGGGGATTCCAGGAGTCCCCGGAGGTGGTGGTGCTGGCGGTGTGGGCGGCATTCCAGTTGCTCTGCTAACGGCTAAGATCGACCTTGGCGACGGTATTAAGGAACCGATTTCCCCACCCTTTGCATGGGCTGCCGGTTTATTCGGCGTGGTTGTTGGAGATAACGTCGATAAACCAACCAAAGCGAAGCTCGCTATCGTGGATGCAACTGGAAAAATGCAATCCACCCGCGATTTTCCTGATGGCTTTGTCCCCATTGTTCCACCGGCTCAACCAGTAGTTCCCGGTGGCGGCGGAAACCCTGGAATTCCCGGGATCCCGGGAATTCCAGGTGGCGTTGTGAATCCTCTTGCAAATTTCCGGGCAGTTGCAACTCAGGATGCGGCTTCGCGGACATATATTGTGGTCGCCGCTAAAGCGGATGGATCGTCACATGCGTTTGTTTCGTTCCCTATCGGGCAACAGGGCAATGCCAAGGCCCACCCCCTTCCCGAGAAAACATTCTTTGCCGCCTGCTCCAATCAACTGCGTGTCTTTCAGTTGGAATTATCAAGAAGTATTGCAGTTGCCACTGGAGCCAGTTCCGATATTACCTTCAAGAATCCCTGCCCAGCTCAGGGTTTTGCAACGTTCAACCTAAATGCGCAGGAAGCCGCTATTGTTACTTTGCCCGGTTCTGGAGCCTTCAACGCATCAGGCAACAACGCCAACGAACTGAACGACTATGTTTATGGGGCCAATGTCAGCACCGCCAATCGGTCAGACACTCTCTATGTTTTTGATGGAGTGACTAATTCGTCTTTCCGCTTCGATCTACCGGCCGATGTTCAATCTTTCACCAACCTCAGCACCATTCCTGACCTGAATGCCGTGGTTGCTCTGGCTACCAACCGGGTGAATGGCGACGCAGGTATTGTGTTCTTCGATTTGGAATTGGCGTCATCTCGCCTAATGCCTACTCCAGAAGGCTTTGCTGCGGTAAACATTGCCTCCGTCTTCCCTGCCACTCGTAAACTTGTAGCCCGCGGGACCAAGCCCAACAATGCTGGTACCAATTACTTGATCTACGATCTGGTCACCGGCGATCTGCGCATCATTGAGAATCCTCCAGGTGTTGCATTCGTCGGAACGGTCCCGGCGCAGGCTCCGGTCCCTGGTGGCCAGCCTGGGCAAGTGCAGCCGAATCCCGTATTGCAGAGCATCAATCCAAAGTCGAACATTATTGAAGCCGTCGGCTATGGCGCAGATCGCAAGCAAGCAGGCGTGATGCTGATCCGGGTACACTAATTCAAATATGGCGAAAGCAAGTTTGGATTGGAGCTATCACCGGCCTGGTTGAATGACCTGTGCCAGAACGCAAGAGTTTCTTGCGAAAAATGAAGTTAAGACCGTCGTGCAGCTGGATGCCCGCAAGAATAAGCTGGGGGAATCGGACGCCTTGAAGCTTATCGGGCAAGTGGATGAAATCTATGCCACCAAAGGTAAGAAAGTAATTCACATCAACTTAAAGCAAGCTCGTCCCGACAATGCTGAACTGCTTGCACTCCTCATCGGTCCCACCGGCAATTTACGCGCTCCTACCATTCGTAAAGGCCGCACTTTATTAGTAGGATTTGACGCAGGTACATTCCAGGAACTCGTAGCCTCAAAGTAGTCTTTCCAACTGCTCCCCGTCACGGAAGCTTTGGCTGCTGCGTGATACCATAGAGGTTTCATGATTCGTGCTTTCCGCGGAGTGCTGCCACGCGTTGCTCCCTCTGCTTATATCGATCCAAGCGCACAAGTTATCGGCGATGTTACCCTCGGGGAACGGTCGTCCATTTGGTGCAATGCAACCTTGCGCGGTGACGTTAACCGCATCGTGATCGGCGATGAAACCAATGTGCAGGACAATGCTGTGCTCCATGTGGATGAAGGGGACTTTCCTCTTCATCTTGGAAACCGCGTTACCGTAGGGCATTCTGTCGTGTTGCATGGCTGCTCAGTTGCGGACGGTGCATTAATTGGAATTGGAGCAATCGTCCTGAACGGTGCAAAAATTGGTGCTGGTGCCGTGATCGCCGCCGGAGCTCTGGTGGCTGAAGGCATGGAAATCCCCGCCGGTTCGCTGGCCATGGGTGTTCCAGCCAAAGTCCGCCGCGAAGTTTCCGCTGAGGAACAGGAACGGTTTCGAGTGAATGCCGATCATTACGTGGAACTGAGCCGAGAGTACCTTGCTGAGATGGTGGTTGCCTCTTCATGATCCGAGCAATCAAAGGCACCCGGGATATTCTGCCACCCTCCTCCGCCGTTTGGAATCGAGTCGAGGCCATTTCCAGACGTGTGTTCGCCAGTTACAACTACCAGGAGATCCGCACTCCAATCTTTGAGGAAACAGCGCTGTTTTCGCGCGGGGTGGGCGAGGAAACCGACATCGTTTCTAAGGAAATGTACAGCTGGGAAGATAAAGACGGCACTTCCATTACCCTCCGTCCTGAAAATACAGCTTCCGTAATCCGTGCGTTTATCGAACACCGCATGGACCAGATTCCAGGTCCCAAAAAACTGTACTACATGGGTCCCATGTTTCGCCGCGAACGTCCCCAAAAAGGCCGTTTTCGGCAGTTTTTCCAGATTGGCGCCGAAGTGATTGGGTCCGATACTCCTGCCACCGATGCTGAAGTGATTGAGATGGTGGTTACCATTCTCACTCAGTGCGGAGTGGAAGGGTTTCACCTGATCATCAATTCAGTGGGCTGCTCCGATTGCCGCCCCGGTTTCAACGCAGCATTGCGAGACCAGTTGCAGGAAATGAAGCAGCACCTATGCGAAAACTGTCAGCGGCGAGCGGATACCAATCCTCTACGCGTGCTCGATTGCAAGGTGCCAGCAGATCAGCCCTATGTTGAACTGCTGCCGTCCATCTTAGACTACCTTTGCCCGGTATGCTCCAAGCACTTCGCTGAGGTTCGGCAGTTCCTTGATAGCCGTGGTATCACCTACGAAGTGCGGCCCAGATTGGTTCGTGGTTTGGATTACTACACCCGAACAACGTTTGAAATTGTCCATGGCGCGCTAGGTGCCCAAAGCTCAGTTATGGGTGGTGGCCGCTATAATGGCTTAGCCGAAATGCTAGGCTCGAAAGTTCCCGCACCCGGTATGGGGTTCTCCATTGGTGAGGATCGGCTGGTGATGATTGTGGAAGAAACCACTGCCGCCGAAACGCTGTCTCTGGATCTTTTTATTGCCCCCATGGGCGATGCCGCTCTGAATCACGCAGGAGTGCTTGCCCGTGACCTGCGCTTGGGCGGAGTATCTGTCGAAGTCGGGGAAGGGAAATTGAAGCGGTTGATGGAATTGGCTAACAAAGCCGGCGCGAAGAACACTTTGATTTTGGGCGATAACGAAATCAACGCTGGCACCTACGCATTGAAGAACATGATTACCGGAGATCAGCGTAATTTGACTCGCGCTGAACTCCTCCAAAATTTGACCTCGAAGAATTAATAACTGATATGGCAGAACAAGTACCACTCGATTTTCTTGGCGATCTTCGTCGAACACATACCTGCGGAGAATTGCGGGCCGCCGATGCTGGCAAACGTGCATTAGTGATGGGATGGGTCCATCGCCGCCGTGATTTGGGCGGCATCATCTTCATTCATCTGCGCGATCGCGAAGGCATTACCCAAATCGTTTTCGAATCCGACATTGACCCGGCGGTCCACGCAAAAGCGGAAATGTTGCGATCCGAATATGTGGTTGCGGTGGAAGGCAAAGTGGTCATTCGCACGGCCGATACCATTAACCCCAACCTTCCCACCGGTGAGGTTGAGCTGTTTGTGGACAAAGTGTGGATTCTCAACGAAAGCAAGACTCCGCCGTTCCCCATGGACGATGCCGATAACATCAACGAAGACGCGCGTCTGAAGTACCGCTATGTGGATTTGCGCCGCCCCAGTGTGCAGAAGAACATGATTCTGCGCTCCAAGCTCTCTTTCGTGGTCCGGCAGGAATTGAACAAAATGGGGTTCCTGGAAATAGAGACTCCCTTCATGACCAAGTCGACGCCGGAAGGAGCTCGCGATTTCCTGGTGCCCAGCCGCATCAATCCGGGGCAGTTTTACGCTCTTCCCCAATCGCCCCAAATTTTCAAGCAGTTGTTGATGGTGGCTGGCTACGAAAAGTACTTCCAAATTGTGCGATGTTTCCGCGACGAAGATCTTCGGGCAGACCGTCAACCGGAGTTCACCCAAATCGATTTGGAGATGAGCTTCCCGCAACAGGACCGCATCTTTGAAGTCATCGAACCGCTGCTGGTGAAGGTATTTGAAGAGGCCGGCTATCAGTTGGAAGCCCCCTTCCCGCGCATTACCCACGAACAGGCAATCCGTTCTTATGGCATTGACAAGCCAGACCTCCGGCTGCCACCGTTCCATCAGGTGGATGATTTGTTCCCTGCTGATTGTGGGTTATTCAGCAACAACCTGCCGCTGGTTGCGATTCACATTCCTAAAGTGGGGCAAATCTCCCGCAAAGAAAGGGATGACCTGCGCGCTTTCGGCTTGCCGCTTGGCCTCCGCGTTTATGACGACATGAAGCGGCTTGACAAAGATTTTCCAGAGTCCATGGCCAGGGTGCGCGAACGTGCCGGGATCGCCGAAGATAGCGTATTAATGCTTGCCGCCTGGGCCGGTGAACCGGAAGGTCATCTGCCCGAGCATACTGTTTTCAAGGCATGCGGGCAGTTTCGCCTCGAAGCAGCCCGGCGCTTCAACGATCGTCATCAACTGCTTGATCCCAAAGTGTTCAAGTTCCTATGGGTAGCCGATTTCCCAATGTTTGAATGGGACGCTGAAGATAAGCGTTGGACGGCAGCCCATCATCCATTCACCTCGGTGCTGGATGAAGACATCGACAAGCTTGTCGACGACCCAGCCCGTTGCCGCGCCAAGTCGTATGACATCGTTTTGAATGGCGTGGAATTGGGTTCCGGATCCATTCGAATTCACCGCCGAGACATTCAATCGAAAGTATTCTCGGCCCTTGGATTCAGCGAAGAAGAAGCCAAACGCCGGTTTGGGTTCCTTCTGGAAGCCCTGGAGTTTGGGGCACCACCACACGGAGGCATCGCTTTGGGGCTGGATCGCCTTGTCATGATCCTATGTGGCATGACCTCGATTCGTGACGTCATCCCATTCCCAAAGACTAACAAGGGCATCGATTTGATGTGTGACGCACCCTCTACCGTTCCTGATAAGAACCTGCGCGAGATCCATATTTCGGTTAGGACTCCCCAAGCAAAGCCGTAGTGCAACTTTACCTCACCGGTAGGCATCTAATTACCCAGGAAGGTTAAGAACAATGAAGCTCTTACGTTTCGCGGTACTTGCCGGGATTATGATGGTTAACCTTTCTGCTGCCGATATCGACGGTAAATGGAAAGGTCAGTTACCCGGTCGTGATGGAAACATGAGAGATATCGCCTTCGACTTCAAAGCGGAGGGCACAACTCTAAGCGGGACCATGCAAGGGTTCCGTGGCGAAGTGCCTATAACCGATGGCAAAATCGAAAACGGCGTCATCCGCTTCAAAGTAACCATGAACTTGGGAGGCACCTCCATGGCCATGAACTATGAAGGTGCGCAAACTGGTTCGGAATTGAAGATGAAAATGGCAAGTGTTGGGTCTCCGCGATCGGTCGAATTCCTCTTGAAGAAACAGTAAAATTGCTCGACCGACCTTCCTTCAGAGAGCCAATTTAATAGGAATAGTAAATACTTAGAAGCTAGTGAAGTGGCTCAAAGGGTTGTTTCTGTTGACGATGACACAATCATACCAATGTCTATCGGCATTAACAATAAAACTGCATGGGTTAGAGGTTTACGTCAATATTAGTAAAAAATTAACCCCTGAAACGGTTTCCGGCTTCATAGTAAGAATTTCTCTAAGTAATTGATAAATAAAGCTATTTCTCTATTGTCGATATTGACCATTTTTGCTATCTATCTTCACCTTATTGTGCTATAATTACATCATGTTGTTCCTTCCTAATTGATCCGCAAAAAGAGGGCTTCGAGCCCTTAAGTCGCAAGGCCTAAACAAGACTGAGTTGTACTCCGGGCCGAAAATTTATTAGAGAGGTTTCGCTATTGAGACAAGTAGTTTCCAAGAGTATAGTTCTATTCACAATCATTCTTCCCCCAGCGGCGAACATTGCCGCCCAACCCAAATACACTTGCCCAAGGCCGATTTCCATGGAGCAGAAGTATGCCAAGGATCCTCGTTTGGCTCTCCTAAAGAAGTTTTTTACAGAGAAAGAGTGCCCCATCAGTAACCTGTCTGTGGAATTCCTCGTTGCCTCCGACACAAATGGCCTCGATTGGAGGTTGCTGCCAGGCATTGCTTTCATTGAGTCTACTGGCGGTAAAGCCTACCATAACAACAACATATTCGGCTGGGCTAATGGTGACATCCCATTTCCAACCATCCAGGCGGGCATCCACGTAGTAGGGGAAGAACTAGCAAGTTCCCATTTCTATAAAGGCAAGACCCTAGACCAGAAACTCAGCACCTACAACCGCTTTCCATTCTATGGCCAAAGAGTAAAGATGGTTATGGCACAGATTGGTCCTCAGTACCTTGCTCCGCTTAATTGAGCGTCAGCCAAGGCGCGCAACCAAATTGCTTAAGTTATTGTTTTAACTTAAGTTATGGATGCCGTAGTATACGGCTCCAAATGCCAGCAAAGTGATCACCGTAACGGCAACCCATACCATTGCCCGTTCCGTATTGCTCGACGAGGCTTGCGTATCTTTGCGGATTTGGTCGTCTAAATTGTCGAACATGGTCCACCTCCAGGTTAGGATAAGGACAGTAGCATTTATTAATGGCAAGTACTGGGCCACGATTTAGACTGATCGCCCTGATATTAGCACAGCTGTCGTAGAAGTAAAGCCAAATCTGCGATGCTTGAGTAAGGAGACCAGAATCATGGGAAACAAAGAAGTAATCACGCTTGGTGGAGGCTGCTTTTGGTGCCTGGAAGGCGTTTATAAACAAATGGATGGAGTGATGTCCTGTGTGTCAGGCTACATGGGCGGCCAGGTGGATAACCCAACCTACAAACAGATCTGCACCGGTACCACCGGACATGCCGAAGTGGTCCAACTCACATTCGACCCAACCGTTACCACTCTACGGGAAATCCTGTCCGTCTTCTTCACAATCCACGATCCCACAACTCTAAACAGGCAGGGGAACGATTCCGGCACCCAATATCGTTCCGCGATTTTCTGCCAAACCTCTGCCCAGCAATCCGAAGCCATGGCGATGCTCGATGAGGTAGCGGACCTGTTTGATGGGCCAATTGTCACCGAAGTTCAGATGGCTTCGCAGTTCTTCCCCGCAGAGGACTACCATCAAAGTTATTACTTCTCTAACTCAAACCAATCTTACTGCCAGTTTGTGGTTGCGCCAAAAATAGTAAAGTTTAAAGATAAATTCAAGAATAAATTCAAAGCATTTCGCTAGAATTCAAACCCCGGCCGTTGCCCGCTCTTTGGCTACTTTGAAGTCAAAAGCTTCCTGCTTGGGAATGCCCGCCTCAAAGCAGCGGCGGCAGCGCGCTTCGTAAAGTCCGCCGGCTCCAACCACGATCAAGTCCTCGCCGCCACCCAGCCTCTGCGTGTGCTTGGCAGGATTCCCGCAGCGCATGCAGATCGCCAGCATCTTTGTAATCGATTCCGCCACTGCCAGCAGTTCAGGCATCGGATGAAAAGGCCTGCCCAAATAATCCGTGTCCAGTCCAGCGATCAAAACCTTCTTGCCGCTGTCGGCCAGTTGCTGGGCAATCTCCACCAGTTCAGGACCCATGAAGTTGGCCTCATCTACCGCAACCACTTCCGTACGCCAATCCAGCTTGGTGAGGATCTCCTTCGCATTGGCTACAACTTCAGCAGGAATCCGTGAATCAGAATGCGAAACGATTTCATATTCTGAGTAACGGTCATCTATTACCGGTTTGAAAACTTGCACTCGTTTCCTGGCGATTCTGGCACGGCGCAGTCGGCGGATCAGTTCTTCGCTCTTGCCGGAAAACATAGGGCCGCAAATCACTTCAATCCAACCCATATTGCCCGTAAAAATGTCCATAAGGGTTTAGTGTAACCGTTTCGTGACACTGCGTCAGTACCACGACGCCTTTGAAGTTCTACAATTCCAGCTTTCCTTCGTAAGTCATGTCTTTCAAAGGAAATTTCGTCTTCAATTCCATGGCCCCCATTTTTGTGCGGAACGTCACTTCTTTGTCCGCCGCCATTATCGCTTGCCCTTCTCGCGGGAATAGAAACACCAACAGCCTGCCACCTCCGTTGGTCTCCAGCAATTCTACACGCTCTGGATAGATTGGGTCTTTCCCCTTGCGCTCAAGCATCGTGCTCTCTTTCATCCGGGCGATCATGGCCTTGCGCCGATCTTCGGGGGAAGGCATCTTCTTTACATCCGCTTGTTTGCCATCCGGTTGCGAGCGAGGCTGTCTGTCCATCATTGGCAGGCCCGTGACGCTGACAATGTAATACTTCTCGGCCTCCTGCGATCGTTGTCTTTTGGCGGCATCAAGAAAAGGCTGCGCACTTTCCCAACGGATGACGGCCTTTATCTGAGGCATACCACCGCCCATTCCGCCGCCGCCTTCCATTCCACCACCACCTCCGCCTCCGCGGCCTCCGCCGCCCCCCATTCCCCCACCGCCCATATCTCCACCCATCCCGCCACCGCCAGCCATGCCTCCACCGCCCCCTTTGCGGCCCCCGCCTCCACTGGATTCAGCCCCCGGGCCACCGCGCCCCGGACCTGACCCCATGGACACAAGTGTTTCCTTGGCCCAGGGGGAATTGGTGCCTAGCTTCTTGATATCATTTGGGCTCCAATCAGCAGCCTTCTTTTCCTTCCACGCATCTGCAGCCCTTAGCCAAGGCGCGGAGCATAATAACATCGACAGGCTTCTACGCGTCATCGAATCTCCTTTATTAAGTTACAGTTCCAACTTGCCATCGTACACCATGTCTCTTAGCACGAAAAATCCTCAGAACGAAATTTCTTATGGAACACCACTTTTTATCCTCCAGCGTGATGGGATGCCCTTCGCGCAGAAACAGGGATATCGGAAACCCGCATCCCACTGCCTTCAATCTCAGGATAGATAAGATCTTTCCCCTTGCGCTCCAGCATGGTGTTTTCCTTCAGACGAACAGTGATTGGCTTTCGCCGATTTGCGCTTTCAACCGCCACTTGCTCCTCCAAAGCCGCTTCTTTCGGCTCTTCATATGGCTCCAGCACCGGCAAGCCTGAGGCACTCACAATATAATAAACCTCCGCTTGCTTCGACCGTTTCCGCTTACCGGAATCGATCAATGGCTGAGCACTCTCCCAACGAAGTTTCACACGAAACCGCACAGCCTTGCGGTCTGCCCCTAGCCCAGAATTTGCCGGAGTTGTCGATCCAGGAAACCATTCTTGACATTGGATTGCGCCTTGGCTGAATCCCATTCGAACTGAAGAAAAGCGCAACATTTCGCGTTCGGTGCATTTTGTCCGGGGATACCGATTCGTGGGAATTTTGACAAACCGTAAATGGTGAATTCAAGAACCAGTCATTCGAGTTATTGAAATTGGAGTACGAAGCTCCCCGTAATCGTGCTGGCAATCATGGACAGCCGCTCCGAACTACTGCTGAGACCATACTCGCTTCCATTCGCTCTTAGCATACTAGTCCTTTTGGCATCCTGGATCGGGATGTGGGGAATCATAAAAAAGGTATCGAATCTTGCGGCATTAAGACCAATGACTGATGAGCACCTGAATTTCGAACTCTACGGAGAAGATTTCTTGGGACACGATCAACTCCCCTAACCATTCACAATTGTAGACAAAAAACATCCTCAACCAAACCCGAAATGCTACCATGAATACTCAGGCTCCGGGCTTCGTGCAATGGGTAGCTGCGAACCCCGCCAGATCCGGAAGGAAGCAACGGTAGTGGTGATTCCTGTGTGCCGCGGATCACCCGGGGTCTGATAAATTTCATCGGCATGTACCAAGTCATCGCCCGGAAGTATCGCCCTCAAGCATTCTCGGAACTCGTTAGCCAGGAGCACGTCCGCACCACCCTGGAGAATGCCATCACCGCCTCGCGCATCGCCCACGGCTACATCTTCGCCGGGCAGCGCGGCACCGGCAAAACCACCGTCGCCCGCATCATGGCGCGCTGCCTGAACTGCATCGAAGGCCCCACTAATACCCCCTGCGACAATTGCGCTAGTTGCCGCGAAGTCACCGCTGGTAATTCCGTGGACGTTATTGAAATCGACGCCGCTTCCAACCGTGGCATCAACGAAATGCGGGAATTGCGGGAAAGCGTTCGCTACCGTCCTGCTCGCGATCGCTTCAAAGTCTTCATCGTCGACGAAGCGCACCAAATCACCAGCGAAGCTTTTAATGCTTTGTTGAAAACCTTGGAAGAGCCGCCGGAATGGGCGGTGTTTATCCTTTGCACTACGGAATCCCATAAGATTCCCGTCACCATCGGGTCCCGCTGCCAGCAGTTCAGCTTCCGCTCCGTTGATTTCCAGGACCTCGTCAAGCGCATGCAATGGATTTGCGAGCAGGAAGGCATCACCGCCGATGAGGACGCCCTGGCGTTGCTTGCCCACGCTGGCGAAGGCAGCGTCCGTGATTCGCTTTCGGCGCTGGATCAAGCTATTGCCTGCTGCGGCAATACGCTGGTCACCGAACAGGTCCGCGGATTGCTCGGCCTTTTCTCGCTGGACATGATGGGCCAAATCACCGACGCATTGCAATCCAATGCTGCTTCGAAAATGCTGGAAATTGTCGGCGAACTGGAACGCAACGGTGCCAGCCTGCAACACTTTTGCCGCGAACTGGGCCGCTACTTCCGCAACCTCTTAGTGGTAAGAATCACCGGTGTTGGCACGCGCTTAGTCGCCGCTTCCGCTCGCGAACAGCAGCGGATGGCCGAAATCTCCGCACGGTTTTCTGAAGAAGACTTGACACGCTACCTGAACCTCACGCTCGACTTATTCAAGCAGCTTCAGTATTCCTTGCAGCCCCGCCTACATTTAGAGCTGGGTCTTCTGCGCTTGGTTCACGCCGGAAAGTTGCAAGCCATTGAGGAAGCAATTGCCAATCTTGGACCGTCTACTGCCGCTCGGCCGGTAGCAAGTAACGACGCTCCGGTAAGTTACACTTTGCCCCCTCCACGAGCTACCAGCTCCCCTGCTGCACGGCCCGCTCCACCACCGCCTCCGCCACCTCCAGCGCCAAAGCCTCAAGTGGAGAAGGGTAGCCTGCAATCGAAGCTTTATGCCCAACTGGTTGAAATGAATATGACCTTCACCGCGGATGCTGTTGAAAATTCCACCATCACGGAAACAGGTTCCGAAATCAC